>JBAYTA010000032.1:0-18937 GCA_041675865.1 Bacilli bacterium | reverse complement strand
ATAGCGAAATGGATACACCTGTTCCCATCTCGAACACAGAAGTTAAGCATTTTAGCGCCGATGATAGTTGGGTGCATACCCTGCAAAAGTAGGACGTTGCCAAGCTCTCTTTCTAGTATTTTAAAAATTCATGACTGCCTCCGTAGCTCAGTCGGTTAGAGCACATGACTGTTAATCATGGGGTCATAGGTTCGAGTCCTATTGGGGGCGCCATTATCTTGGCCCGTTGGAGAAACGGTTAACTCACATGCCTTTCACGCATGCATTCACGGGTTCGAATCCCGTACGGGTCACCAAAAGACAATTAAACTTATAAAGAATATATGACTAAAAATGAAGCGAATATGGCTTCTTTTTTTATGTTTACTATATTTTGTTTTTCAAGTATAATAGGAATTATGTTATATATATTTATTATTAAAAACTATTAAACATAAATTGTTATATATATGAAAGGGTAGGTAAATATGAAAAAAATTTTTCTCTTTTTAACATTATCATTTTTTTTAATAATTACTAGTGCAGCTATAATTCAGGCAACATCGCCTCTTCCAACTCCTGCAGCTAGTAGAACATCTTTTTCAGGTATTATTCCATTAGTAGATAATAGTTTAGAAGTGATTAGTTTTAAATACGAAGTTGACTTTTTAAATTCAGATTTAGTTGTGCAAAAAAATATAGAAAGATCTGCTCAAGTCAAACTTCATTATGAAATAAATAATCCAGATGATGTGCAGAATGTAAAGTTTGTTTTACCTTTTTTATCAAGATTTCCATATATACAAAATGAAATTTCGGTTAAAGTAAATAATAATCAAATTGATACTAATCTAGATTTTGGATTCTTTAATGTTGAATATCTTGGCGATACAATTACTAATTACTTTGAAGATTTTAATAGGGATGAATATTTAAATTCTCCTGCTAAAAATTATGAATTTGAAAATGACATAGATGGTTTTTTATATACTCTTACTAATCCAAAGACTAAGTCAGATAAGTATAAAGCTGGAACAGATATAGTATTTTACGATGTACCTAGTGATGCAATATTTATTGATGGTCACACAGTAAGTCTTACCAAATCTAACAGTAGAGTTGTATCTGGAAGTAAAATTTATGATAGTGAAGAAATTGCTTACTTTTTTGTATCAAAAGATATAGAAACTGATTGCATAACAACAGAGTGGGAAGATCAAGGTAATGTATTTTCTAGTAATGGTGAATTAATTGAACCTGCAACTATTACTAAAGAACCTATAAAATTAAGTGATTATATTAAAAGATTTTATTTGGAAAAATATGATTACCCATATAAAGATGCCTATGAAAAGTGTATATATAACATTACTGATAATCGTTTGACAGATGAATATACTATGAACTGGATTGGTTTATATTTTGATATCCAATATTATTTGGAAAATACATATCATCTTTTTGGGATAGAATTCGATGCTAAATTTGCTGCAAATTCTAAAACTACATTAGAAATAACATATGAAATTCCAGTATTTAGCAAGTATGCAAATAGATATAAAGAGAGTGAAATGATACTTGATTTTATTAGTAATCCAGGTAAGTTATGGCAGGTAGATTCAGAAACTGAAGTAAAAGTTATTACTGATGAAAGACTAAAAGAAGCAACCATAGAATATCAAAAAGAAGGTTATGAATATAGCTTTAGTATTAAAGATAGAACAGAATTTGTTGTTTTTACAAACTCTAAATATAGAGGTTGTGGGAGCAAAGGAGGGTGTAGTTCACTTATTTTTGGTAATACTATTTACTTTGGTTTAATATTAATTACTATAATATTTGTTAGAAGAAAGAGAATTAGCTAATTTAAATTTAATAAAAAAATTTAAAAATCCTACATATTAATGCAGGATTTTTTAATATTATGTAAATGAATATTTCCTATTTAACAAATAGTTAGTTTACATATATATATTAATTATTATATGATATTTCTCAAATAAAACCTTTAAAATATAAACCTTTTATGTTATACTTATAATAGAAAACGTGTAAGCGTTTTAAAAAAATATTTAAGGAGGTATGAGTTTAATCTGATTTAACAGATTAAATTTTAGGAGAAAATGAAAAAAGTTACTAAATTCTTAAGTTTACTATTGATGTTAACTTTAGCAATTGTTTTCGTTTCTTGTGGAGATCCGATTGAGATTTCATTTGCAGATGAATCAATTGAGATCGAATTCGAAGCAACTAAACAATTAGACTTTACAGTTTCTGATGAGGAATTAGAACTTGAATGGTCTGTTTCTGATCCAACTATATTAGAGGTTACACAAACTGGTTCAGTGAAAGGTTTAAAAGCTGGTACTACTACAGTAACAGTTAAAGTTAAAGGAGAAGATGTTGAAGCAACAATCTCTGTAACTGTTAAACCAAAACCTGTAATTAATCCAACTACTGTTGTGATATCTGATTCAGTAAGTGAAGGTAAAGTTGGAGAGTCTTATACTTTTAAAGCAACTGTATTACCAGCTGGTGCAGATCAAGGTGTTACTTGGGCATCAAGTGATGAAGAAGTTGCTACAGTTTCTGCAACAGGTGTTGTAAATTTATTAAGTATTGGTGAAGTTACTATTTCTGCAACTTCTACAAAAGATAATACAAAAAAACAAACTGTTGATATTAATGTTTTAGCTCCAGATCCAACTAGCATTACTATTACTTCTGAAGAAAATGTAACAGAAGTTAATGTATTTGCTACACTTCAATTTAGTGCATCTGTATCACCTGATATAGCTGTAGCTGAAGTCAGCTGGTCTGTATCTGATGATGCATTAGCTTCAATTGATGCAAACGGAAAATTAACTGCAAAACAACCTGGTACTGTTACAGTTACAGCAACATCTACTGTAGCTTCAACTGTTAGCGACACATTTGAATTAACAATTGTACAACCAGATCCAGAAGAAGTTGTTGTAGATAAAGAAAGTGCAACACTTGAAGTAGATGAAGAGATTACACTAAGTGCTAATGTATTACCTTCGATTGCAATTCAATCAGTTACATTTACATCAAGTGATGAAGATGTTGCAACTGTAGACGAAAACGGAAAAGTTACTGCTATTGGTGCAGGTGAAGCTGTAATTACAATTACTGCAACTGCAAAAACTTCAGTAACTAAAACAGTTAATATTAAAGTTATTGATGTATCTTTAATTGAATATGATGTTGAATTTGTTTTACTAGATGAAGCAATTACAGCTGAAAGATTTGAAAAAATCACAGTTGATGAAAAAGAATTCTATGTTGGTCTTAATGCATTTACAGTAGCAAGTGAAGCATTTGCTGTATTAGAAGACGATAGTACTTTGATTGTTAAAAAGGGAACTTATAGCGGAGCTACTAAAGTTACTGCTAGTGGTGTTACAATTTTAGGACCAAATGCTGGCAAACCTGCTGGTAAGGATTTATCAAACCGTGTTGATGAAGCTGTATTTTCTGGTGTTATGACTTTTGATGGCGCAGAAGATATCTTAATCGATGGTATTGCTATTAGTGGTGCTGCACAAATTAAGTTTGTTAAAGCTACTAAGAATGTTACAATTCAAAACCTTAATAGTTTCTCGCCTGGTATCCCTGCTGGTGAAGGTGTAATATTTGCTCAAGCAGCTACTGCAACTGATTTAAATGAAAACTTTGTTATTAGAAATAGTTCGTTTGTAGATTCATCTGGATATGATGGTGCTGGACCTGGTGGAGGATTCAGAGCAATTCGTATTAATAACGCTAAGGATCTTGAAATAACAGATAACTTCTTAGTTGGATTCTACGATACAATCCGCCTTGAAGGTGAAGGAAATGCTGGAGCAGGTGCTGGTTATGGTGCTAGTGGTTCAATTAAGATAAATAATAATAGATTTGAAAACAACTTCCAATATCCAATTTGGATTGGAACTCACCGTTTATCAGATATCGAAGTATTTGATAACTATCTTGGTACTCGTAAAGATTATGCTGGTTCAGGTTATGGTGTATATGGATATATTTATATCGTTGGATTTAAACCTACTGCTGAATTTAAAGCTGTAGTTAATGTTTTACGTAATGAAATGCCTTATCAAGTTCCTGGATGGCATCAATTTAGATTTAATTCTGGTGGAGCTACTCCTGAACAATTAGAAATAAATGCTAACTTCAATATTTTCCATGAAAATGCAAGTTATCCTGATGGTGATTATTACCATATCGCAGATCACTTTGCAGATTCAGATACTGGATTTAGAATCAATGGAAAGGATAACTACTTCTTATATGAAGGTGAAGTTTTAGAAGAATATTTCTTAAGAACTGAGTATGAACCTTACTTCACTGAGTTATCTGATGAACTTAAATTAGCTGAATTGGTAAATGAAATTCCTAGTCAAATAATGAATGATTATGAATTACCAACTTTAGATGGTGTTACATGGGAACTTAAAGAAGGTGAAGATGATACATTATTTGATGTTGAAACTGGTACTTTATTAAGATTACCTATTGAAGAAGAAGTAATCGTTGTAGTTGCTACTCTTAATAGCGCAACTTTAGAAGTAGAATTAAGATTTAGTATCATTGTAGAAGGATTTGAACAATACTTCTATAATACAGCTACTGCTGGTGGTACTTTTGAAAACCAACTTACTAATGCTGGTTTTGGTGGAGTTAGTATTCTAGTTGGTGGAAAACAATACTTCGTTGGTCAAAAAGCTTATATCCCGTTAACTGGAGAAGCTGATAACCAAGTACTTACATCTGCTGAACTTCGTCCTCATGGAAGTGGTGCAGGAGGAGACGAATTCTACAATCTTTCATTGGTAAATGGTACTCCTACAGATTATGCGGGATATGCAACTCTTTACCACAACACAAGTGAATTTGATCTTCAATTCGATGTTAGTTTAACTTATGGAAGAAACAATTCTGCTTGGGCTGGTTATTCAAAAGTAGTATTTAGTCCTCAAGAAGATGGGACTTATAAAGTAAATCCTCAAGTAGGAGATACTGGTACTAATGAAGCTACTAATGGTATAATATTAACTTTAAAACCAGGTGAAATGTTATTATGTCCTCATACATGGGATACAGGTGGATCTAAATTACATCCTCTTGAAGTTTTAACGGCAGATACAATTTTAGATATTATTTATTTTAAAGCTGTATTTGAAACTGAATAAACTTTTAATATCAGAGTCTTTTAATTGAACCGTCATTTAAAAGACTCTTTTTTCCATATTTTTTAGTTTAAAATATACTTGTTAACGCTTGCAAATTATGCATAGTTTATGGTATAATATTACGTATTTTGTTAGATTGGAAAGGAGAATACAAATGTCCAAAACAAATAATTTATTTAAAATATTTGCGTTTGTGTTGGTTGCTCTATTAAGCTTTGGCTTAGTTGCATGTGGTGAGTCAGATGCTGATATCGCTGCTAAAGTTGATGCATTAATAGAAGAACTTCCAGCAGACATTACGCTAGAAGATGATCTAGAACTTGTTGAAGCAAGAGAAGCATATGATGCTTTAACTGCTGAGCAAAAAGAACTAGTTACTAAATTAGCTGATTTAGAAGCTAAAGAAGCTAAGTTTGATAATTTGAAAGCTGCTGATGCTGTTGTTACTAGAATTAAAGGTTTACCTGCAAATCTAGTATTAGCACATAAAGCTTTAGTAACACAAGCAAGAACTGAGTTTGATAAGTTAACTGCTGATCAAAAAGAATTAGTTACAAATTTATCTAAACTTACAGAAGCTGAGGAAAAAATTGCTGAACTTGAAACTGCAGAAGCAAATAGAGTTGCTGCAAAAGCTGTAGAAGATTTAATCGCTGCATTACCAGGAACTGGTGCTGTTGAACTAGAAGATGAAGAAGCAATCATGGAAGCAAGAGAAGCATTCGATGCTTTAACTGAAGATCAACAAGAATTAGTTACTAATCTAAGCAAATTAGAAAATGCTGAAGCTGAATTAGAAGATGCAAAAGAAGATGCAAAACGTGCTGAAGATCAAGCTGCTGCGCAAGCAGTAGATACATTAATCTCTGCATTACCTGCATTAGTTATTCTTTCTGATAAAACAGCTGTAGAAGCTGCAAGAGCTGCTTATGAAGCTCTTACTGAAGATCAAAAAGTATTTGTAGTTAATTTAGCTCATTTACAAGCTAAAGAAACAAGAATTGCAAATCTTGAGTTAGCAAAACCTGTAGAAGATTTAATCATTGCTCTTCCAGAAGAAGTTACAGTTGATGATGAAGATGCAATCGTTGCTGCAAGAGTAGCTTATGAAGCACTTGCTCAAAATATTAAAGAGTTAATTACTCAACTTGATCGTTTAGTACAAAAAGAAGAAGAATTATTAATCGCTAAAGATCCTGATTTAGGTGCTATTTATTTAGTTCTTAAATCTATGCCTAAACAAATCGTTAATGATTATGTTCTAGAAACAAATGATGGTACTATTACATGGGCTTATAAAGAAGGTTCAGATACTTCTTACTACAATATTGAAACTGGAGAAGTATTAAAGAATGCTTTTGAAGAAGTAAAAGCTACTTTAGTTGCAACTAAAGGTGATGCTGTTGTAGAAGTTGAAGTTAACTTTGGCTTATTAAGCGAAGGACAAATGCCAATATTCTATAATGGTGGAGTTAAACCAGCAACTGGAAATGCTTGGGATGGACATGGCTCATACCATGCTCAACTTGAAAAAGCAGGATTTGGTGGTGCTTTAATTTCTGTTGGTGAGAAAGTTTACTTTGTATCAAAAGATGCTTATATTACACTTGAAGGAACTGAAGAAAACGAAGTAATTGATCGTGAAACATTACGTCCAATTGGTTTATCTGCACAAACAGATTACAATAATGTTGGATTAAAGAACGGTGTTGCTGTTGCTTATAGTGGAGCTGGTGCTTTATATCACAATAGTGGCGATGTTACAATTACATTTAATGCATCAGATTCATACGGACGTCTAAATGTTCCTGGATTAGGATTTGCAAAAGTTATTTTCAAATTAAATGCTGATGGTACTTATACTGTTCAACCTGGTCTTTCAGAATCATCATCTGATGGTAATGCTGTAGGAACTGTAGGAACTGTTATGGTTACTTTAGAACCTGGTGATATGTTATGGACACCTCACTCATGGGAAGTTGATTATGTTGCAAGTGGTCCAAGTTCTGGATATGGAACTAAATTGCATCAAAATTATGATGGTGTATTAGCTCCTGATACAGTTATCAATGTATTACCATTCAAAAACTTAACACCTCAAGATCCAGATGAAATTGCAATTGAAATTTTAAAATCAAAGATTCCTGCAAACATTATGAATGATTATGAATTACCTACTTTAGAAGGATTAGTATGGTCATTAAAAGAAGGCGAAGATGATACATTATATGACGTTGCAACTGGAGAATTATTAAGATTCCCTAATGAAAGCGAAAAGTTAGTTGTAATTGCTACATACAAAGAAGTTGAATATGAAGTTGAATTAAACTTTAGTATTATTGATCCAACTAAGACTCAATTCTACTATAACTCAAACGATACATTTACAGCAGCATCTGGTGGAACATATGCTACTCAAGTAGCTAGAGCAGGATTTGCTGGATATACAATTTTCGTTGGTAACAAGCAATTCTTCTTAGGTGAAAAAGCATATATCGCACTTGAAGGTGAAGATGAAGGTCAAAAACTTACAAGAGAGGAATTAAGACCTCTTGGACTAGGTTCAGAAACTCAATTCTTCAACAATGGTTTAGTAACTGGTGGTGAAGTATCTATAAACCAAAGAGGGTATGGTGTTTTATATGAAAACACTGGAGATGTTGCTATCAAGTTTAATCTAAGCGATACTTATGGAAGAAATAATGCTGCATTTGCAGGTTATGCAAAAATTAAATTTGTTCCAAATGAAGATGGAACATACACTGTAATGGCTCACGAACCTGACACAGGAACAAATACAACTGATACAGGAACTGAAATCACTTTAAATCCTGGTGAAATGTTATGGTGTCCTCATACTTGGGATACAAAGAGTGGAACATATTTTGTTTCTCCAAAACCAGAAGGATATGAAGGTGGAGCATTAGCTCCTGATACAATTATTGAAATTGTTCAATTCAAAATGTTTGAAGAAGCTCCTGTTGATCCAGTAGAATAAAAAAAATAATGAAAGAATCTTTTTCGGTGAAAAAGATTCTTTTTTTCTTGTAGAATAAGAATAATTATGCTATGATAAAGGTATAATATAAAGGTGCCTCCGTAGCTCAGTTGGTTAGAGCACATGACTGTTAATCATGGGGTCATAGGTTCGAGTCCTATTGGGGGCGCCATTTTTTCATATTTTGTTTACATTGTAAATAAATTATGTTATAATTCTAAAGGTTGACAAAATTGATTAAAAGGAGGTTATAAAGATGACTGAGAAGAAATTTACATATATATTAGTATCGGTTGCAGCTCTAGCTATATTAGTTGTTATACTTCTAAATATACCATGGGGTGGAGATAAAGCAGCTATTAGAAGAGAATTTGATAACCTTGATAAAGATCATGTATATGAAACAATTAGTTATGAAGATGTTAACAAAAAAATAAATTCAGGTGAAACATTTCAATTGTTCGTCGGCTTTGGTACATATCGCAATGGTGATTCCAACGTTGCAGGAAAAGTAGTTGCATATGAAGCAGATCGATTAGCAAAGAAATATAATGTCTCAAAAATTTATTATTTAAATTATTCTAAATTAACAGAAGAACAACTTACAAATTTGAAGGTGGCTACTAGTCACTATACTGAGTTCCCCTCTTTGTTTTACTTTGAAGGTGAGGGAGAAGGAGCAAGTATTGCAGAAAATATAAGTGGTTTGAAAGATCTAGAAGATTTTAATGAAAATTGGCGAGATTTATTAACTCAATATTTTGAAGATTGTTACGAAAATTAATTAGGAGAAGAAAAATTTTATGAAGAAAAACGGTGTAAGGAACCTTTTTAAATGGGCTGGTCCATATGTCCATTTAGTGGTTATTATCCTTGTTTTTTCTGTTGTTAATCCTTTTTTATATTCATTCGTTCCGCAATTTCTAAGATATGTGGTTGACGTTATACTTAAAGGTTCACTTGAAGGAAGTAGTAAGAATACACTCCCTTCTTTTTTAATTGAATTTTTTAGTAAATTTGAAAAACCACTAACAGCTATCTTTATTGTTGGACTTAGTTTAGTTATATATCAAACTCTAAGAGGAGTTTTAATGTTCCTAAACGGATATATTAGAGGTAAACTAGCAGAAAATATTGCTTATGATATGAGAACTAATTTATATTCTCATATACAAAACTTGTCATACACTTATCATAATAATGTTGATACAGGTGATTTAATTCAAAGATGTACATCAGATGTAGATACAGTTAAATCATTCCTTAGTGCCCAGTTACCAGAACTTATGTATATTATTGGTTCTGTTGTAAGTGGTGCTATTCAACTTTATTTGATAAATGCTAATTTAATGCTTGTGTCAATTATCGTTGTTCCTTTTACTTTGACTGCTTCAATATTCTATTTTAGATATACAAAGAAAAAATTTAGTGAGATAGAAGAAGTAGAAGCTAGCATGACAACAGTATTACAAGAAAGTATTAATGGTGTAAGAGTTGTTAAGGCTTTCGCAAATGAAAAATACGAAATTGATAAATTTGAAACACAAAGCGAAAAGTATAAAAAAGAAAATCAAAAGTTAAACAATGTTGTTGCTCTATACTGGGGTAGTAGTGATTTTGTTACTGTTATGCAATATGTTATTACAATTGCATTTGCAATTACATTGTTTGAAAAAGGCGGAATATCTACAGGTGATATTATTGCAGCACTAATGTATATTGGGATGCTTGTTTGGCCTGTAAGAGGACTTGGAAGAATTATTGGTGATTTTGGTAAAGCTACTGTTGCAAGTGGTAGAATTTCTGAAATCTTAGATTTAGATGATGACTATAAAAATGATGGTCATTTAAAAAATGAAATAAAAGGTAATATCGAATTTAAAAATGTATCATTTACATTTAGTGATAGTAATCAACATGTTTTAAAAGATGTGTCGTTTGAAATAAAGCAAGGTGAAACTATAGCTATTGTTGGTAAAACAGGCAGTGGTAAGAGTACAGTGGTTAACTTACTTGTGAGAATGTTAGAAAACGATAGTGGTGAAATAATTGTTGATGGTGTTAATATAAAAGACATTAAAAAGCAGTGGATTAGAGAAAATATAGGAATTATCTTGCAAGACCCATTTCTTTATGCAGCTACAATTTATGAAAATATTAAAATTGGTATAGATGATGTGGAAGAAGAAAAGGTGTATGAAGCTGCAAAAATTGCTGCTATCCATGATGATGTAATGCAATTTGATAAAGGATATGAAACTTTAGTTGGTGAAAAAGGTGTAACATTAAGCGGTGGTCAAAAGCAAAGAGTTGCAATTGCGAGAATGTTATTACTAAATAAACCAGTTATTATCTTTGATGATTCATTATCTGCAGTTGATACAATTACAGACCTTGCTATTAGAAGAGCATTACATGATAAGAGTAAGAATTTAACTTCAATTATAATTACCCATAGAATTACTACTGCAAAAGAAGCGGATAAAATAATTGTTTTAGAAGATGGAAAAGTTGCTGCAATTGGAACTCATGAAGAGCTAGCTTGGAAGGAAGGCTTATATAAACAACTTTGGAGCATTCAAGGTGCGTTAGAAGATGAGTTCTTAAGTTTTGTAGAGGGGGAGGTAAATAATGAATAATTTTGAAGAACATGATTATAATAATGAGAAAATTAGTTTAGGTGTTTGGAAAAAAATTATTAAGTTAGTATTCAAAAGTAGAAAACATGTTATCTTAATGATGGTTTTTGTATTTTTCTTAACTGTTTTAGATATTATTTATCCCTTATTAAATAAATATGCTCTAGATCATTTCTTTAATGATAACCCGGATTTTAGTACTAAGTATTTATTTATTGGTGCATATATTTTGGTAGCTGTTGGTTTCTTAATTACAGTTTGGGGTTTTATTAAGATGGCTGGGGTTGTGGAAGTAGAAGTTGGATATGAACTTCGTGATGAAGCATTTAAAAACTTACAAGTGCTACCATTTTCATATTATGATAAAACACCAGCTGGCTGGATTATGGCAAGACTTACTAGTGATTCTAGAAAACTAGCAACTATTATATCTTGGGGTTTAGTTGACCTATTATGGGGTATTTTATCAATGATTGGAATTATCTCTGTAATGTTTTTCATAAACTGGAGACTTGGTTTAATAATAGTTGGTTTACTTCCAATATTATTAGTGGTTAGTATTTATTTTAGAAGAAAGATATTATTTGCATATCGTGATGTTCGAAAAACCAATTCTAAGATTACTGCTAGTTATAATGAAGGAATTTTAGGAAATAAAACTACTAAGACCCTAACATTAGAAACTAAAAAGGAAATTGATTTTAATAAATTAGCTCATGAAATGAGAAGCAGTTCGATAAAAGCAGTTGTTAGATCAGCAATATTCTTTCCAGTAATTTTAGTAATATCATACTTTGGTGTAATGATGATTTTAGGTATAGGTGGAGATTTTGTAATAAATGCAAAATATGCATTCACTGTACCATTATTATATTTATTTGTTTCTTATACAACCAGTTTCTTTGAACCGGTTATGCAAGTTGCAAGAATCTTAGCGGAACTACAACAAGCTCAAGCATCTGCAGAAAGAATAATGGCTTTAATTGAAACAAAACCAGAAATCTTTGATAGAGAAGATGTTGTTGAAAAATATGGAACAATTTTAGAGCCTATTAGAGAAAACTTTGAAGAATTAATAGGTGATATAGAATTTAGAAATGTTACATTTAGATATAATGATAAAGAAACCATACTTGAAAATTTCAATTTGAAAATAAAAAGTGGAACATCAGTTGCCTTAGTTGGTTCAACTGGTAGTGGAAAAAGTACTATTGTTAACTTAATATGTAGATTTTATGAGCCAGTTGAAGGGCAAATCTTAATCGATGGAAGAGATTATAAAGATAGATCTATAACATGGTTACATGAGAATTTAGGCTATGTATTACAAAGTCCACATTTATTTAACGGAAGCATAATGGAAAATATTCGTTATGGAAGACTTGATGCAACAGATGAAGAAGTTAAGGAAGCTGCAAAACTTGCATATGTAGATCAATTTGTGAAGGATTTGGCTGACGGATATAATACATTAGTTGGTGAAGGTGGTTCAAAATTAAGTGTTGGTGAACGCCAATTGATATCTTTCGCTAGAGCTTTAGTTGCAAATCCAAGAATTTTGGTATTAGATGAGGCTACAAGCTCGATAGATACAAAGACAGAAGAAGTAATTCAAGATGTTGTGAAAACAATCTTGAAGGGAAGAACTAGTTTTATAGTAGCTCATCGCCTTTCAACAATCATAAATTCTGATTTAATTTTAGTTATTGATAATGGTAAAATATTAGAAAGTGGTACTCATAGAGAACTTTTAGATTTAAGAGGAGAGTATTATAATCTATATAAGAATCAATTTATCAATGAAAAGATTGCATCATCTGCAAAATAAGCCCCTTGAGGGGCTTTTTCTTGTGCGAGTGCAAATTTCGGCTTACTTTAGTTTAGGTGGTGGTTTGAATAAATACTCGAAGTAGTAGTTAAAAACTAAATGAGGCTAATATAGACTTGTTTTTAGGTAGAATTGGAGTAAGTTTTTTAAAAAAGAATAATCTTGATTATTTTTTTAGATTTTAATATAATAGTTATACGGAGGCAGTTTATGAAATGCATTTTTCTTTATAATCCTAAAAGTGGTAAGGGAAAGATATTATCTAAAATTGATTATATTAAAAAAACTCTCTTAACTAAGTTTGATGAAGTAGTACTTCACGAAACTAAATCAGCAGAAGATATTATTGAAACAAGCAAAAAAGCATGTGGTATTTATGATGCAATCATCTTTTCTGGAGGTGATGGGACATTTAATGACGTTACATGTGGAGTTGCTACGCAAGAAATTCGCCCAATTTTAGGATATATTCCTTCAGGAACAGTAAATGATATAGCAAAAAATCTAAAAATACCTAGAAATATTAAAAAAGCACTTAAAATAATCATTGATGGGAATGTTATTTCTCACGATGTAGGAAGAATTAATGATACATATTTCATGTATGTTGCAGGAATTGGTACATTTACTGGAGCAAGCTATAGAGCAAAACATGATGTGAAAAGAATTTTTGGGAAATTAGCTTATGCATTTGACGGAATGAAAGATTTAGTTAATCCAAAATTAGAAAATATAAGATTAGTTTTAGAAGATAAAACAATTGAAATCGATACACCTCTTTTCCTTGTTCTTAATTCAATTAGTGTTGCTGGTATTCCTTTTAATAAAGGAGGACACCTAAATGATGGGAAATTTGATATTATTATTGTGAAAAAGGGAATATATAAAGGTGTTATAAATATAATTAGATTATTTCTATTAGGTCTTTTAAAGTTAAGAAGAAAAAAAGTTACTGAACACTATAAATCTTCAAAGTTTATTGTAGAGATTAAAGGTAATCCAACCTGGACAGTAGATGGAGAGAGAGGACCTAGTGGTAGTGTAGAAATAGAAAATTTACATAATTATTTAAAAATTTATATCCCAACAAATAAGAATAAAAAAGCAAAATCTAAATCATTTAATTAATCATTGAAAAAAATGGTTAAAAATGTTACAATTGTAAATAGTGAAAGGAGATTGGTTTGACCAAATTATGATTATGAAAAGTAAAGCAGAAGCAATGGAGTTGTGGCTACACGAAATGGGCGACAAAGAATATAGTTACGACTTTACAGGGAGAAAAATAAAGCGTAGTGATTATTTGGTAGACAATCAAGTTGGTTGGGTAATATCATATTTAAAACCCTTAGAATTGGGAGGAAGAGATAATATCGGTAATATTATTATCTTACATCATCGCACTTTTGAAGAAAAGGCAATGCAATATCCCAATCTAACAATTGATGATCAAGAATATATAATCCATTATTCAAAAAAAGACGATTATTATTATATTGAAAAAATTATGTCTGACGATGATGATGACGATGGTGTATTTATATAAAAATAAATATATTGTATAAGAAAAAACAGAGTTAGTAATAACTCTATTTTTTGAAATTGATATATATGTGAAAGGGAGAGGAGAAGTATGATAGAAGAATAGGGGATTCTTCTTGCAAGATTTTTCACTTGCACTTATATTATGGTAAGTTTATTTATTTTTTATGCAAAAATATTTAAATAATTTTAAAAATATTTTTAAGGTGGTTTTATGAGGATAATAACAGGTAAACACAAAGGCAGAAAATTATTTACATTAGAAGGAAAAAACACAAGACCAATGATGGATAGAATGAAAGAATCTATCTTTAATATAATAGGACCATATTTTGATGGTGATATTGTTCTAGATTTATTTGGTGGCAGTGGTGCATTGAGTATAGAGTCTATATCTAGAGGTGCGAGTAGAGCTGAGATTGTGGAAAAGCATCCTGATGCAATAAAGATAATTAAGAAAAATATAGAACTTGTTAAAGAAGAAAATAATATTAATTTACATTCTATGGATTATAAAATTGCGTTAGAGCATTTTAAAAACAATCATATGAAGTTTGATTTAATATTTTTAGACCCGCCTTATAGATTAAATATAATTGAAGAAATTTTAGAATTTATAACTTTAAATGATTTAATAAATCATTATGGTTATATTATATGTCATTATCAAAAAAATAATCATGTTCCAAAAGAATTAAATAATTTAAAAATTGCAAAACATTTTAGCTATGGTAGCAATGAAGTTGCAATATATGAATTCATAAAGCCTTAAAAAAGGCTTTTTTCTATAAATATAAATACTATAAATAAACAAATTGAAATAAAACCTTGAACTATTCTATAGAAGAAAAATAACTTATACTTTAAATTATATTTAGAAATAATATTATAAACTTGTAAGTGGATTGATAAACCATTAAATGCAACTGTAAAACAAACTAATAAATATACTATAATCTTATCTAAATCTAATTCGAGAATAAATTTTAAACCTCTAGAAATTTCAAATTGAGAAAGGATTAAACCGATATAAAGATTATTGAAACCTAAATAATTTATTACAGTATGCATACTGAAAATTATTATATTTGCAAAAACCATCATAGAACTAATTATAAGTAGTAAATATATAACGTTATTAATAGATTTTAAAATGTCCTTTAATTGAAATTTCAAAGAAGCATTTTCAATAATAGTATGATCGTTTTTTCTGTTAGTTACTAATGTAATTATTAAATTGCTTAGAATATGAACAAAGATAATCACAAAGGCATACTTTATACTATATGGGAATAAAAATCCAAGAATGAATAATGGGTTTTGAAACGAAGAACATTTTAAAAGCTTATTCGCATTATTAATTGTTAATTCAGATTTTTCAATGGATTCTACTATTAAACCGCTACTACTAGGGTTTCCAGTAAAGATGGATAATATAAACAAGTTAAGTGTTCTTTGATCTTGAAATCTTAGCTTTTTGAAAAAAAATCTCGTATAGTAGATAAATTTATTTAAGATGTTTGTATTTAGTAATAATGAAGATATACAATAAAAAGTGAAAACAGATGGGTAAACTTTAAATAACCAAAGGTTTAAAGTAGAGATAATGTTTAGAAAAAATTTTTCTGTTTCTATTAATACTGAAAAAGAAATAATAAGAACTAAGAAAATTATTAGTACAAAAACAAGTTTTTTCATAAACTAACGGTAAATAAATAATTGTTGTCCAGGATAGATTGTATTCGTAGTAAGTCCATTATCTCTTTTTAACTTATCAATTGTTGTATTAAAATTCCTAGCGACTGTATAGAGAGAATCACCTTGTCTTACAGTATAAGATATAAAGTTTGGTGGAGTGTATGGAACATTTAGATAATTTGCAGTACCTCTAACAACTGCTTCAGCAAGAGCAGCCCAGTTATATAGTAATCTTTGTTGGTCATCTTTGTTATCTGCAAATCCATATTCCATTATTATTGTTTCCGCATTTGGTGTTTCTCTAATAATAAAGTAATAGTCGTTTCCAAGAGAATTTCTTCTAGTGTATACATTTCTTATATTTTGGCCAGTTTTTTCAACTTCTGCAGCAATCATTAAACCCCAAGTTGGCTGGTCTCTAATTGAATGAATTACTTCTGCTCCTTTTCCTCCTCCACTATTTATATGGTTGGATAATACTAATGTATCATCAACAATTAAACTGTTAATTCTTCGTATTCTTTCAGCAGGAGATAGTGTTTCATCACTTGTTCTAGTAAGGGTAGAAGGTATACCTAATTCATCAAATCTTCTTTTTTGATATTGAGAGATTTGCAATGTCTTATCTTTTTCTAACCATAAATTATTACTTCCACCACCTGGATCCCATCCCCCATGACCTGGGTCAATTATAACTAACATAGTTCACCTTCTTTCTAATTAATATATATGATTGAACAGTGAATTTATTTAGAATAATTTATAATTTAAGGTCAATAATAAAACAAAGGAGGATAAAATGGAAAAAATATTAATGCTTCTTAGAAGGGAAAATAAAATTGATTATACAAAGATGTATAGTAAAAACTTTGATATAGAAATTTATACAGATGTAGTCTTAGGTCTTCAAGCAGTAAAAACATTTAAACCTAAGTTATTAGTTATTGATTTCGCAACATCAAGAATTTCAGGAATTGAATTAGTCAGGATTATTAGATCAAATCCAAATAACTATCATACTAAGATAATTGTAACAGCAAAAAATTTTAATTTGAAACTATTAGAAAACTCATTTGCAATTGGTGCTGATTATTTTATAAAATATCCATTCAATATAGACGATTTAGAAAAAATATATGGTAGTTTAAAATACTTACAGGATTTTTCAAATATAGAATTAATTGCATCTAGTTATGATTTTGATTGGGCTATAGGAATATGAGACAAACTCATATTTTTTTTAATTTAATACTTTACTTTATATTTAAAATAGTGTATAATATAAACGCTGTCAAATTAATGTCCTGATAGCTCAGCTGGATAGAGCAACGGCCTTCTAAGCCGTCGGTCGGGGGTTCGAATCCCTTTCAGGACGCCATATTGAAATTAAGTAATGCTACTCATATGAATGGGTAGCATTTTTTGGTATTTGAAGTATTGATGAGATGTGTTTGATATATTTTTAAGTTTAGAAGATACAAGGGATACAAGAGGAAAGAAACATAGGTTAATAGATGTAATTGTCTTAAGTATATATGGTATGCTTTGTGGATATACAGATTTTTTTAATATGTCTTATTTTTTAAAAAGGAAAGAAGATTACTTTATTAATCTATTACCGCTAATTAATGGTATACCTTCTCATGATACTTTTTCATTAGTTTTTCGAACAATTGACTCAAAACACTTTATGGAATTATTTATTGAGTGGACTAAACAAGTAGCTTCACTGAAGGATAAACATATAGCAATAGATGGAAAAGCAATCAAAGCTGCAACTGATAAAGTAAATGGTGCTAATACACCATATATAGTCAGTGGCTATCTAACAGAGATTGGTTTATCAATTGGACAGGTAAAAGTAAGTGAAAAATCAAATGAAATAACTGCTATACCAAATCTATTAGATTTAATAGATATAACAGATGCAACAATTACTATTGATGCAATAGGTACTCAAAAAAACATAGTAGAAAAGATAATTCAAAAGAAAGGTCATTATTGTTTATCAGTAAAAGAGAATCAAAAGTTAATGTATCAAGATATTAATGATTACTTTAGGAGTGATGCATTAATATATAGAGAAGAAAATGAAAAGTTATCAAAATACACAACAAATGAAAAGAATCATGGTAGGATTGAAAAAAGAGAATACTTTGTAATAAATGATGCAAGTTTTATATATGATAGGAGTTCATGGAAAAACTTATCTAGTGTAGGTATGGTTCGTCAGTCTAGAACAATTAATAACGTAACCTCAACAGAAGTTCATTATCATATATTAGATACTCAAGTATCAGCTAAAGAATACGCAGAGTTAACAAGGTCACACTGGGAAATAGAAAATAAACTTCACTGGATATTAGATGTTCAGTTTAAAGAAGATTTATCAACAGCCAAAAAAGATAGTGCAATAGAAAACTTAGCTCTTCTAAGGAAAATTGTATTCAATTTAAATAAACTTGATAAAACAATGACTGGTAAATCAGTAAGAACATAAACAACTGATTAGATGTTAGATTTTAATAATATAGAACGGCTTCTATTTGTAGTAATTCCATCTAATAACTAATATAAAATTTAAAAGCACTAAAAAGCATTTTTTAATCATGTCTAATTTATTAACCATGTCTATATA
Organism: Bacilli bacterium; assembly: GCA_041675865.1. Taxonomy (GTDB): domain Bacteria; phylum Bacillota_I; class Bacilli_A; order ML615J-28; family CAG-698; genus DUVT01. The sequence goes on along the minus strand of JBAYTA010000032.1, from coordinate 402 downwards.
TCTTGTAAATTTAAAAAACAGTTATATAAGCACTGATGATCTTAGCCTATAAAAGCTATAATCTATATCAGTGCTTAGTTTTATTTTATTTTATGCAATTGCCCTATAAAAAAGCATGCAAGCCTTTTCAAATCTTATTAATTATGTTACAATAAAGTTAATAATTAAATATAGGGGGTACTTATGAATATTAGTATTAAAAAAATTGGAACTTTAGTTTTATTTGTGATTATAATTTTAGTTTTATCTGGGTGTGATTTATTCACATCACAAGAGACTGTTACTTCAATTGAAGTAGAGGCAACCACACTAGAAGATAGCTATGATATTGATACTTTTGAATTATCAAGCATCAGCATTAAAGTGTCATTTTCTGATGGAAAGTTTCAGTCAATACCTATT
>JBAYTA010000031.1:0-19260 GCA_041675865.1 Bacilli bacterium | reverse complement strand
GAGAAGTGTTATGTCTATTTTTTAATTATAAAACCATAAAACATTTTGATAGCGACCATAAAACTTGTGACCATAAAACTTTTTCTTATAAAACCATAAAACCATAAAACTTTTTATAGAGCCTTTTTTATTTAAGATTAACATTTTATTAAAATTGTGCTATAATCAAGTTAATTATAGTATGGGGTAAAAAATGAAAAGATTTATAAGTTTATTTTTAATTGTTCAAGTTTTCTTCTTATTTACATCATGTACTAGTAAAGTATATGATGGAAAATATGAAGGTAAATGTATTGCTCAAAGTGTTACTTTATCTTATTTTGATACCAAAATATATGATTTTTCGATAGTTAATAACAAGGTAATATATGATGGTGAAGAATTAGGTATATTTTCCGAAGTTACTTTAAATAGTGATTACATAAATGAAAATCCTCTTTTTATTGAAGAAGGATATGATAAAATTATTGAAAATATTAAAGAAGCAAAAGAAGGTTTAATTTTTGAAAGTCCTTCATCTGAGATTGTTGGTAAAGAAAGATATTATTTTATTAAATACAATAATAAACTATACTTCATGGTTGGAGGTTTCACAGATGATTATGGATATTCGATAATCAGGTGTTATGAATTAATTAAAAAATAGTAGATGATGTTAGACAAAGAGGTCTGACATTTTTTCTCTTTAGTACTACTAAATATTAGTTCTAAAAATTGGTATATTTATACTTCTTTGCTAATTGCTTGTGTAATATAAAAGTGATATAATTATATATACATATTAGTCATTGTTATGTTTGTGAATAATATGTATTTTTTATTATTCATATTGTAGAGGTATTGATTATGATTAGAAAGGCAAAAATAGAAGAAGTACAAGAAATTAATAAGGTTATAGACGACGCGAAAGCACTCTTTAAACAAAAAGGATCGACACAATGGCAGGACCTGGATGGTTATCCGAATGTAAAAACATTGACCGAAGATATTATTAAGGATACTTTGTATGTGAAAGAAATGGAAAATAAAATTGTAGGTGTTGTTGCAATTAGTAAAGAAATAGAAAAAGCATATGATAAAATATATGAAGGTAAATGGCTAAATGATGAACCCTATTATGTAGTTCATAGACTTGCAGTTAAAAAAGAATACTATGGTAAAGGAATTGCAAGAGAATTAATGGATTTTTCTGATAATGTTGCATTAAATGATGGTGTGTTTAATATTAAAGTTGATACAATGGAAAATAATACAATAATGACGAATTTACTTACTAAATGTGGATATGTTAATTGTGGGGTTATTTATCTTTTGAGGAAAGATGTTTTAGATAAAAGAAGATTAGCATTTCAAAAAGTATTAACTAAACAATAATCTTTCTCTTGTCATTTTTTATAAATTAAAACACAAATTTTCAAAAAATTTTCATTTTTTATGCTATAATAATATATAATACTGGAGTTGATTTAATGATTATAGATACGCATATTCATTTATATGATGATAGATACTTAGAAAATTTAGAAGAAATAATTGAAGAAGCAAAAGAAAAAGACGTAAAAAAAATGATAATTGTTGGCTATGATTATCCATCAAGCATAAAAGCTATTAAACTTGCAGAGAAATATGATGGTTTTTATGCTGCAGTTGGAGTACATCCAAGTGAAGTTCATAAATTAGAAAATGATGATCTATCCTGGATAGAAGAATTACTAAAGCATCAAAAAGTTGTTTCAATTGGTGAAATTGGACTTGATTACTATTGGTCCAAAGAACATATGGATTTGCAGAAAGAAATATTTATAAAGCAAATTAAAATAGCACAAGCTAATAATCTACCAATTATTGTTCATAGTCGTGATGCAAGTAATGATACTTATCAAATATTAAAAGATAATAGAGTTGCTGGTGTTTTGCATTGTTATTCTCAAAGCAGTGAGATGGCAAAAGAATATGTGAAACTTGGCTATTATTTAGGAATTGGTGGGGTTCTTACATTTAAAAATAGCAAAGAAATAAAAGAAGTTGTAAAAGAGATAGAATTAAAATATCTTGTTATTGAAACTGATGGTCCTTATTTGGCTCCGCATCCATTTAGAGGAAAGTTAAATAAACCAGCTTATTTAACCTATGTTATCGATGAAATGGCAAGAATTAAAGATATGTCTTATGAAGATATAAAAGTTATATTAGAACAAAACACAAAAGATTTATTCGGAATTTGAGGTACTTATGAAAAAGATTAAATTGATATTTTTACTTACACTAACTGTACTTTTTTTAGCAAGTTGTAGTGGTATAGCTTATAATGAGATTCACAACCGTTCTATAAATTATGGTGAAATAACTATTGACGATATCAATAGTTTAACTACAACGGTAGTTACTAAAACTAGAGATTCTGTAATTGGAATTACTAAATATAGAAGAAGAGCATTACTAGGTTATGAAATTACTGGAACAGGTAGTGGTGTAATTTACGAATGTAAAGCTGAGTTACAAAACGGAAGTATTGTTGATGATTGCATGAGTACTAGTGATTCGAATGATGTGAAAACATATAGATACCTTGCAATTACTAATCGACATGTTATTGAAAGAAGTCAAAAAGTAAAAGTTTATATTGGTCAAGATGATGCTTTATTAGAGGCAGAAGTTATTCAAGCTGATCCTAAAGTGGATTTAGCTGTTGTTAAGTTTGAATATATTCGTCCGATTCAAGTTGCAGAATTTGCTGATTCTGATATGGTTAGTCCAGGTAATGTTGCAATAGCAATAGGAAATCCATATGGGCATCAATTCTGGGGTTCTGCTACATTTGGAATAATCTCTTCACCTAAGAGATTTATGTCAGATGATACAGATGGTGATGGTGTAGATGACTGGGATAATGAATATATCCAACATGATGTTGCAATTAATCCGGGAAATAGTGGTGGTGCATTATTTAATGCAGAAGGCAAATTAATAGGAATTAATACCTTGAAATTTGTTGGTGAAGATACAGATGGAATGGGGTTCTCAATTCCTAGTAATGTAGTTAGAGATGTTATTGGATATTTAGAAAAAGGAGAAATCCCAAGAAGACTAACACTTGGAGTAAACTTCTTTCCAATCAGATATTTAATACATCCTGATGAATATCCTATTGAAAACAGAGAAATTTATAGAGTGCCTGAAAATTTAGATTATGGTATTTATGTTGCAAATCTTGTGAGTAATAATAATTATAATAAAAAATTTAATATTGACGATATAATCTTAGAAGTAAATGACAAAAAAATTTATTACTCATATGATATTAGAAGTGAACTTGATTATGTAGAAGATAATGATGTTATTAAGTTTTTAGTATTAAGAAATAATGAAGAGATTTTGATAGAAGTAATAGTTTAGGAAGTGATTTATATGAAAAAAATAACAATATTTATATTGTTTGTAATCTTAAGCTTATCCTTAGTAGGTTGCGCAAAACTTGATTTTGGAAAACCAGATAAACTAGATCCAAAAGAAAATAATGGTGATATTCCTACTAGTGTTGTTCTTGAAAGTGTAAGTAAAGTCCATAAGTTATATGTCGGTTCACAGTTAGAACTAAAAGCTACTGTATATCCTGCTACAGTTACGAAAGAAGTATTATTTTCTAGTAATGATGAAGAAGTTGCAACAGTAAATCAACAAGGAGTTGTAACTGGAGTTAGTCCAGGAACTGTAAAGATTACTGCAAAAGTGGAAAAATCTACAACCTTAGATAATACTACTTATGTGGAAGGGCATCTTTTACTAACAGTTATGCAAGAAATTGTTGAATTAGAAGATGTTTTAATCTCTGGACCTGACTCAATATATATAGATGATACTGCTAAATTTTCTGTAATTAAAACACCAGAAAATGCAACATTCTCAGGTACTTGGTCTACAAATGATGAGAATATTGCAACAATAGACCAAAATGGTATCATGGTTGCAAAAGCAGTAGGTAGTGTTAAAGTAAGTTATTTTGTAGATGAAAATATAAATGATACGTTTGTAGTAAATGTATTAAGTAGAAGTAACAATCCTACTGGTATAGAAATTATCGTTAGAGATATTATTGAAGCTGGCCAAGATGTGCAAGCTTTTATAAAAGTACTTCCTGAAGGAAGTTTAAATAATGGAGTAAATTGGTCTATTGATGATGAAGAAATAGCTACAGTAAATGAAGAAGGTCTAATCCTTGGATTAAGTGAAGGCACTACAACTCTAAGAGCTGAACTTTTAGGAAATAATGCTAGTGTAGAAATTGAAGTTAAAGATTATAGATTAGATTCTAGTGTTTTAGAAGATAATTTAGTTGATTTAGTTAGGACAAGAAAAGATTCAGTTTTAGGAGTTAGCAATTATAAATATGATAATGAAGGTGATTTACTTAGAAATTCATTAGGTAGCGGCTTTGTTTACAAAGTAGAGTTTGTGTTAAAGAATGGTGCAGTATTACATAATATTGAGGAATTAAGAACATTTGCAGATGTTGATTATTATAAATATTATTTAATCACTAATCGTCATGTTGTAATTGGATCTGATAAATTAAAGATTTATCTTCATAAAATAGATAATGAAATAGATGCTAATTTAATCCAATATGATGATAAAGTTGATTTAGCAATCGTAAGTTTTACTTATGATGAATATATAAGACCTCTAGAACTAGCAAATAGTGATGAATTAGTTTCTGGAAAATTTGCTGCAGCAATTGGTAATCCAAGTGGATATGAGTTTTCATCCTCACTTACATTTGGTATAATTTCGCATCCTAAGAGATTCCTCCCTACAGATACAAATGATGATGGAATCAATGACTGGGATTCTGAATATATTCAACATGATGTAGCGATTAATCCAGGTAATAGTGGTGGTCCATTATTTAATCTAAAAGGTGAAGTAATCGGTATAAACACATTAAAATATGCATCAACTAACATAGAAGGTATGGGATTTTCTATTCCAATTAATATTGCGAAAGATTTAATACCAATTTTAGAAGATGGTGAAAAGCCAAACCGAGCACTTTTAGGTGTAACTGCAATAGCTGTTAAGGATGTTTTAAATAATCCTAAATCAGAATACACTATTCCTGAAGGGATACTATATGGTTTATATGTTACAGATGTTGTAGAGGGTAGTGCTGCTTTTAATGGTGGAATATTAAAAGATGATATTATTATTAGTTTTAATAATGTTGAAATTACTAATGTTACAATGTTAAGAGCAGAGTTAAATCAAATTGTAGTTGGCAATAATACCGAGATAGATGTTGTTGTATTTAGAAACAATGAATACATAACATTAAAACTAGTATTTTAATAAAAATCGCAAGGTTAAAACTTTGCGATTTTTTTGTTGATTTTATTACTTTGTATGATATCATATTATTAATTAATTTATTTATGGAGAGATATATGATAGATGAAAAACAAATTATTATTAATTCGCTTAGACTAAGATTGAGAAGAATGTGTCTTATGTTCTTAATGATAGCTACAGTAAACCCTTTAATATTATGCTTAATGCTTTATATTCTTTACAAATTAGAAGCAGAAGAACTTATGTACGTATTAATCATGTTTGCTATAATTATACCCTTACAGGTTATAATAGGTTCGTTAATGTATCGAAAATATAAGAGAATATACAATTTAAATGATGAAGACTTTGAGGAGACTAAGTTTTATAAAAACACAGTTGCTAATATTTATGTGAAAAATTATGAATATAATGGGCATTTAATTCAATTAGTTAATGGATTAGATACAACTAATCTATTGGTCAATGGCATAGAAATTAAAAGATTTATGGGTCCAAGAACGAGAAATTATAAAATAAAAGCAAAGTTTAATAATGATTTGATAATTGTTAATTATAAACAAGGTATCAGTAATGGTGAATTTAAATTATTTTATAATAATGTAAAATTAGAAGAAAGAGAAAATTAAAAATATACAATCTATATTTTCTTGAAAAACTTATAAAAAAATCCCGCAAATTAATTTTTGCGGAATTTTATCTTTTAGTTGTTGTTTCTTCAAAGATGTACCAAGGAAGATTATCGTTTCTAAAATAGAGATCTTTTTTATATTCCTTAGTATGAGCAACCATCCCTGATATTGGGTTAAGTGAAATGGGGATTACGTTGTTTGGTAAATCGTACCAAGTTGATGGTCTATCTTTGAGATATTCCTCCATAATTTCGGCCCAGATGTATTTGATGTACTTTGCCTCATTATTATCTATATATTTATTATCATCGAAACCAGTCCAAATTCCAAGAACAATATCTTTGTTGTAGCCTATCATCCAATTGTCCGTGTTTGTTGAACCGCTCTTTGCAGCATAGGTTCTAGTTAATTTGTTTGCTATTGCTGCTCCTGTTGTTTGAATATTAATTGCTAGTCTATTATCAAATACATTTGTCATAGTTTCATTTAAAATATAAGTATTTTCTAAATTAAACTTTTGATCAAATTTATTCTTGCTAGCATAAATAGTTTTATTGTTTTCATCTATAATTTTATTAATGTATTTTATATTTACATCGCGTCCTAAACTAGCTAGTTTTGCATAACCTTGAACTAATTCACTTAATTTAACTTCACTTGTTCCAAGTGCAAGGGATACATTATCATTAATTGGTGTTTTAAAATCAAAATCCTTTAATGTATTTACCAAAACATCTGTTCCTAAAAATAAATGGGTTTTAATAGCATAAATATTATCACTTGCAGCAATTGCATACGCCATACTAACTTCTCTTTCTGGATAAATATCTAAAAAGTTAGTCGGTGAATAGATTTTATCATTGATATAAAAGTTAGTTTTTGTGCTTGTAAATGTTGTAGCAGGTGTAAATCCATTTTCTAATGCTGCATAATATAAAAATGGTTTTATTGCAGACCCGGGTTGTCTAAGAGCAGAAGTTGAACGATTAAATGTAGATTCAATGTAATTTGTTCCGCCAATGCTTGTTAGAACTTCTCCAGTATTTGGGTCCATTGCATAGATTGCAAGTTGCATTGTTGAATCTTTAGGATAATACTTGTTTATTGCATCTAGTGAGATTTGGTTTAATTTTAAATCAAGTGATGTATAAACTTTTAGGGATTTTGCTTCTTTTAAAACATTTAACTCATTTAATTCTTTGAGAATTAAATCTTGAAAATATGGAGCATTTGCATTTTTTAATCTTTCTAATTTACCATGTAGTTTTAACTTTTCTTCTTTAGCTTTATTACATTCATCTAAAGTAATTTTATTATCCTTATATAATTCATCAATAACTAAATTTCTTCTTTTTAAGTTGTTTTCTGGATTATTAATAGGAGAATAATGGACTGGTGCTTTAGGAATACTTGCAAGTGCTGCTGCCTCTATTAAACTAACTTCCTTTGCGTGTTTATTAAAATAAAACAAACATGCATCTTCAATACCATAAATACCATGATCAAAATAAATAGAGTTTAAATATCCTTCTAAAATCTCTTCTTTTGTATACTTTGTTTCGAGATTGATTGCTATCATTATTTCTTCAACTTTTCTTCGAACGTTTTTATTTGGTGAAAGATAAAGATTTCTAGCATATTGTTGAGTTATTGTTGATGCTCCCTCAGAAAGTGAATTAGCTTCAATGTTAGAAAGAAGAGCACCGCCAATTCTTGCAATATCTATTCCAGCATGTTTATAGAATTTTTTATCTTCAATTGAAATAAAAGCATCAATGATTTTTTGATCAATATCTTCAATCTGGACATAGTTTTGCTTATTATCATTATTTAAAGTTAAAAATAAATCGCCATGCTTATCATATACTTCCACATTCAAAATAGTTGGAATTTTATAATCTAATTTTCTAGAATAAATTATAAAAATACTTACAAAAGCAACCATTATTAAAAGTGTTATAATAAATAAATATTTTGTGATTTTCAATAATTTTTTCATAACATCACTTCCAAATATATTTTTACCTTTTTTTAAAATATAATGTTAAGAAATTAAAGCCAAAAAAAAGCCATTTTAGGCTTTTTTTAAATTTATGAAAGATATTCTAAAATAATACTAATTTGTTCAGAAATTGATTTTTTTGATTTATTTTCTTTTCCGATAAAAAATATATTTTCAAAATTTGTTTGAAAGAAAAAATTACAGATTATAGCATCTTCATCTTTTAAAATATCTAGATTTTTAAGTGAATCTTGATTTTCAACTATAATATAATCAAAACTAATCCCATTCTCTAGATTGTTTGTATCTTTTAAAACTTGATTTGTTGGTAATTGTTTAAATTCAAATTTTTTTAATAGTGGATTTGTAACTACTTCATTTGTTAGTAAGATAAGATCTATATGCATAAAAACATCCTTTAATAATTTAATATTGGTCGTATAATTGCATCTTGTTTACCGATTTTAATTAAAGAGACTTTTTTAACTTTGTCTGATTTTACAAAAGCAATGACAAAAGGATAACGTCTATTTGGCAAGCGGTAAGTACAATGGATTATTCCTGCTTTTTTACGTAAGTAACTATAGATTTTATGTTTATTTGTAACTAAAAAATTGCCTTCAAGTTCGTATTTACTAACCTTAAGATTTTTAACTTTATATCTTAAGGCATTATTTGGATATATTTCAGCACAGACACTTAATCTATATTTTTTAGGAATACTTTTAATATTAATAACGACATTATTATTATATAAAAATAGTTTCTTAACTTCAAGTGAAATTGGTACAAAGTTTAAACTCATGAAATGTTTTAAAGTTATTTGTTGTTCTTTTTTTGCGCAAATTAATTGATAATAGGTATAATCTTGGTGATTTGTTTTAAAAATATAACGATAATCTATATCTCTAAAAAAACCATTTGCATTATCTCCGTGGAAAGAAAAGATAGAATATTCACTTGTTGCATTTGCAATTATAGAAAGTGGAAATTTTCTTCTTTTTTTCTTTAGTAGTTTAATAACTTTCTTTAATTCATCCGTTATTATTAAGTATCTATATAAACTTAATCTAAGCACCAATACTTCAGAAATATATTTCTTTTTCTTCAGCAAGATTGTATAAAAATTATTTGTGATTTTTTCATCAATTTTTATTAAAGAAAAATGATTAATAAGTGAGAGTGCATTTTCACCACTTACTAAGATTTTAGCTTTTGTATTATCGAGACAAATACCAATACTTTCTTTAGCTTTAAGATATTGTTCATGGATTTGATTTATTGTTATATGATTTAGATCTATATTCATAATTTATCACCTTTGTATTTATTTTTGACCAAAATCTTATAAACATACAAAAATATGTAGAATAAAAACCGAAAATATGGTAAAATAGTATATTATAAAAATATATAAAAATATCTTAAAGGAGTATATAAAAATGAGTTTAACAGCAGGTATTGTAGGCTTACCAAATGTCGGGAAATCTACATTATTTAATGCAATAACAAATTCCGATGTTTTAGTTGCGAATTTCCCCTTTTCCACAACCGAAACAAATGTAGGAGTTGTTTTAGTAAAAGATAAGAGATTAGATGAGATTAGTAAGATTATCAATCCTAAAAAGATTATGTATACGTCTTTTTCTTTATCAGATTTAGCTGGTTTAGTTAAAGGTGCATCTTTAGGTGAAGGGCTAGGTAATCAATTTCTAACCAATATTAGGGAAGTGGATGCAGTTTGCCATGTTGTACGCTGTTTTGAAGATCCTGATGTTATCCATGTAAATGATAAAATTAATCCTGTGTTTGATATGGAAACTATTGATTTAGAATTAATTTTTGCGGATATGGAAGTAATTACAAAAAGAATCCAAAAAATAGAGAAGAAAGCTCAACTAAAAGATAAAGAAGCAGTTTTAGAATTCAGTGCGCTTTCTAAAGTTTTAACAGCTCTAGAAAATGAACAGTTTGCAAGAACTGCAGATCTTACACCAGAAGAAGCATTAGTTATAAAAGGTTATACTTTATTAACTATGAAACCAATGATTTATATTTTAAATGTTTCAGAAGATGATTTAAAAGAAAAATCAGATAAAGTATTAGCAGCTGAAGAATATGCGAAAAGCAAAAATATGCCTAGCGTTGTAATAAGTGCTAAGATTGAAGCTGAAATAAGTTCTTTAGATGATGAAACAAAAGAAATGTTTTTAAGTGAACTTGGCATAGAAGAAAGTAGTTTAGATAGATTAGTTAATACAACTTATTCTTTACTTGGACTTGCAACATATTTTACTGCTGGTGAAAAGGAAGTTAGAGCCTGGACATTTAAGAAAGGTATGAAGGCACCTGAATGTGCTGGAGTAATCCATACTGATTTTGAAAAAGGGTTTATTAAAGCAGAAGTAGTTCACTATGATGATTTTATTAAATATGGTTCTAAAGAAAAAGCCAAAGAAGCTGGCAAGGTTCGCTTAGAAGGCAAAGAATACGAATTTAAAGATGGAGATATTGCATTATTTAGATTCAATTTATAGGTGATTATATGAGAGCTTTTATTCTTAACATAGGTGATGAATTATTATCCGGAAAAACTATTAATACTAATAGTAGTTTTCTTGCGGAGGAATTAGCTAAATTATCAATTACAGTTGAGAAAATAGTTGTTGTTGGCGATGATGTAGAATTAATAAAAAAAGAAGTTGAATGGTTTAGAAATAGCGATTTAGATATTTTTATCTCAACTGGTGGACTTGGTCCAACTCATGATGATTTATCAAAAGAGACAATAACTGAAGCATTAGGACTAGATATGGTTCTTGATGAAAAAACAGTAAATAAAATAAATAAGTATTTTAACAACAATGCACCTAAGAGTAATTTAAAACAAGCATATTTTCCGAAAAATGGCGTGATTGTAGAAAACAATTTAGGTACTGCACCTGGAGTAATAATAAATCATGAAAGAAAACATTATTTTATATTAGTTGGTCCACCTTATGAATTAAAGCCAATGTTTTTAGATACTTGCATGGATTATTTAAAAGACCTTCAAGATGAGGAATATCTATTTAGAGAATATATCGTTATGGGTGGTGGAGAATCGTTTTTTGAAGATCTATTAATAAATTTATTAAATAGTTTAAAAAATGTTAGTCTTAACCCATATGCATCTATAGGAAAGATTAGATATGTTATCAAAGCAAATAAAATCCATGAAGAAGAGTATTTACAAGTAATCAATACATTTGAAGAAATAATGGATAAATATATAATTTCAAAAGATAATGAAGAAGTGGAAGAAGTTTTATTCAAATTATTGGAAAAACATAATTATAAAATTAGTTTTTCGGAAAGTATAACTGGCGGGATGTTAGCTTCAAAATTTATTAATGTTAGTGGGGCTAGTAGGTTTTTAATTGAAAGTTTTGTAACCTATAGTAATGAAGCTAAAATAAAATATTTAGGGGTAGATCCAAAAACTATTGCAGATTTTAGTGAAGTAAGTCCTGAAGTAGCAAGGCAAATGGTCATAGGTTTAAAGAAGAGAACTAAGACTGAGGTTGCCCTTGCTTTAACAGGTTATGCTGGTCCAACAGGTAGGGATGTTGGTTTAGTATATTATGGAATAATGATAAATGATAAACTATTTATTTCTAAAGAAAGATTTAGAGGGAATAGAGAAATGATTCGCCTAAGAGCCACATTACTTGGAATGTATAAACTAGTAAGGCATCTTAAAGAAGAGAATTAATAAAATTTAATTTATAACAAATTTTTATGTCTACAAAAGATTTGTATATCTTGTATAAAAATGTTATAATATTAATGTTGTAAAAAATGGAGGAATAATAGAAATTATGGAAAACACATACATTAATGACCAATTATTGAAGAAAATTTCAGAAGAACAAAATGTAAAAGTTAATCAAATTAACGCTGTTCTTAAATTAATTGAAGAAGGAGGAACAGTGCCCTTCATCGCTCGTTATCGTAAAGAAGCCACTGGTGGTTTAGACGAAGAGCAAATAAGAGCTATTTACCAAGAGTGGGATTATGGACAAAAGCTAGCTGAAAGAAAAGAAGCTGTTATGCGCTTAATTGAAGAAAAAGGTAAATTAACTGAAGAGTTAAAGAATGAGATTATTGCGTCTAATAAATTATCCGAGATTGAAGATATTTATCGTCCATATAAAGAAAAACGTAAAACACGTGCTACTGATGCAATTAAAAAAGGCTTGGAGCCTCTTGCTGATTATTTATTATCATTACCAACTGAAGGAAATGTGGAAGAAGAAGCAGCAAAATATGTTACTGCTGAAGTAACTGAAGAAGCAAAAGCTGCTGGAATGGTAGTTGAAAGCATTACTGAAGCACTACAAGGTGCTATGGATATAATTGCTGAAAGAGTATCTGATGATGCAAAATATAGAAAATGGATTAGAGCTTTATATCATAGAACAGGTGAACTAGCAACTCAAGTTAGAGACTCATCTTTAGATGAAAAGAAAGTTTATGAAATGTATTATGATTATAAAGAACCTATTTCTTCTATAAAAGAACATCGAGTTTTAGCTGTTAACCGTGGTGAAGCTGAAAAAGTATTAAGGGTTTCTATTATTGATGATGTTGAAAGAGTACATAGATTCTTGTTTGGTAGAGTTATTACTAATAATGATAGTATTAGTGTTGATTATGTAAAACAAGCAATTGAAGATTCATACAAACGTTTAATTAAACCTTCAATCGAAAGAGAAATTAGAACAGAATTAAAAGAAAGAGCAGAAGATCAAGCAATTAAAGTCTTTGCTGAAAACTTAAAGAATTATCTATTAACTCCACCAATGAAGGGTAAAGTTGTGCTTGGAGTTGACCCGGCTTATAGAACTGGATGTAAATTAGCTGTAGTTGATGCTACTGGTAAAGTTATAGATAAAGGTGTTATTTATCCTCATCAAAAGAGTAAGACTGAAGTTGTTTCTGAAGAAAGACATGATAAATCAGAAGCAGCAGTTTTAGAAATTATAGATAAGTATGGTGTTGAAGTTATTGCTATTGGTAATGGTACAGCAAGTAGAGAAACTGAAAGTTTTATTGCTGAATTACTAAAAACTAGTGGTAAAAATAAAGAAGTTAACTACATTATCGTAAATGAAGCAGGAGCTAGTATCTATTCTGCAAGTGATCTTGCTAGAGAAGAATTTCCTGATTTCCAAGTTGAAGAAAGATCTGCAGTATCTATTGCAAGACGTCTTCAAGACCCATTATCAGAATTAGTAAAAATTGATCCAAAATCAATTGGTGTTGGTCAATATCAATATGATGTTACTCAAAGTAAACTTTCTACATCACTAGATAATGTTGTAGAAGATGCAGTAAATAGTGTTGGTGTAAATATTAATAGTGCATCAGTTTCACTTCTTCAAAGAGTATCTGGATTAAATGCTAGATTTGCGAAATTAATCGTTGGTCATAGAGATGAAAACGGTATGTTTGCAAGTAGAGATGATATTAAAGGAATTAAAGGAATTGGTGCTAAAACTCTTGAACAATCCATTGGTTTCTTAAGAATCCCTGATGGAGTTGAAAAGTTAGATATGACAAGCATCCATCCAGAAAGTTATGAGATTGCAAATAAAATCTTAGAAAAACTTGGTTATACAAAAGATGATATAGGAACAGATGAATTAGTAAATGCAATTAAAAAAGCAGATAAGAAAAAATTAAAAGAAGGATTAGACGTTGGAGAATATACATTCAATGATATTCTTGATTCGTTTGTAGCTCCTTTAAGAGACCCGCGTGAAAAATTTGATAAACCAATTTTACGAAGTGACGTACTTCAAATTGAAGATTTAAAACCAGGAATGGAACTTCAAGGAACAGTAAGAAATGTTGTAGACTTTGGAGCATTTATTGATTGTGGTGTTAAAGAAGATGGATTAGTGCATCTTTCAAGAATGTCTAAGAAATATATTAAACATCCACTTGATATAGTAAGTGTTGGTCAAATTGTAAAAGTTTGGGTTGTTTCTGTAGATGTAATGAAAGGTAGAGTGGAATTAACTATGATTCCACCAAAAGATCAAGCATAAAAAAAACTGCCTTTATAGGCAGTTTTAGATAATAAGTAGGGTGAGGTAAATGAGACAGTATGAAGCAGTTGAAGTAATATCAAATGCTATTCTAGAAGAAAATTTAGTGGAATCTATATTTTTAAAGGGTTCGCTTGCACGTAGTAGTGAAGATGTATATTCAAATATCGATTTATATGTAATTGTTCAAGAAGCAAAACTTAATTTGTTTTTAGAAAGACAATTAAAGATATTGAGAAAATATGAGGTTATAGTTTATTCGAAAGTAGAAGAAAATCAATTAACTGTGGTTTTTGAAAATGGAATATTATTAAACTTTTACACTTTGCTACCTAATGAATTAGATTATTATGATGACATGGTTGTAATCCATGATCCAAAAGGGTTACTAGAAAACTATAAAAAAATTGATTTAGAATATTCTCCAGCTGAAGTTGGAGAGTTATTAGATAAATTTTTACTAACTTCGATTGAATTTCATAATTCTTATAAAAGAGAAGATATTATCTATAGTTTTTATCTTGCAAGTGACATGTTTAAACATTTAGGAATTTTTATAAGAATAAAATATGACCCTAAATATGCAAAACTAGGACTAAAGCATTTTATTTTAGATAGCGATGAAGCTTCAGGCATAAGAGAAAAATATATAGACATAGCTAGAAAACTTAAAATTAATTCAGTTTTAGAGTGTGTAAAAATGATTTATGTATTATTAGATAACTATATAAATAACATACCGATTTTATTTGCTGAATACATAAACTTTGATTTCTATGCTTATACCAAAAGAAAAATTATGAGTATAAATTAGGAGCTCCATATGAAACATGTTTTTGTAATAAATCCTACAGCAGGTACTAAAAACATTACAAAAAAATTAATTGAAAAAATATATACAGTTTTAAATAAAGATGATTGTGATATTTATATTACAAAAGCCCATCTAGATGCAAAAAAATATGTAAAAGAATATTGTGAAAACCATTCTACTGAAGAAATAAGATTTTATAGTTGCGGTGGAGATGGAACACTCAATGAAGTGGTTAATGGAGCATATGGTTATCCAAATGTAAGTATAGCATGTTATCCATGTGGTTCTGGAAATGACTTTGTGAAATATTTCGGGAAAAAAGATGATTTTCTAAATATTGAAAAATTAGTAAATGGAAAAACAGTTGAAGTAGATTTAATTAAACTTAATGATAGATTTGTAATCAATGTATTTAATTTAGGATTTGATGCAAATGTTGCTGAAAGAATGATTAAGTATAAAAGGATTCCTTTTGTAACAGGTAAAGGCGCTTATATATTAGGTATTATGGTAAGTTTCTTCCATAAGATTACAACTGAAATGGAAGTAATAGTTGATGATATAATAGTATATCAAGGTAATGGAGTCTTAGCTGCAGTATCGAATGCAATTTGTTATGGTGGTGGATTTTATTGTTCACCAAAAGCTAAAGTAGATGATGGCTTACTTGATGTAGTTGCAGTTAAAAAAGTATCTAGATCTAAATTCTTAAAGTTTATTAAATATTATAAAGCTGGAACACATTTAGATGAACCAAGACTAAAAGATTATATAGTATATAATCAAGGCAAGAAAGTAAGAATTATAACAAAAAAACCTGTTAATTATGCTATTGATGGAGAAATGGGTAAATCAAATGACATCACTCTAACAATCCATCCAAAAGCAATTAAATTTGTGACTATTTAAATTAAACTGTAAAAATTTAATACAAAACAGAAAAGGTTTTATATGTTGACAATTATTCAAGATTATTCTATAATAAAGTATATTAATTAGGAGGAACTTTATAATGATTTTCGAAAAAGTAAAAAAATTAATTGCATCTGAATTGAATATTAAAGAAGATGAAATAAAATTAGAATCTAGTTTAACACAAGATTTAGGTGCTGATAGCTTAGATGCTGTTGAATTAATTATGGCAATCGAAGAAGAATTTGATGTTCAAGTTAGCGATGATGAAGCTCAAAACATCCGTACTGTAAAAGACATCGTTGATTATTTAAATAAATAAATTATAAATTTAGTCTTAGTGAAAATACTAAGACTTTTTTATCTTGAAAAAGACAGAAAAATAAGTTAAAATATACATATAAAAGTAGGTTAGATTATGTTAAAGTTACTTCCAAAATTATTTATAAAAGATTATAATAATATTACAAATTCAAAAGTTAGAAATGCCTATGGTAGTTTAGCTGGGATAATCGGGATTGTATCTAATTTATTAATTAGTGCAATTAAAATTATTGCTGGTGTATTTTCTACTTCTATGGCATTAGTAGCAGATGGGTTGAATAACTTATCTGATGGGGCATCATCCATAATTACGTTAATAGGTTTTAAAGTTTCATCTAAACCTGCTGATAAAGATCATCCCTTTGGTCATCAAAGATTTGAATATATTACTGGATTAATTATTTCTTTTTTAGTTTTATTTGTTGGAACTAGCTTACTAAGATCAGGAATAGAAAAGATAATAACACCAGAAGATGTAAAACCCAATATAATTATATTTTCATTAATTGTATTTTCAATTATAGTAAAGATCTGGCAATTCTTTTTTTATAGAAGTTGTGGGAAGTTAATAAACTCTAATGCTTTAAAAGCTACATCCACTGATAGTTTAAATGATATTATAACTTCAACTGCTATTTTAATATCTTTACTTATAGTATATTTCTTTGAAATTAATTTAGATGGATATATGACAGTAGCGGTATCTCTATATATTATATATACTGGTATTTCCTTAATTAAATCAACAATCTCTCCATTGATTGGTGAAGCACCTTGTTCAGATTTAACAAAAAATGTTACAAATGATATTTTATCTTTTAAAGGTGTACTAGGTATTCACGATTTAGTAGTGCATACATATGGGCCGGGTAAAACTTTTATAACAGCACATGTGGAAGTTGATGCAAGTGTAAATGTTGTTAAATCACATGATATGATTGATGAAATTGAAAGATATATTAGTGAAAAGCATAATACAAATTTAGTAATTCATATGGACCCAATTGAGACAAAGGATGAATATACTAATAGTATAAGAACAGAAGTTGATAAAATACTTAATGTAATAGATAGTGAATTATGTTATCATGATTTTCGTGTAGTAAAAGGATCTAATCATGATAATATTATATTTGATTTAGAGTATCCTGTTGATTATAAAATTAGTGAAACAGAATTAAGAGAAGAAATAACTAAGAGAGTAAAGGATATTTATCCTAAATGTAAATTGATAATAGATTTTGATATGATATTTAATGATGAGGAATAAGGAATGAAAATGAATGATTTTTTAAAATGGAAAAATTATGAAAAACTAGATAAAGAGTTAAGACTTGAACTAGAAAACTTAAGTGAAGAAGAAATAGAAGAAGCATTTTTTGGTGATTTAGAATTTGGTACAGGTGGCATTAGAGGGATAATGGGACCTGGAACAAATAGAATGAATATTTACACTTTAGGAAAAACTAATTATGGTTATGGAAAGTTCTTACTTAATCATTATAAAAATCCTAAAGTCGTAATAGCTTATGATAACCGAAAAAATTCTTATGAATTTGCAATTAACTCTGCTAGAGTTTTAGGCAAGCTAGGTATTAAATCATATATATTTAGAGAAATAACACCTACACCTGTTCTTTCTTACGCAATCAGATACTTAAAAGCAGATGGTGGAATAGTTATTACTGCTAGTCATAACCCACCAAAATATAATGGTTATAAAGTATATGCAAGTGATGGTAGCCAACTTAGCCCTAGTTTAGCTGATGAAGTAATTAAGGAAGCTAGTAAAGTAGAAGATATATTTATAGTAGAATCAGCTGAACTTAACGAGTTAGTCGCAAATGGTACTATTGAATTTTTAGATGATACAGTGAATGATGCTTATTTAAAAGAAGCAAAGAAATTAGAATGCAATCCTAATTTAGATAAATCAAAACTTAAAATTGTCTTTACTCCTCTTCATGGAACAAGTGCAAGATTAGGATATAAATTATTAACAGAACTTGGTTATAATGTTATTCCTGTAAGAGAGCAAATGGTTAAAGATCCTAACTTTCAAACAGTGACTTCACCAAATCCTGAAAGTTTTAGTGCTTTTGAACTTGCAGTTGAGTATATGAAAAATAATAATGCCGATATTGCTATTGCAACAGATCCTGATGCAGATAGAATTGGCTTGGTTTATAGAGTTGGTGATGAGTACATTCATTTAAATGGTAATCAAACTGGTGCTATTATTTTATATTATTTAGTAAATAATAGAAATGATTTAAATAATATGATTATGTATAATACAATCGTAACTTCTAAATTGGGCGAAGAAATAGTAAAATCTAAAGGAATTGAAGTTGTATCAGTATTAACTGGTTTTAGATATATTACTGAACAAATTAGATTATTAAAAGGCACAAAAAATAAGTTTTTCTTTGGTTATGAAGAATCATATGGATACTTATTAAATGAATTTGTAAGAGATAAGGATGCTCTTCAAATTATGGTAATATTATCTGAATTAGTAAACTATTATAAACTAAATGGTAAGACAATTGCTGATGTATTAGAAGAAATATATTTAGAATATGGTTATTTTGTAGAGGAAACTATTAACTTCACATTTGAAGGTTTAGTAGGTACTAAAAAAATAGCTAATATAATGGATCATTTTAGAAATCTTGAAATCAAAGAAATTATTAAGAAAAAAGTTACTCTAAAAGTAGACTATTTGAATGAAAAGTTGTATAATAAATTAGGACACTTGCTTCCTAAAGCTAATGTTTTAAAATTTTATTTAGAAGATGGAACATGGTTTGCACTAAGACCGAGTGGAACAGAACCAAAGATAAAGATTTATATCTCTGTAAAATCGCTTAATAGAGATGAAGGTCATAAAAAATTACTAAAGTTGAAAGATGCTTTAGTAGAAGTTGTAAATGAGGTTAAATAAATGAACAAAGAATTTTTTATAAACAATAGAAAAAAATATTTAGATAAAGTTGATGATTCTTCATTATCATTATTTTTCTCTAGTAAAGCATTCCAAAAAAGTGCTGATGAAGATTTTGATTTTGAAGTAGATAAGAATTTTTGTTATTAAGCTGGGATTAATCAAGCTAATGTTATCCTTGCTCTTGT
>JBAYTA010000030.1:0-19388 GCA_041675865.1 Bacilli bacterium | reverse complement strand
ATATTTGGCGGTAATTATAGGGTTTTTCAACCTTTTTTATAAAAACTATAATATTACGATAAATAGCTAAGAATATTAATATATAATTTATAAATATTATAAAACTCTAATTATATAAAAAAGCATTTCAGTTTTTGAAATGCTTTATTTCTCTTAATAAATATTTTTCGATTAATATTATTTGAATCTTCTTCGTGTTAAAACAACTAATAGCGCAATAGAAGCAAATACCATTATCATTCCACTTGCATTGAAACAGCCTTTTTTATCAATTAATGAAGTTTTGGTTTCAATTTCAGTAATAGGATATGTATAAAACTTAACTGCATTTTCATCGTTATAATTAACAATTGCTGTATAAGTGTACTTTGTTCCGGGTTCTAAATCTGTAAATGTAAATTCGCTAGTACCAACCGGAAGTGTTTTTGAGTCATCGTTTAAGGAGAAGTATGATTCTAAAATCACTGATCCATTTCTTTCTAATGTTACCTGGACAGTTATTGATGTTGTAGTAACCTCTTTCACATCAATTATCACTTCCGGAGGCATAGCAATAGTTTGTACATTTAAATTTTTTAATGTAGTAAACTCTTTCTCTTGTCCGTTTTCTTTGTAATAGACTTTAAAACGGAGGGAATTACTAGAATTAACATTAGCACCTTCAACTAATAATTCATTATTAGTTATTTCTTGATAAGAATCGTTAATTATAGCTTCTATTTTTTCAATTACAAACCCAGCAGGGATTGTAGGATTTAATTTAATTTTAAACGAATCTGATTTAATATCTTCAATAACAGGATTAAGTTCAATAGGGTCTACTTCTTGTTCTACTAATAATAGCGCATTTACTATTGCTCTAACACCATCAGTACCAGTTGCAACTTGTTTTAAAACACCATTTACTCTAGCAACTAAAGTACTAGAACCACCACCATCAAACATATAGCCTTCTTTGGCATCAAAGCTTTGAAGAAATTCTCCAACACCTTGCCCAGAAAAACCAAGTTTTCCAGTAGCTCTTCCCTCAACTAAACCCATAATAACTGAACCATCTTCTTTTACACCTAAGAATGTTCTAGGCTGAAGTGTAGTCCAAGTTGATTGAGTTCTTGACCCACCAAGACCTGTTGGATATGGTCCATAGTTTGGTATTTCACCATTTTTTAGAGGATGACCATAAAAGCCAACAACACTTTGGGCACCTTCTAGATCACCTGCTACTCTTCTTGTTACCCTTATTTCAACTCCAACATCGAGTAATTCCTTAACTTTTGGATCCTTTGTAGTAATTGCAAAGGTTCTTCTTTCAAGAGTTGCAGTATTTCTACTAGAAGATATTACTCCTCTTGCAAATCTATTATCATCCCTTAAGAATTTAGGTGCTGAAACATAATAAACTCCATCAGTCGAAGTTAATGTTTGCATAAAACTAGAACCAAAATAGGCACTAGTTTGGTTGTTTCCAGGTGCTGAATTAAATCCAGCTAGTTGGACTGAATAGATAACCTCATTATTTTCACCAAAAATATCTAAGTATGTTGCTTGAGTATGACTAATTATATGACTAGATTTTAAACTTCCATCAGGAAATATTCCCAAAGCATTTGCTGGGTAATAAACCCCATTTTGCTCATGTGTAAACACATAAGCTTGGTGAAGATCCCCATCAATTACTTGAGCACTAAACGGATTCTCATTTGCACTTACAAACGGAAAGAAATCCGCATTAATCCCAGCAATAACTTTAGAGTTAGGATTTTTTAGCTCATAATCTTTCGCAATCTCTAATACAGTACTTCTTGTGTTTGTGGAAGTGGTGCTGTTTAATATTGCCCAAGGTATTAATTTAATACTTTTATTTGTAACAGGATTAAATGTTACATAATTAATACTTTGACTGCCTAAAAATTCACCCTTAGTTTCATATAAATTAACATTTCTACCTAGATTAGTTTCTAGATTTGTTGTTGGATTGTATTCTCTTGCACTAACACTAAAAAGGGATAATACTATAGAAACAATACCAATTATAAGAAAATATTTAATACTTTTTAAAATTTTAATAGCCATAATATACCCCTTTTAATGTATAAGATTATTTTTGTTCAATTCCAAATTGCTCATAAATTTGTGTGGCAACAAAGACAGCAATACTTTCTAAAGCAGTTCTTGGATCATTACCCGGTTCAGTAACAGCAAGTCCAATTTGACCCATACCACTTGCAAATTCATGATTATCCATTCCTTCAATATAATAGAAATATTCACTATTTAATTTATGTAAAATGTCACGATGTGCTTCTACACTAGCTTCATTTCCATAATAAGCTGTTGCACGACGCGTAATAAATTGATTTGCATAAGATGCTCTACCAACTGGTGAGAAATATTGTAAATCTTTCCAAATTTGGAATATTAATTCATCGTGTAAGAACATATGTTCATAACCTTCTGGAATTCTTTCTTTTTCAAATGCAGATGAAATTACATAAGTTGCTTGACCAGTAATTCCACTAATATAGTAATTAGACATATCATCTTCTACATTAGGTCCTACAGGGAAAGGAACATAACCAATATCGAAATTACGATTACTTTCGCTTCTTAACCATCTGTTTTGCATTGTTAAGTACCAGCTTTCACCATCGTGGAAGAATACTTTACCAGCTGAGAATTCAGGAATAGCAGTTAGAGACCAGTTAGTTGTAGTTTTCCAAACTTCTGATTTACCAACAGCAGTTTTATTATAAAGTCTTCTTAGGAATTCAAATGTAGAAATCATTTCATCATTTAAAAACTCAATTTGGAAATCATTATTTACAAATCTTAAACCATTTGCACTAGCCATATGATATGCCCAGTTATAGCCCATACCACCAATAACATGATAAGGTTCAGATTGTTCAATAACCCAACCATATAATTGATCTACTAGAGCTTCAAAAGATTGCCAGTTCCAGTTTCCTTCTTCCCACATTCTTGATGGAAGATCTTTATTTTCTTCACCTAATACTTCAGCTAATAATTTTGTATTATAGTAAATTCCTGATTCAGCCATAGTTAGCATATCATCATAACCATAAATACCACCTTTAAATTTTGTATATTCTTCTTTTTCAGGGAAGTATTCAGTTTCTTTATCTACATATTTTTCAATATAAGCAGTTAAATCTGAAATTACACCATTTTCAGCCAAATAAGGAATCCATGAAGTATTCACTTCAAATACATGAACATCTTTAGATCCAGCCAAGTTTTGTTCTTTCATCCAGTTTCTTCTACTTAATCCCCAAGAAGATGGGTGAGGTTTGTAAACAACTTTAATATTGTATTTTTCTTCTACTTCTGCTATCTTAGCAGCTTTTTCTGCTTGATACATTCTTTCATACTGATCTGTTCTTGGATCTTGACGAGCAGGTGTATCAACCATGATAACAAATTCAATTCCGCCTAAATCAATTTCTTTTTCTTTAGGATTATCATCACCTTCATCACCATTACACGCTACCATTAAACCAAGAGACATAAGTAATAAAAATACCATTAAATATTTTTTCATTTTTTTCTCCTTTATTTATTGCCCTTTAGGCTATTTATAACATCAACATATTTTTTTGTAATTAGCTGTGGTCTTGTAATTATAGAACCCATTACTACTGCATGAACACCAAGTTTTAAAATTACTTCAAGATCTTCAACAGTTGAAATTCTTCCTTCAGCAATTACAGGAATTTTAATATCTTTAACACATTCTTTAATTAATTCAATATCTGGACCAACTAACTGTCTACTATAATTAGTATAACCTGACATAGTTGTGGAAACAATATCAAACCCTAATTTTTCTGCTGCTTTTGCTTCTTCAAAGGTAGAAACATCAGCCATAATAAGTTTTCCATATTCATGTACTCTAGCAACCAAGTTTTGTAAAGATTCATTATTTGGACGTTTTCTATTAGTTGCATCAACTGCAATAATCTCACACTCCGAATTTAATAATTCATCTACTTCTTTAATGGTTGGTGTTATATATATTTCACTATCTGGATAGTCTCTTTTTATGATTCCAATAATAGGTAGGCCAGTTATTTTTTTAATTTCATTAATATCTACAGGTGAATTAGCTCTAATCCCAACAGCACCACCTTGTTTTGCTGCTAGCGCCATTCTACCCATAATAAATGAACTATGAAGGGGTTCATCTTCTAATGCCTGACAAGACACTATTAATCCACCTTTAATCTTTTCTAACATAATACCTCCCTAGCCTACAATACCAGATCTTTCAACTCCCTCTACAAATAATCTTTGTACAAAGAAGTACATTACTAGTAGTGGTGACATTGCAAGTATTCCACCTGCATTTTGAATCATTGAGAAGAAGAATGGGTTCTTAGATATATCTTGACCAACAAATGCATAATAACCAGCATTTCTTAAAGCTTGGTCAATATTCCAAATTAAATATGATAATCTAGATGATAGTGTTGACATCGCTTCATTCGTATCTGCGATAAATAATGATGTAAAGTAACTATCATTCCATTGCCATACAAATGCAAGTAATGCAACAGTTATTAGTGCACCTCTAGCATTTGGTAACATTATTCTTGTGAAAACTTTAATTGATCCAGCTCCATCAATTTGTGCAGATTCTTCTAATTCATGAGGAATTCCTCTAAAGAATTGCCTAAACAAATAAATGAATACACCAGATTTTATTCCCATACCAAGTCCTGACATCAAGAATATTGTTATAGGTTTTCCTAACATTCCCCATTTGTTGAAATTAAGGAATGCTGGTAGGGATATCGTTGAGGTAGGGACTATTATAGTAAATATAACTAAATAGAATACTAAATCTCTACCTTTAAATTTTAATCTCGCAAGCGCATATCCAACCATAGCAGTTACAATAACTTGAAGAATTGTAACACCAAAAGATAAGATAACAGTATTTCTTAATGCATTCCAATAATTCAAAGCAGCCATAGCAGCTCTAAAGTTAAGTAATGAGAAAGTTTCAGGTATCCATAAAACTGTTGGATTATTAACATCCTCTGGAAGTCTAAGAGCAACAGCTATTTGTTGGATTAGGGGATACAAAATAACAAAACATAAACCATAAAGTAAAACATATTTTAATACATTCACGAAGAATGAAGATATTCTATCTTTTAAAATCCTCTTCTTTGTTGGGGTTGAGATTGTCTCTTTAATATTATGTTGAAGATTATGTAGTTTTTGTTTTATATTAGAAACAAGTTTGTTATTTTTCATCATGATAGAACAACCCCGCTTTCATAATATAATAAACAATACCAATAAATAAAACACTAAATATGAAGTAAATTACAGCAACAGCCGATGCAATTCCATATTGCGATACATTTCTTGAAGTCTCATAGAAATTAAGTATCGGACTCCGTGCAAAACCATCAATTATGGTATAAATGGCTGCAGTTAAAAATATCGGTGATACCATTGGAAAAGTTATTTTCCAAAATATTTCATATTTTGTAGCACCTTCCATTTTTGCTGCTTCATATAGATTGTTAGGAACAGATTGAATAGCTGCTAAGAATATCAAAATTTGAACTCCAGACATATTTACAATTGTAAATATTTGATTTACAGCAGTTACTAAAAAGGCAGTAAATCCATCAGGAAGTGACATACTAGCAAGGAGGGCATTAAAATCATTTGCGATTGTGAAATTACCTGACATAGAACTATTTATTCTACCACCAAGCCCATCTTGTGCAAAAGCAATTGCAGTTGCATTAAAGATAACCGGAATAAAGAATATTGCCTTCACAAATGAATTCCCTCTAAATTTTGTATTTAATAATACAGCAATAATTAAACTAAATATAACCACTACAATTAAATTTAATGTAAGACTAAATAAAGAATCAGCTAAAACACTCCCAAATGTATCTCCATAAACATCAACATAACTTGTAAATAAAGCTTTAAAATTATTAAATCCTACCCATGTTATAGCTAATACTCCCTTATCAGGTTTAACTTCATTTAAACTCCAAAATAGTGTTGTTGAAATCGGAAGCAAGAAGAATACTATAAACCCTACTACCCATGGAAGTACAAATAAATAACCAAAGATTTGTTGCTGTTTATTATATGGAATTGCTTTCCAGAATTTTAGAAAATTATTAATCATGCCTATTGGTTCATAAGTACCTTCATTAAGTCGCTTAATATGTTCTTCTCTAGTTCTAACTTTATTGGCAAGTTTATTCATTTTATTAGCAGTAAGAATCATTTTTCTAACTGTCTTTTGTCCACCAACTCTACCTGCATGGTTAATCTTCTTTAGGGTTTTTAATTTACCATCAGGTGAAAGTTTTAAATTAGCTTTTTCTTGCCACTCTTCACGTTTTAGACTTAGCTCTTGATAGGTATTCTCATACATAGAGATTTTATCTTGATCAGCATTATTTAGTTTTTCTAAATGTTTAATCCTTAGTTCCTTGCATATTTCTAATTCATTTAAGAAACTTTGTTTTTTATCATTTAAGCTAACTAATTCTTCTTTTAACTTAGGTTGGTCGCTATTTTTTTCTAATTTTAATTCTATCTTACTTATTTGTTTATCTATTCTCTTAACAGATAAATAAATATTATCATAAGATTTATATGTTAAATTTTTACTCATTTAGCTCACCACCTTATAGCCCATTGCTGGAACTAGTTCATCAATATGTAGAATATCATTATTTGTATAATTAATTAAGATTGAAATATTATTAGAATAAGTAACTAAAACTAGTTTTGGATTATTATTTATAAACTTATGGTCAATTAATCTTGCACCACTAATACCTAAATCATTAATTTCGTGATAAGTATCAACAGCTTTTTCATACCAATTTTTATAATAAGTTGAATAATAATTATTATATTCTGTCTTAGTAATATCTAATGTATCTTCATAACTCCATGTAAAATGAAGATTTGATCCTGTTTCAATTGTTTTTAGAACATGTGTTTGATACGAATACAAGTCAAGTAGATTAATAGAATCTCCTGCGTATTCAAATAAACCACTAACTACAAGTTGATAGAAAGGAATTGCTGCATCTACTTGTTTACTTTGCGGTCCAAACATTGTAAGATCAACTGCATTTGTTACATAATCTAATGTGTAACCACTAGGATTATGAAGATTAATTTTAGTTATATTTTCAAGATTCATGCGTTCTAGAAGTTTAACACTAGCAGTTTCAGTATCACTTCTAAATAATGTATCTTTATTACGATAACTTCCGCTTAATGAATTACCTAAGTCAAGTAAAGATATTGCATCTTGTTTTTGCTTTTTATAACTCTTAAGCATATTATCTAATAGTTTTTCATAAGAACTTGATCTTAAAGTATAGTAAGGTGTAGTATTCCTATCAGCTCGTAAAGTAGCTGGATTGAATCTATAACTTTCTACTACATTTGCGAAAACAGTTCTTACACTATCATCTTTCTTACTAAAGTTTTTATCAGTATAAACAGTATGGATATTAGCTTCAGGATAAAAGCCAATTCCTTTTTCATCTAAGTAATTACTAAATTCAATCAATTGTTTTCTATTTCCAATGATAGATTCATTTTTTATTTTCTTAGGACTAGTATGACGGATACCACCATTCATCCAACCTCTAAAGATTATATTAATATCATCAACATCATCACTTATTAACTCATCAAGAATTATCTTTGCTTGATCAAATGTTGTTAGTGATCCAACTTTAGTAGTTGGAAAGCCTAAAGTAGTTGATAAATATTCATATCCCCCAAGCATTGTTAGGTTTAGTATTAAATCATCGCTCAAATCCTTTGCAGTTAAACCGTGTTCAAGTAAATATTCCCTATACATATTTGCCATATCTGGATATTCAATTACTTCTTTATCAGAAAAGCGATATTCAATTGTATAATCTTCTAAACTATAATTTTTAGTCCAAATAGTTACAGGTTGAACAGTTCTCCAAGTTACAAAATCATAACCTGTACCTTCTCTATAATGGAATCTATAATATGCATAATTATATGGAGCACTAGATGTTGGATTAAATGCAAGCAATGTTGCCATACTTGCACCATTTTTAATAATACTAACGAAACCACCATCATTTTGTTTTACACCATAAAGTGGCAAACTAATATTTAATAAGTCATTTGATTTAGTTTCTCTAGTATTTGCTGCATCTGGTCCATATAAACGCTTAGCTGCATAGTTTTTACCACTATTGTGGTTTATTAATACACCAGGTCCTTCTGGAATAACTACATAACCACTATCTTCAATAGTACTTGAACCAAAATAAGGTAAGAAGTCGATATAGATTACAGGAGCATTCGCCCTTTCTACAATCGATTCATTAATTATTTTTGCTTCTAAACCACTATCTGTTAATGTATATTTTACACCTATTTCAAAACTAGCTCTAGAATCCTCAGTTTGAATACCTTGGTCGGCATTATCATAAGCTAAATCTTCATCTGTATAACCTGCTAACTTTAAAATTGTATCAATTCTTTGCAGGGCAACAGGACCAAGTTCTTTTAATTTCCAAGCTTTAATCTCTGGAATAGGATTATAAAGCATCTTTATTTCTTCACCAGCTAATAATGCTTCTTCTGTACCTATTTCATTTAATGGTTCAATAATTTTTTCATCAAATCTATCAAAACTAATTTGTGTTGGAAAGTCAGCAGTCGATAAACTTTTATTACTAATTATATAGACCACTTCCACTGATTTTTCTTCATCATTATAACGAATCCAATAATCAGTCCCTTTGTTTATCTCATTAATTAGTTCCTCTTTTACAGCATACCTGTAATTACCCATACTTGAGGCAGCACCAAGTGAATGGTAGTAATAAACATTGACTATATCTCTTTCTAAATCAGCTACAGGATCTCCTTCTGAATTAATTTTAAATGGATGAGAATACCATGTTTGTTTTGTATCTTTGTTGTAGACTGAGAAATGAGTAGTTTGTTCATCAAAGGTAAAAATTAGCAATTCATTTTCATAAACTTTATTTGAAAATGAGTTTGTGTTGTATTTTGAGATTGCAGAGAAGAATCCTTCTGCCTCAGTATGGTTATAAGGAGGTCTAACTGGTATATCTATTGCATTTGCTTTCACAATAAAGTAAAGCCCTAAAAACATTATTACAATTATTAGTAACCCAATAATTTTACCTAGAGGTAGGCGAAAATTATGAAACCAGTTAGTAATCGCCATCTTCATTCTATATAAGCTTCGTTTGAGAAACGGAGCACTATAATAATTTTCTTGAGTAATTTTTTGCTTTTTCATAAATCCATACCTCCTAAAAGAACCTGAAGACGATCTCTTTATATATGGCTATGATAAACGAAACGAATAATTGGATAAGGGTTAAAAACAATAATACAATAAAAATTATTATTGCTATTGCTAGGATTGTGAAAAGGATAGTAATTATTGTTTTACTAACACTATATTCATGGACTCCCATAAGACCAAAAAACATCATATAACCCGTTAACACAACTGATAAAGTAGTCATAATATTTAAAAAGTTCACTTCTTCTAGGATAATGTAATTACTTATAATAACAAGTGGAAAACCAACTACAATCATCGGAAAAAGTGCATAACAGACTAATTTAAATATATCTCCCATTGTTCCTTTTCCATCCATTAATGCTGTTGCACTCCAGTTTCCTGCTGTTATTAAGAAAACTGGTGCAACTACTATAAAAATTAATAAGTAAGCATTAAATCGATTTGGATCATTGCGGTTAATCATAATTCCATTTGATAAATACTGAACCATTGCTAAAACGCACATTAAAGCAAGAAAGACCCAAGCAACATAATTTTTTGCTTGCTTTTCTCTTTTAAACTCATAATAGCCTTTTATAGGATGAGTTAATAGATATAGAGGATATTTAATTGTGTCTTGATAAAATATCTTTAATTTTTCTTTAAATCTCTCCACTTCTATTCTCCTTCTTCCCTATTTCTTTTAATATTTTTCTTAACTGCTTTATAGAACATAAAGAAAATTAAGCCAAAACCACCTATTAAAATATATG
The DNA here is from genome assembly GCA_041675865.1 of Bacilli bacterium. Taxonomy (GTDB): domain Bacteria; phylum Bacillota_I; class Bacilli_A; order ML615J-28; family CAG-698; genus DUVT01. Next base: position 9,275 of record JBAYTA010000030.1, on the reverse strand, counting down.
GCAATATATTTTCTAATTTTTGAGTTCTATACTCTTTGTAAGCTGCAGAATAATTTGGAATATCAGATGCTAATTTAAAATTCTCCATAGCTTCTTGATATTTACCTTGACGATATTCTGCTTTACCTATACCACCATAAGCTAATAAGTAATTAGTATTTAAAGTTAATACTTTTCTCCATTCTTGTGCAGCTAAAGCATAATCATTATTGTAATAAGCATGGGTTGCTAAATTCACTTGATTTGCAAACTCAGATGGTTCTAAGATTGTTAATGATTTAGAAGATGAATCAACAACTAAAATATTGTCTTTATAATAAGCAATAGCTTCTGGTATTTGGAAAATACTAGAACCACCACTAATATACAGCAGATGACCTTCAAAATCATAAGTGAAAATTCTTGCCATTGCTCTATCTAATATACTATATGTTTCTGAATCTCCAATACTTATATCAATAAACTCAGAGTACTTATCGTATATTTGATAATCCCCAACAACAGGTCCATAACCATATTGTTTTAGGACATCATTACTCTTTGAATTTATTTTTTGAACAGGCTTACCTGATGCTCTACTAGATAAAGCATATATAAAGCCACTATCATCAACTAAAATATTATTATAAGTTACAGCTAAATTAAGCCCAACTTTAGAACGTTGTTCTTGTGAGAAGAAAATCATTCTTATTCTATCCCATAAAGATAATTGTGCAGATGATGAACCGATATAACGATTAAACGAATAATCAGGATTAATATCAATAATACCTTCGAAAATATTAGATGCAACAACATAAATTCTTTCAGTTTTGCCATCAATATTATCAATAGAAACTTTAAGAGGTTTGAAGGCAACTTCATCAAAAGTCGGATCATCTGGCTTTGAAATTGCTTGCCTTAAGCCCCAGTTATGAGTAAATACTGCAACTCTTTCACCTTCAGTATCAGCAACATAGATATTTTTTTCGGTTACATGAATACCACTAGGTGAATGAAGGGTAAATGCATCATTTACTGGAATGCCTTCTACTGGTTCAATATTTGGGTATTTACCAATATATTCAAAATTTTCATTTAAAGTAATAATTCTATTATTTGTTTGGTCAAGAATATAGATTCTTGTTCCTAAAGTTTCACTTTCTAAAACAAATACATCTTTTAATACTCCAAATTCAATTGGTTGATTAATCTCATCTTTCAAATCGCCTGATTTGATAACTTGTTTGACTATCATTGCTTCTGGTGCTTCAATGGTCAATAAAAATTCTGAATAGTTATAAGATGCACCTTTAATCTTAGGTATATCAAGACTAAGAGTTAATAAAGATACAAATATTATAACTATAAAAATACCATACTTCTTCATATTCACAGCTCTACTTAATACCTGAATGTGCCATTGTATCAATAATTCTACTTTGAGAAATCATAAATACAGTAATAGGAACAATTAGCATAATAACAGTTACAGCGGATGCAGCACCAGTTCTTGCAACTCCACCACTTACAACTTGACTCAAGGCATAACTTAATGGTTTTAGTGAATCTGTAAAGATGAAACTACCACCATCAGCTCCCCATAAGCTTTGGAATAAAAGGATAATTAATGTTAACCAAGCTGGTTTAACTAGTGGCATAACAATTTTCCAAAAGATTGTATATTCACCAGCACCATCTATTTTTGCAGCTTCTAATAATTCAGTTGGTATAGTTTCCATAAACTGTTTCATTAAGAATAATCCTAATGTATAACCAATTGCAGGAATAACGATTGCGAATGGTGTATCAAGTAAACCAAGCCAACTAATCATCATATAGTTAGGAATTCCTGTTACATGTGATGAAAACATCAATGAATAAATTACTAATGCAGTTATTAATCCACGTCCAGGAAACTTATGTTTCGCAAGTGGATAAGCACATAATGATGCAATTATTACATGTCCTACAGTTCCAAGTAAAGTTATAAATACTGTATTAAATAAAAATCTCGATATTGGAATTCTTGAATTTCCAACTAAATTAAATAAATCAACAAAATTGTCTAAAGTGAAACTTCTAGGAAATAGTTTTGGTGGAAAAATAAATATTTCATCTAATGGTTTAAATGCATTCGCGATTGTGAAAATTAAGGGATATGCACTAAATAAACCAAATGCAAATAATACAGTAAATAAAGCTATATCTCCACCTAAAGATCTACTAAGACGTTTTTGCTTTTTTATTCTTCTTTGAAGTCTTCTGTATTCCGCAAAATTTAAATTATCAATTTTTAAAGTTTGTGCTTCTCTTTGAATTGATTCTAAATTGCTTTTAGTTGCTTGAATAATTTTACTTTCATTTGCCATTTTATGTTCCCACCCTTCTTAGGATTTTTTGAACGATTAAGTTCACACCAATCATAATAAAGAACAATACTGTGGCAATTGCAGATGCATAACCTAGTTCCATTTTATTACTTCCAAAGTCGATTAAATGTGTAACTATTGTATGACCTGCATACTCTACAGATGGTAATCCAACTAGGGCAATCGATACTGTTGCAATCCCAAGACTTGTGGTTATTTGCATAACAGCACCAAATAATAACTGTGGTTTCATTTGTGGTAGAGTAATATACCATAATTCTTGCCAACGATTTTGAACACCATCAATAGCTCCAGCTTCATTAAGTTCCTTATTTGTGCTTTGAAGTCCACCAATAAATGCTAAGAAACTCACTCCTAAACTTAACCATAATTGTACAATTATCAATATAGGTAAAATATATTGTACATTTTGTAACCATATTATTGCTTCATTAATAATTCCCAGTTCTAACAAAATAGCATTAGCATAGCCATACATATCACCAGAAAAAATTAAACTCCATAATAAGTATGCATTCCCAGATATTGAAGGAGCATAAAATATTAAAGTCATGATCCATCTCAATTTACGTGGTAATTCATTAATTAACCATGCAAAGAAAAATGCAAGTAAATATGAAAGCGGACCAGTTACAATAGCTAAAATAAATGTATTTCTTAAAGCAGTAATAAACACCTCATCATATAAGAACAATGATATATAATTGTCTAAGCCTACAAATTTCGGAAATTGCAACATATCAAACGAAGTGAAACTTAGTCCGAATGACACAAAAACCGGAAATACTGTAAAAACAAAGAAGATTATAAGAAACGGTGCCATCATAGAATAGATGGTTTTATTTGCTTTGATATTTTTTAATAGCTTTTCACGTTTTTCTCTACGCTTTGTTTTTCTAATTTCTCTTTTATTTGTTACTTCCATCTCTCACACCTACTCTAAACCGAACTCTTTACGTTTACGTTCTAGTTCTTTGTTGATTTTTAGAACATTAATATATAAACTATCATTCGGATTTGCATGATTATTTATAACTCCACGGAATGCATTATCTATATATCTACCAACAATATAACTTCCAACAACAACTGGAATACCATTAGATTTTTCCATCTGTTCTTTTAAAACTCGATAGTCTTTAGTTGGCCACGGTAAATCTGCTAATGCTTCAATATTTGCAGTATTATATCTAGCAGCTGCTCCCATAATAGCTTCAAGTTCTCTACCATATCTAACTTGTGTATCTTTCGAAGTCCACCATTTTAAGAATCTCCAAGATTCATTTGGATAATTAGTACTCTTAAGCATTATCGCTGCGGAAATATTGGATGTGGAAGAATTGTCAATAATTTCAAATCCATCATCATCTAAGCCCTTATATGTACCAGGCAGTGGAGCAAATCCCCATAGACCCCTTATTTCTGGTGCGAATACAGATAGAGTATTATATTCTGTATAATAACTAATTCCTATTGGCATTTCACCAGTTCTAAATCTATTGATAAAACTTGCACTTTGTACAAACTTATAATCAGCATAGAATTTAGTAAATAGGATGAATGCATCCCTAGCTCTTTCTTCCATAAGAGCACTTTCTCTTAAATCTTCAGTATATAAAGATCCACCATTTTGTTTAATTAATGCATATAGGATTGGATTTAATCCACCTGCAACATTTGGTAAATAAAACTCTAAATTTCTTTGTTGAAGAATAGGAATAAGACTAATCACATCTTCCCACGTTTTTGGAAGTTCAGTTATCCCTATTTCTTCTAAGATATCCTCGCGATAAAACATAACAAGGAAATTTTGCTGCTCAGGAAGACCATAAACACTTCTATCAAATGTTAGTGGTAACATTGCACTATCATAAAATCTTGCTCTTACTTCTTCAAAATCTGAAAAAGTAGTTAGATCATACATTGCATTTCTTATACCCCAGTTCACTGGTAGGTCTTCTCCTACACCAAGTGAAACATCAGGTCCATTTTTTGAGACAGTTGCAGGGAGTAATACTCCAGCATTTACTAATTTCAAATCTACATTTATTCCTTCGTCCGGAGTAAATGTTTCATCTATTAACTGACGTAAAATGCTAGCTTGGTCACGTCCTGAAGATATCCAAACAGTTATTGTTTCTCCTCCACCTTCAATGTTACTTGTTAGTGACTGATCTACAAAGAACGAACCAAAAAATAAGATAATTCCACGCCATATCTTTTCAAATATATTTGAGTGAGCTCTTGGAAGATCAACTTCTTCACCATGGAAATAGATTAAATCAATTGAAAGAGGTTGTTCTTTCATTGAACTAGTCCAAGTACCTAAAGAAGATATATTTTCTTTCAAAGCACCAAGACCACGAGCAATTTCTCGTTCACCTTTTTCAAATCTTTCAAGTAAAACCAACATTCTTTCAAGTGGTCCTATTTTTTCACCACGACCAGCAATAGATTCTACTCCATCTATTACTTCATTTAATACTTCTTGCGCATTTTCTATTTGCTCATATAAATTTGTAATTCTACGTTCTAATAAATAGTCTAATGTAGGCGATGGTGATACACCAGTTATCATTACAATTTCACGATATAAAAAATTTAAATCATAAATAAGTTGATCGATTTGACGAATAAAATCTCCATATCTACCACTACTTACTTCTAAGGTTACCTCATCACCAGGTTTTAAATGGAACCAATATGCGCCATTATCATCACCAAGAGTTACATTTTGCCAATCATTATCATAAGCAAATTCAATTGTTTTCACTTCTTTAAAAGGAATACTTCCATTAATATAAAGAGTTCTTGTTGTAAACATACCCCTTGTATAGTTTTGTAATACTTTAAAAGATAAATTATATAATCCTTCTTCAAAATTATCAGGAACTACCCAAGTAATAGCTTCACCTGCGAGGCGCCAGTTATATCCACCAATTGTATTGTAAGAAACCATAAATCTACGATATGGTGATAAACGACTACTTGAATTATTTTCTACAGGAGCTAGAGTAGGTGATGTTTTATAATTTGCATCTTCTCCTTCTATAGTGTGAATTGCTGTTTGTTGCTTTTTAAGTCCCATTCCTTCAAGTGAATTAATAACTTCATTATAAGGTTTAATGTCAACAAACTGACCAAAAGAAAAACTTGCTAAAACCATTGGTTCACGATTAGATACAAATGTAATATCATGATTTCCTGAAGTTAAATAGAATAAATAAGGATCTTCATAATAACCATTCATATCTTGGACTATTCTTTCTTGCCAAGCAGGCATTTCAATTTGCGATGGTTTAAGATCATTTTTATCTTCGATTCTTGCATCAGTTACATTAAATTTATCTTCCCATAATCGATGTAAGATAAAGTTCTTAGCTTCTAAAAATGGAGTAACCCCATCAATTAAGATCCCTCTATCAATTGATGCAGAACGGCTAATTGTCTTATCTTCATAATCTAGGATTGCTAAATAATCCATTTTTAAATTATATAATCCTGTTTGGGGAACTGTTATTGTATATGTAATACTTCCAGTTTCTGGAATTAAAATTCCCTCTCTACCTAAAAATTCACCTTGAACAACAAAATCATCTTCGCTACCTATTTCTAGATCAGCTTCATATGTATATCCAATTGTAGCATCAACACTGATAATATTATTAGGTCTATTATTGTTTGAGTTTTTTCGTAAATAGTTTGCATAACTATTTTCATCAGAAGATACTGCAGTTGTTGTTGCTGCTTGGACTCTCATTTTTTCTTCTTCTACATGTAAAGATATAAACGCACCAAAAATAAATATATAAAGAGTGAATTTAATTAATTTCTTTAAAATTTTATACTTCATATCAATAACCCCGCTCGTCTTTTAAATGGCTTTTTATACAATATTTATCAATCATTTTAATTTCTCAACTTTGTTTTCTTTTTACTTGCAATTTTTGCCCTAAACTCATTTAAATAATTAAATGCATCTTGCGGCAAAATCCCATCTTCATCAACTAACCTCATTAATCTTGAATTATAGATTATATAAACAATAAAGAAGAACAATCCAGGAATTAATAAGGGTATCAAATACCAAAACAAATAACTAAGTATCAAAAAAGTAATTATTAATCCTACGAGCATAAAGAATGCTCCAGGAAATGCAAATAACATAATAATGCTATATTTAATAGTATTAAAAGTTTTTAAATAAGGAAAATAAACACAAACTAACATTATCATGATAGTTGCTGTAAATAAAATTATGTCAAGACCAATCATTAAATATAAAGCTATAAAACTATACATTGATTTAGCTTCAATTGTTAGCCGGTAAAAATAATATGTATTAAATATTAATATAAACGCTAACACAAAAATGATTAGTGAAATTTTTAAGGCCTTGAGATAATTCTTTTTAAATCCTAGCCAAAATGTTAAGAGTATTGGTAAATCATTATCTTTATTACTTGAACGTATTATAATAAATGCAGCAATACCAGAAGCAATTATTCCAAATATATAAAAAGTAAAAGTAGAAAAGAAAAAGAAGAGTAAACTAATTATTACTAATTTATATAAAACATTAAATAGTTGATACCAACGACTGTTAATATATTTTTCGAAATTCATAATTTACTCCTCTCTTTTTTTATTTAAAATAGAAGCTATGAAAACTCCTAGCTTCTATTTTTTTCATTAGCTTTTAGATGCTATTCAAATATAATTTGCTTGAAAACGTCAACTAGTTCTGCGTCTGTTAATGCCATTAATGCATCGTAAACATTAGTTGCTAGGCTTGAACCATGATCAGTTGCAACAACGATAAATCCGCCATCAGGAATTCCAACAGTTGCATTATACATTGCATTATAACTATGATCTACAGCAACATTTACACCATTACCCCATAATTCATGAGTGCTATTAGCAGTAGCTCTTACACCTTCAGAATCAAAGTAGACAACATTATGGATATATGTTCCGGATTTTGTATATCTAATATGGTTAATAGTTCCATCAGCATTAGCAACAACTACCATTCCACCCCAGTTACTTGCTTTTCCTTCTACTAAAGAAAGTTGATCTTTAGTAACAACGTGGAATTGAGTATTTCCAGTTTCTGAACGTCCTACAAAGCTATAACCAGGATCTTCTGCCCACATTGCTTCATCATTAATTGTATATTTAATTTCTAATGAACCAATTTGTACTATATCTTCTGCAGGTTCTGGATCTGTGCCAGGATCAGTTTCAGTTTCTTTTAAGAATGAATGAGTTGCAAATTCTTCATCTGTCATTTCCATTAATGAATTGTAAATAGGCATATGATGACCGAAATGTCCCGGAAGAACAATTATAAATCCACCATCAGGAATAACATTTGCAACATTTTCTAATGAGTTAGCATTAGTTGGCGCAACACCATTACCCCATAGAGCATCATCTACACCTTTAATAGTTCTAACACCATCAACAACTGTTACAACTTTATTAATTGCAACATCATTAACGTCTTTTCCAGCTACTCTAAAGTGATGAATTGTTCCATCAGCATTAGCAACTATTACAAGACCTAACCATTCCATTTTACGTTCTGAAATTAAGTCGATATTCTCTTTAGTAACAATATGCCAGAAATGACTATTTGCTTCTGTTCTACCAACAAAATTGTAACCGCTTGGGTCATGAGCCCACATAGCTTCATCATCTACAGTAACATGATATTGTTTATCATTAATAATTGCATTGTAGATTGTATCTTCGAATTCTTCTTCAAACCAAGTTAATTCAAATGGAGCAACGAATTGACCTAATTCTTGAATCTTAAGAATTGGTTTAGACCAATCTAGAGTTCTTTCACTTCCTAAGTTTCCTTCTTCATTCCATAATAATTGCTTAGAAATAAGTTTTTGGTCATTTGCACCAGTGAATGGGAATATAACAATATATCCACCATCAGGAATTAATGCGTCTAAGCCAGTTAATAATCCACCACCATCATTAGTTTTTAGATCATCATATCCAGCTTCTGTATAAGTAGTGAATTCACCTAGAGAGTTATATTGACCATGTTTATCAACTCTGTATAGAACAATAGTTCCATCAGCGTTAAAGATTGCAACTGCTCCCCAAGGAAGATATGGTAATCCTCCATTATCCTCATTACTTGAACTTACAGTTTCATCAGCTAGTGCAGCTAAATATCCTTCTTTAGAATAAACAAAGAATACTCCGTCATTTGCAAATCTCATAGCAATGTTTCCACCGCTTGAAACTAATGAACTCTTATTATTGAAATGAATAACTTTTTCTTCTAGACCATAGAATGCAGAAATTGTTTCAATATGATTTGGTTTAACTTCTACTACGCTTTCAGTCCAATCAACAGATCTTTCTGTAACTAAGTCATTACTTGCAGTAATTGTTGGATTCCAGAATATTTGTAATCCTTTTAGACGAATTGCACCTGCAGCAGTTACAGGGAATACAATAAGATGTCCATCAACAGGAATTACATCTTCTAAATCAGCTAATAATCCATGTTTATTTGAACTTACAGCTGTAGCTAATGCATCTGGATAATCTGCAGAAATATCTTCTCCAGCACCATTGTAAATTTTAGTCCAATTTCTAAATTGTACAACTTTACCATCTTTATCAACAACTACAACTACACTCCACGGAAGTAATGGCATACCACCATTTGCGCTTGAACCAGCAATAACATCTGGATCTGCTAATGCAGCTAAGAATCCTCTACGGCTATATACATAGATTGTTGAGTCGTTGTATGCATCAAGACGCATATTGATTCCACTACCATGTTCATCAACTAAAGCTAAAGTATCATTGTATCTAACTTCTTCAGTAACATCTCCAAATATAATCTTGTTAGGAGTTGTTGGT
>JBAYTA010000029.1:0-20105 GCA_041675865.1 Bacilli bacterium | reverse complement strand
ATATATAAGTTAAATACAATACTAATTTTTAACATTGTAAAAAAATATTATCAATCAAATAAAACAACTAAACCAATAATGTTAAAACCATCATTAGTTTAGTTTTTAAAGCCTTTATTAACAGTTTCAATAACTTCTTAAGATGTAACGATTAAATTAACATTAGCTTCTTTAAATATTTCAAGGTATTCACTGCGTGGTTGTTTATCGGTGATAATATAATCGATTTTGTTAAAATTAACAGTTTTACTTAAATATATTTTATCAAACTTGGTATGATCGACTAAGAGGATTTTAGTTTTAGAGTTTGTAAGCATTGCTTTTTTAATAGCGTTTTGTTCGAAGTTTGCTTCATTAATGCCATTGACATTAACGCCTGTGCAAGAAAAGATAAAATAATTACAATTAAAGGAATTAATATAATTGATCGCGTCTATTCCAATAATAGAATTAGTTGTATAGTTTATTAATCCGGGTGTAATATAAGTTTTTAATAATTTAGTCTCTGCTAAAATTCTAGCATTATCAATACCATTGGTAATAATTGTAGAATTTTTAAAACGGTCAAACAGTTGGAGTAAAACGCCAATAGTAGAAGACGAATCAATAAAGTATGATGAATTATCTCCTAGTAGTGGCATGCAAGCATTGGCTATTTGTTTTTTTTCTTTAATTTGCTCTTGTGAGCGAATGTAGATAGATGTTTCAGAAAGAGAGTCGATTAAAGAAACGGCCCCAAAACTCCGTTTGATTAAACCGTTTTTCTCCATTTTAATTAAGTCTCTCCTTAAAGTAGCTGGAGAAACAAAAACTAAGTCGATTAACTCGTTGGTTGAAATAGTTTTATGCTTTTTAACAATAGCCAATATTTGTTGGTGGCGCTCAGCGATTAACATAAAAAACCTCCAAAGTTTAAAAACAATATGATTAAATATGATTTAATTATAGCGTTATAATGATTATTTGTCAAAGTGTAATCATATAATTGATTAAAAAATCATAATTAGTTATAATCGTTGAGGAGAATGGGGATATAATATGAAGGCTTTTGTAGCGGTTGACTTAGGTGCAACCTCAGGGAGAGTTATGTTATTTAATAATGATAGCGCTTTAGTTGAGTTGGTTGAGATCCACCGTTTTTCTAATTACTTAATTAAAGAAGGTTCATATTTATATTGGGATATCAAAATGATATTAAAAGAAATTAAAAAAGGGCTAAGGATGGCTCTGAAAAAACATGATAATATTGTCTCTATTGGAATTGACACTTTTGGGGTTGATTTTGGAATTTTAGACAAAAATAATAACCTGGTTCAAAATCCATTAAGTTATCGTAATAATTTAGGAGTTGTTAGCAAAGAGATAGTAAATAAAAAGATTGATCAAGAGGAACTATATTTTAAAACAGGTATTCAATATATGCCTTTTAATACTTTGTATCAACTGGTTTATTTAAACGATGTTTTAAAGATTAAATATGATAAAGTTTTATTACTGCCAGATTTAATTGCTTATTACTTAACAGGTAATATGGCTACTGAAAAAACCAACTTTTCTACAACCAATTTAATGAACGCAAACACTTATGATGTTATTGATGAAGTTGAAAAATTAAACATTGGTCAAGATGTTTTTCCTAAATTTATTGAAAATGGAAATAGTTACGGTTATTTAAAAGAAGAAGTAATGAAGGAGTTAGTAACAACCAAAAAGATAAAAGTTATCGCTGTTTGTTCTCACGATACAGCTAGTGCGATACTCAGTATCCCTAAAAAACAAAGCCAAGTATTTATAAGTAGTGGAACATGGAGCTTATTAGGAACTTGTTTAACAAAACCTAACACGTCTAAAATCGCTGAAAAATATAATTTTTCTAATGAGTTAGGCTATGACAATAATGTGAGATTTTTAAAAAACATTATGGGGTTATGGATTATTAATGAAGTGATAAAAGTTTTTAAAAAAGATAATTCAAAGATTGATTATCATTATATTTATGAAAAAATGGTTGAGGTTAGACCTTTTGTTTCCTTTATCGATGTTGATGATATTCGATTTATGGCTCCTAATAATATGGTAGAAGAAATTAAAAATTATTGCCAAGAAACAAATCAAAAAATCCCAACAACGATTGGTGAAATCACAATGACAGTGTATCAAAGTTTAGTTTTTAAATATAAAACAAATATTGAAAAGTTAGAAAAGATTACACAAAGAACGTTTAATAAAATTTATCTTGTCGGTGGGGGTGGAAATATTGAAATTTTAAATCAAATGATTTCATCAGCGACTAATACTAAGGTTATTATAGGGCATACTGAAGCGACGGTTATAGGTAATTTAATAATTCAACTAAAAGCTAGTGGTGTTATTAAAACAATTAATGAAGGAATTGATTTATTTGAAAAAGGCGATAATAAAATATATGAACCTAATCAAGTTGAAGATTATGAAGAAGCGTATGGAAGATACTTAAAGATATTAGCAAAAATTAAGTGAAGAAAAAAATAGAAAGGAATTATTTAAATGAATAACATTATCTTTAATAAACAAACAAAATGGATCGCTCATAGAGGTTTATCATACAAATATCCAGAAAATTCAATACCGGCATTTGAAAATGCCGCTATGTTGCCTTTTTATGGCATTGAGACAGACATCCATATTTTAAAAGATAGGCAAATAGTGACGCATCATGATGATTATATATTAGTTAATGATGATACTAAGTATTATTTAAAAGATCACGATTATGAGACACTAAATAAATTGATAATGGATAAAACAGGAGAAAAGCTTCCAACGCTAAAAGAGTATTTGTTAATATGCAAAAAATATAATACAGTTCCTGTTATTGAAATAAAACCTTTGTTAAATTTTGGAGATGTCAAATATGTTATTGAGTATATTAAAAATTATATTAGTCTTAAAGAGATAATAATTATTACATTTCACTTAGATAATTTAATTGATATTTACAATATTGATAAAACTATTAAAGGCCAATACTTAATAAGTAAAATTGACGATGAACTTATTGATAAAGCGTTAAAATACGGTTTTGATTTTGATATTTATCATGCAATTATGAATGCTGAATTGGTTTCAAAAATAAGAAAGCATGATAGACTTATTAATTGTTGGACATTAAATAATGAGCAAATAGTAAAAGGTTCTTTAAATTTTAAAGTAGACTTCATTACTACCGATGGTTTTGATTGATGTGATTAAATGTTATTGAAATTAATAGGGTTTGGAAAATAAAAGAGTTCCGTGGTGAAAAAATGAAAAATCATGATTCCAATTATCGCAGTCGCACTTTATGTGTAGACATACACTAATGCCTAATTTATTAAGAAAAGATGCGAGGCTATTAATTTAATATTATCAAAATTATTTAGATAGTGTAAATGATTTAAAAGATATTATTTATCGTGATGATATCTTAGAAGCCTTAAGACTAGTTATTAAATTGGCTGAGAATTGAATTGTTTGAAATGATTAAAGAAGAAGGGGCCAAAACAATTATTATCAAAAGTAATAATTATGAAATAGAGGAAAAGTAATGGAAAAAACAGTAATAGAAAAATTTAAACTTGCTAAAAAAATGTACGAAGAAGTTGGTGTTGATGTTGATAAAGCTTTAGAGAGATTAAAAAGCATCAGCATTTCTTTACAATGTTGGCAAGGCGACGACATAACGGGGTTTTTAGGAGAAAAGGATATCTTTGGCGGAATTCAAGTAACGGGAAATTACCCTTATAAAGCAACCAATTTTAATGAGTTAACGAGTGATTTATCGTTTGCTTTATCTTTAATTCCTGGTAAACATAGAGTGAATTTACATGCTATTTATGCTAATACTAAGGAAGATGTCGATTTAGATAAATTAGCACCAAAACATTTTGAAGATTGGGTTAAGTGGGCTAAAAAAGAAGAGATAATGTTAGATTTTAATCCAACTACCTTTAAACACGAATTATCTAAAAAAGGATTTACTTTGAGTTCGTCTAATGAAAGAGTTAGAAACTTTTTCATCGAACACTGTATCCAAAGTCGTAAAATTAGTGAATATTTTGGTAAAGAATTAAACGGAAAATCAGTTTGTAATCTTTGGATACCTGACGGTTTTAAAGATAACCCGATTGATTTGTATGGTCCTAGAGTGAGGTTAAAAGAGTCTTTAGATAAAATATATAGTCATAAACTAAATTCGAAATATATTTTAGACACGGTAGAATCAAAATTATTTGGCATTGGTGTAGAGGCTTACACAACTGGTTCTTTTGAGTTTTATTTAAACTATGCTTTAAAAAACAATTTAAGTGTTTGTCTAGATTCTGGACATTTTCACCCTACAGAATCCATTTCAGATAAAATAGCATCTTTAATGTTGTTTTTTGATAGTATCGCCCTTCACGTCTCGAGGCCTATGAGGTGGGATAGTGATCATGTAGTTTTGTTCGATGAAGAAACAAATAAAATTATGAAAGCAATTATTAGAAATAATTTTGAAGATAGAATTTATATTGGTTTAGATTATTTTGATGCGACAATTAGCCGTACCGCGGCTTGGGTAGTAGGTGTTAGAAACGTCCAAAAAGCTTTATTAAGTGCTTTGCTTGAGCCAACAGAAAAATTAATAAATTTAGAATTAAATGAAAACTATACTAAAAGACTCGTTTTAACAGAAGAATTAAAAACATATCCAATAGGAGACATCTATAATTATTTTTGTTTAATCAACAAAGTTCCTATTGGAGTTAGTTGGATATTAGAAAACGAAGAATATGAAAAAGGACTAAAAAGATGAAAGAAAACCTATTAAACTCAGATTTCATACAAGAAATAATTCACATTACAACACATATGTCAAAAAATGGCTGGCACGAAAAAAACAGCGGGAACTTATCATATCGGCTTGCCGATGATGAGGTTAATTATTATAACTTAGGTCAATTGTCGACGGGACGAATTAAAAAAATAGACGTTGATTTAAAGGCGCTTAAAGGACAATATTTTGTCGTGACGGGGTCAGGGAAATATTTTAAAAACATGTTTAAAAAGCCTTGTTTAAATTTAGGCATAATTAAAATCTTGGAAAATAATAAATATGAAATTATTTGGGGTCTAGAAGATGGGACTAACCCAACCAGTGAGTTGTATACTCATTTATTGCTTCACATTGAAAGGCAAAAAATAAACTCCAATAATAGAGTGGTCATGCACTCTCATCCAACATATTTATTGGCGATGACTTTTATTCACGACTTAAATGAAATCGGATTTACTAAAACGTTATGGAAAACTTGTACTGAAGCAATTGTAGTTTTTCCAGATGGAGTTAAAGTGCTTCCCTGGATGCTATGCGGAACAAAAGAGATCGGATTAAAAACAGCTGAAGCAATTAAAAAATCTAGAGCTGTCGTGTGGGCTAATCACGGCATATTTGTAACCGGAAATGACATAGACGAAGCCTATGGCTTGATTGAAACAATAGAAAAATCTGCAAATATCTATATGTTGATTAAAGATTCAAAGACGATAAATGAAATAAGTGATGAAAATTTAAAAGAATTAGCAAATTATTTTAAAGTAAATGTTGAAGAAAAATATTTTATAAAAGGAGAGAACAATGAAAAATAAAAAAATTGTGATAATAGCAATATTGTTTTTAGTAATTTTCGCATTAACTTCTTGTGATCGGGAACGCGAAGGTGAAAAAGAAAATGTTGGTAAAACCCAACTTTATATTGGAACGTTTGAAGGAGGATACGGCGAAGAATGGCTGTATGCAGCAAAAGAACGCTTTGAGGAAAAATATAAAGATGTTTCCTTTGAAGAAGGTAAAGTTGGCGTCCAAGTAATGATTACATCCTCTAGGCAGTTTGTGGGGCAAAATTTATCAACAACAGTTAAAGATTTAGTCCAAGAAATATTTTTTACTGAAGCGTTATATTATTATGATTTTGTTAATAACGATTTAATGTTAGATATTTCTGATGTTGTAACTGAAAACTTAAACTATGATTTTGTTAAAAAAGAGTTTGGCGCTGGAGAAGAAAAATCAATAGAAGACAAAATGCTTGATCCTCATATAGATTTTTATAAAACAAATGAAGATAAATATTTTGCAATTCCTTTTTATCAAGCATTTTATGGAATAATTTATGATGTTGATTTATTTGAGGAAGAAAATCTTTATTTTGCGGCTGAAGGTTATGGAAACAGCTATGGATTCGTTAGAAGTTCTACAGATCCAAAATCTCCTGGCCCTGATGGATTAATAGAAACTGAAGAAGATAATGGTTTACCAGCAACTTATGAAGACTTCTTTATTTTGCTAGATTATATGTATAAGAAAAATTTGGAGCCAATTACTTGGGGAGGAAAAGTGCAATCATATGTCAGTCATATTGTCAGAAATTTATGGGCTGACTATGAAGGATTTGAACAAATGTCTTTAAGCTATAATTTTGATGGATTAGCTACTAATTTAATTAAAGACTTTGATGATGATGGAAATCCAATATTATATAGTCAAGAAATAAATAGCGATAACGGCCATTTAATTTATAGTAAACAAGCAGGAAGATATTATGCGTTATCTTTTTTAGAACAATTAATTAATAATAAAAACTTTTATAAAGAATCGCTAACTTTTAGTCCATCTCAATCGCATAAAGCTGCCCAAGATTACTTTCTTCAAAGTAAATTCTCGCAAAATCGAAAAAGGGTAGGGATGATAATGGATGGTATTTGGTGGATGCATGAAGCAGGGCCTACATTCCAAGCAATAGAAAAGAACTATGGTAGCGATGGAAGTGCTCAAAATCGCAAGTTTGGAATATTGCCACTTCCAAAAGTTGATGAAAATCATTTAGGGAAACAAACATTTTTAGAAACTAATTTTTCGGTAGGTTTTATTAATGCAAACGTTCCTGAATGGAAACAACCCCTGGCAAAAGCGTTCTTACAATTTGTTCATACCGACGAATCATTAAAAGAATTTACTAAAATAACAAATACCTTTAAACCATATGATTATAAACTAAATGAAGAAGAATTAAACGAATTAACATATTATGGAAGAGCCCTATACAATATACATCAAAATGCAGAATTTGTGAGTCCTTTAACAAAGAATCCAATGTATTTAAAAAACGTGTCTACATTCGTTGGAGTTGATCAAATATTTAATACTGAAATAATGTCAGGAGGGAGGAGCAAACGATATAATTATCCATCAAATGCGATGTTTGATGAAAAGATAACCGCCAAAGATTATTTTTTAGGATACGATAATTATTGGACAAAATCATTGTGGGATTATCTTAAATAAACGGAGGAAAATCTAGTGCAAACATCTAAGAGTAAAAAACGATTTAAATTAAATAAAAAACAAAAAGATATGATTTTTTATACAGTGATTATAGCTTTACCACTGTTACAATTCTTAATCTTTTATGTTGGAGTAAACGTAAACTCTGTGATGTTATCGTTTTTTTCTTATGATGTAAATAAAGGGTCTTATTATTGGAACAACTTTAAAAATTTCGAATTATTTTTGTTTGAGTTTCAATCGATGTCTCTATTTAAAGCGGCATTTTATAACTCAATTGTAGCCTTTGTAGCGGGGATAATTGGGAAAATATTATCGTTATTGTTTTCATTTTATATTTATAAAAAATTTAGAGGGCATAAGTTTTTTAAAGTTATTTTATTTATGCCGTCAATAATTTCTAGTATTGTTATGGTAACGATTTTCTTACAATTTGTTGAGAGCGGAATTCCTAATATTATGAGCCATGTTTTTGACTTTGAGATGCTAGGATTTTTGGCTAATCATAAAACAACGTTCGGGACTATTATATTTTATAATATTTGGATTGGTTTTGGGATTTCAATTTTACTTTATGTTGGGGCAATGGAAAATATAAATCCATCTTTAATTGAAGCGGCAAAAATTGATGGAGCAAATCAATTTCATGAATTTTTTCATGTTGTTATGCCAATGATTTGGCCTACGTTTGTGCAGTTAACTGTTGTTAGTGTTGCAGGGATATTTATTAATCAATTAAATCTTTTTGCTTTTTATGGTGAACATACGCAATCTAGATTATATACTTTCGGCTATTATTTGTACCGCGGCGTTCTTAAAGCGTCGGCTGCGGATTATCCTTATTTAGCAACAGTGGGAATAATTTTAACACTAATTTCGATTCCAACGGTTGTTATAGTTCGAAAGTTGTTATTAAAATATGGACCAAAGGTGGATTAAAAAATGGATAAAATGAGAAAACGCGATTATACGTTGGGGATGAAAGTTGTTACGCTAATACTTTTTATTTATGCGACTTCATTAATATTACCTTTATTATGGGGATTTGTAACATCTTTTAAATCATTTATTGATTATATGGAAAATCCTTTAAGCTTACCAAGTCCTTGGATGTTTAGTAATTATAAAACAGCATATAATTATTTCTTTATAACCATTAGTCATACCGGAAGTAGTCAGTATGTTTATATAGAAAGAATGTTTTTAAATTCGATGATCTACTCGGTTGGCAGTGCGTTTGTTTCCACGCTTGTAACTTGTTTGGTTGCATATGTGACAGCAAGATTCGATTATAAATTATCTAAAGTTGTTTATTGGATAGTTGTAGTAACAATGATTTTACCAATAGTGGGAAGTATGGCTTCAGAAAAAATGATTGTTAATAGTTTAGGACTATATGATAGTTTTCTTGGTGTGTTTATTTTAAAAGCAAACTTTCTTGGTGTATATTATTTAGTTTTTTATGCTAGTTTTAAAGAAATACCAAGAGAATATGAAGAGGCAGCTAGTATTGATGGGGCAAATAATTTTCAAATATTATTTAAAATTATGTTGCCGGTAGTTAAAAATGTTTTTGCAACAATATTATTAATTAAATTTATTGGTTTTTGGAACGATTATCAAACACCATTGGTATATTTACCTTCTAAGCCGACATTATCGGTGGGATTGTTTTCTTATAGTAGTTCAGCAATAAATGAAATTGCTTCTACTCCCATGAAATTAGCAGGAGCTTTAATGATTTTTTTACCAATTTTTGTTTTATATATCATTTTCCAAAAATATTTAATCAGAGGGGTTTCCTTTGGTGGAATTAAAGAATAGGAGATAAAATATGAAAAGAATTTTAAAATTAACAATTGTAGTACTATTGCTTGCCATTATGGTAATAGGAAGAATAAATTCAACCTTAGTATATGGCGTGGAATTTCAATATGATGAAATAGAGCTAGATGAGTTTTATTATGTAGGGGAAGAAGTTTCAATACCTAATGCTACATTTAAAATAGATGGTAAATCATATGAGGCATTAAAAGTGATCTATTATCCTAATGGCGATGTTTTAGTGCAAAACGAGTTAATCGTTTCTGAGATAGGGAAATATGACGTTGAGTATAGGGTAACGGTTAATGGGAAAGTATATAAAGAAAAAACTTACTTCTTTGTAAATGATTATACTTTTGAAACGAATGTTGATGGTTCAGATGCTTTTTATGGTGAAGATGAATCCATTCATCAAACAAACCATAGTGGAATAAATGTTTCATTAAAGCCTGGAGATGTTTTTAAATATAATAAAATTATTGACTTGAATAGCTTCTCAAAAGAAGAACCATTTATTGAAATGTTCGTTTTACCGAAGATGGGAGCAGGAAACAAAGAGGTTACTAAACTTTATATAGAACTAGTAGATATTTATGATAGTACTAACTTTGTTAGACTAGTTGGGACTTCTCCAGATGATGATGGAGGTGCTACTCTTTGGTGGCAAAATAATTTATATGTTCAAGCTGGGATATCAACCGATTATACCGTTGGAATAGAATGGACATCAGGAATAACTCATATTAATAATAAATGGGGTTATCCTGTTAAATACTCTGTTTATGGCATGGAGGATGGAAAGGATGCCATCGGAGATCAAATGTTGAGTTTTTATATTGACTTAGAAACTAAACGAATTTATGGATCGGATGGTATTACAAGCCAATATATAACTGATTTAAGTGATTCAACTTTATATTCAGAAACTTGGGACGGATTTACTACTGGAGAAGTGTATTTAAGGGTCTCTGCTGACGTGTATCATTATGAAAGTTTTAATTTTATGATTACAAAAGTTGGTAATTATGATTTATCAGAAGAAATTAAAGATACAGAAGGTCCAAGAATAAGCGTTGATTATGGAAGGTATAACGAACAAACATTGCCAAAAGGTAAGCCTGGTCAAACATACCCTGTTTTTCACGCTACTGCAAACGATAGTTATACTAAAGAGGCAAAAGTAATAACACGTGTTTGGAGAAACTATTATTCACCACAAAGGTATGAATTAAACATAGTAGAAGGTCGGTTTAAAACAAAAAATGAAGGAATATATTATATCGAATATAGTAGTAAGGATAAATTTGGGAATGAAACAATGAAAATTGTTGAAATTGAAGTAGTTAGTTCAAGGGTTGAACCAGATTTAGCAATAGATTTAGATGGCATCGAAACACAATCAAAAGTTGGTGAAAAAGTAAAAGTAGCCCCTTACGAAATTTTAAGCGAAGGCATTGGTTTTGGCACAATTGAAATATTGGCAAAACAAGACAATGAAATTGTTAATATTGAGGGAGATTTATTTTTGCCAAAATCAGATGGAACATATGAAATTATTTATTTGTTAACTGATTTTACTGGCCAAACGAAAGAAGTCAAATATTCTTTGAGAATTGTTGAAAATAACAATCCTGTCTTCTTTGATAATCCAATCTTACCTAAATATGTTATTGCAGGATATGAATATGATTTGCCGGAAGTATTGGCTTATGACTATATCAAACAAGAAGAGATCTTGTCTGATATTTACGTAACTGATGGTTTAAATAACAACTATAAATTAACTGATTCAAAATACACATTTATAGCTTCGCAAAACGGATTTATTACAATCAAATATAAGGCTGTATCAGCAACAGGAACAAGAGAAATTGAGTTTGAAATACCAATTATAGAGGCATATGAAGATAGAAGTTTAAAATTAGAAAATTATTTTGATACTAATACTTTAGTAAAAGAAGCGACTAATCAATCAATATTGCTTACGACCTTACCTAATTTAAAGGAAGCTAATTTTGTTTTTGCAAATCCTTTAAGTAGTGAAAATTTTATTTTGAACTTTACTCTTAAAAGAGGCAAAAACAAGATAAATAAAATGGAATTTACACTTACCGATATGATAGATGAAAATGAATCAATAAGATTTACTTTTATAAAGGATCCAGCCTTAAATACTTACTCGATATTTGTAAATGATGAACTTAGTCCTTTTAACACTGGAATTTCTTTAAATATGGAAATGGCTGTTGAATTGCATTTTTCTAATAGCGATAAGAGTTTTTCAGTTAATGGGGGATTACCTTTCTTAGTTAAGAAATATTTGAATGGAAATCCTTTCAATGGGTTTAGTTCAAAGAAGGTTTATTTAGAAACAAATTTAAAAGAAGTTGATAGTGAAAGCAGCATGATTATTTACAACATTAATGGGCAAGCGATGACAAACGATTCTGAAGATTTTGTGAGGCCAACAATTTTTACTGAGGGTCAATATAAGTCCGTATATCATTTGAATGATGTCGCGACTATATTTAAAGCTTATTCATTTGATGTTGTTTCGCCAACAGTCAAAGGCACAGTAAGCGTTCAAGATGCTAAAAATAATTATGTGAAAGATATTAATGGTTTAGAATTAAAAAATGTTCCATTTGATCAAAGTTATTCCTTAGAATTGACAAATTATGGTACACATTTAGTTACTTATTCTTTAAATGATGGAAGCGGAATGAGCGATACGAGATTTGTATATACTATTTTCGTTGATGACAATATTAAACCAGAAATAACTATTTTAAAGACTAATAAAGAAACTGCTAAACTAGGTGAAAAAATTACCATTGCATCAGCGATTGCTAACGATAATTTTGATGGTAATGTTGAAGTGTTTTATTTTATTTCAAAACCAAATCAAACGATAGAATCAATTTCAAAAGATAATTTAACTTATACATTTTTAAATAGTGGAGTTTATAAAATCATTTACATGGCAGTCGATGAAACAGGGAATATGAACATTATAGAAAACATAGTAACTGTTTCTAAATAAAAGGAGGATTATTTAAGATGAAAAAAATATTTTCTATATTAACGGTGTTTGCTTTATCTTTAATTTTAATTTCATGCAGAAAAAAGAAGCCTGAAGTTGAAGATAAACCGCCATTTGTTGAAAAACCAATAGAAGAAAGCGAATTGAAGCTTGTAGAAAATGGTAAAACAGATTACGTTATTGTTTATCCTAAAAATGCAGGCAAATTAATAACTATTACAGCAGTAGAAGAATTACAATATTTCTTTGGTATGGCAACAGGAATTACATTGGAAGCAATTGATGATGAGAGTTTAGAAAGTTATTCTAGCAGCAAATATATTTCGATAGGAAACACAAGTCTATTAAAAGAAGCTAATTTAGAAATAAATTATGACGAACTAGGATTTAGTGGTTTGAAGATATTGTTAAAAAACGAAAATCTCTTCTTGTATGGCGCGACAAACAATGGTGTTTTATATTCTGTATATGCCTTTTTACAAAGACAATTTGATTTTGAAATATATGCAGCAGACGAAATTTATATAAAAAGAAATGTTACAGATATGAATGTTTTAGATTTTGACTTAACTGACGTTCCTTCTTTTGATTATAGAATTAATAATTATGGAGAGTTTTCACAAAATGCCGCTTATGGCCAAAGAATGCGGATGCATAAATTTGAAGAATTGTGGATTAGGACTGGTACTTCTTCATATCATAATTTTTATTCAATAGTTGATCCAGATATTTATGAGAAGGAACACCCCGAATGGTATAGCAGCGGACAACTGGCTCTCATGACAGATCCTGAAGGTATTTCAGAAGTTGTAGTTGATGTAATGAAAGAAAAAATATTAGAGTTTCCTAATGCAGATTTATTAATATTTGGACAAGAAGATATACCAGGGTGGTCATCCGCTCCTATTTCAAAACAATTACACAGTAAATATGGGACAAATTCAGCTGAACTAATTTTATTCATTAATATTGTTGCTGAAAAGATAGAAAACTGGTTAGAAGAAGAACATCCAGATCGAAATGTTACGCTTGTAATATTCGCTTATAAACCGACAGAACAAGCCCCTGCCGTTTGGAATGAAAAGCAAAAGAAATATGTTGCGATAGATGAAGATGTTATTTTAAGAGATAATGTTGCAGTAATGTATGCGCCAATTAACGCAGACCACTACTATGATTATTACCACGAACAAAACGTTGATGTAGCGACAACAATGCAAAAATGGAATGCCATAACAAATAACTTGCTAATTTGGAGTTATAGTACTTATTTTAATGAATATTTCTTACCTTTTGATTCTTTTAATTCGATTCAAGGTAAATATCAATATGTTTTGGAATATGATGCTAAGTACATGTTTGACCAAGCCCAGCATAATCAAGCAATGGCTACTGATTGGGCAAGGTTAAAACAATTTTTATCATCCAAATTACAATGGAATTCATTTTTAGATTTAGATACATTAGTGGATGATTTTTTTACCAACTATTTTAAAGATTCTAAACCAGCAATGAGCAAATATTACAAGAGTTACCGCGTTTGGCACGCGCATTTAGCAAACGAATTTAATGTTCCAGGATATGTTTCTAGTAAAGTTATGAAAAAAGCTGAATATTTTCCAAGAGGATTATTATTAGAGTGGCTTTCATATATTGATGAAGCATATGATGAAATTAAGCATTTGGAGAGCACAGAAGTGGCAACGTATAAAACATTATATAATCGGATAACATTAGAAAGTCTTTCCATTCGTTATTTATTAATTGAATTATATGGAATTTATTATACAGAAGCTGATTTAGAAATTATGATTAATGATTTTAAACGAGATGTAACTTTATTAGGTATTCCTCGAATAGCGGAATTAGAACTAATAAGCACGTATTTTTTAAACAAGTAGTTAAAGTAGTTTTCATTTATATGAAAGTTGAATAAAACAGATTAATAAAAATATTTAGGAGGTAAATATGAAAAAAAGAATTTTTGTTTTATTTTTAATGGCAGCAGCATTGTTTGTCTTTGCTAGTTGCAATAAAGAAGAACCACCGATTGTTAATGATGAAGTAGAAATTACTTTAAACAAAGAAGAGGTTTCATTAAACATTTCGGAAACTTTTCAAATGGTGGTGGAGGTTTTAAATACCGAAGAAACGGTTGTTTGGTCAATCGATAACCCGTCAATTGCTACTGTTAGTCAAAACGGACTAATTACCGCGGTATCTTCTGGTACAACATATGCACATGCAACAATTGATGATGTTTCGGAAAGTGTTAAAATAATTGTGCTTGAAAAACATTTTCCAATATTGTCTTTAAGTCATGATGAAGTAGAAATTTTGGTTGATTCAGAAGATTTCACTGTTACAGCAACAGTGAAATTTAAAGATGTTGAACAAGATGTGGAAGTTTCTTGGGCTGTTGAAGACGATAGCATAGCAACTGTTTTAGACGGCGTTATTACACCAGTAGGAGTTGGTGAAACGACAATAACTGTAAGTGCAACTTTTGATGACATTTTACTTGAAGAAACAATTATTGTAAAAATAAAAGAGGCAGAATTTATTGATGTATTGTATGTAACTATGATGTCAAATGGTACGGGTACTCTTGACAAGGTAGGCTCTGAGTTTGGATTTGAAGAAGTTTCTATATTTAACTCAAATGGCGCGCTTTGGGGCAATAGATTTGAAGTTAAAAGTGCTGCAATCACTGAATATGACTATTTTGTTATTTATATGATGATTAGCGAACCAATGACAAAAGATATGGTATTTTGGATGGATGTAGTAGGAAACGTGTCGCGAGTATATCCGGATGGAAGAATTAATAATCCAATAAAAATATATGACGAAGATGGGAAGTTATATGAAAAAGCTCCTGTTCCAGGTGAATTTTACGAATTTGTGATAGAACTTGTTCACACTGATGATGATTATAGATATGCTATAGGAATTGAACAAGGGATGGATATTTACATTGCTGATCCTCATGTTATTACAACGGAAGTTCATGATAAAAGATATTTATCAGTAGAGTTACCAGAATTGGTCTTAAGCGATAACAAAGTTACATTGTCTGAAGATTCAGAAGATTTCACTGTTACAGCAACAGTGAAATTTAAAGATGTTGAACAAGATGTGGAAGTTTCTTGGGCTGTTGAAGACGATAGTATAGCAACCGTTTTAGACGGTGTTATTACACCAGTTGGAGTTGGCGAAACAACAATAACTGTAAGTGCAACTTTCGATGATGTTTTACTTGAAGAAATAATCGTTGTAAAAGTAAATGAAAAAGCTCCAACCTTGGCATTATTTGTAGAAATGGATACTGTTGCTAATTCTACTGCTGATTTTAATAAAATAGATCCCTTTGGTTCATTTGAAAATATTTTTATATATAATCCTCAAGATAATCTTTGGGGGAATAGAATTGAAGTTGCAGATCCCTCAATCGTTGAATATGATTATTTCGTGGTTTATATGTTATTTATGGATGAAGTTTCAGCAGACATTATATTTTGGATGGATACTGTTGCAAGTGTAGTAACAATGAAACCAAATGGAACATTTTCACACGATAGAGTTAAAATATTTGATCAAGAGGGGAATTTACATGAAGGAGCAATTGTTCCTAATGTTGTTTATGAATTTGTAATAGAACTTTATCATGGAGATTCTGCTCATCGATATGGAATAGGTCTTAAACAAGTGATTGATATTTATGTTGCAGATCCACATGTAATTACAAAAGAACTACATGACACTAGATACGCGATTGAAGAAGTTCCTGAACTTGTTTTAAGTCATAATTATGTGGAACTTTCCGAAGATTCAGAAGATTTTACTGTTACAGCAACGGTAAAATTTGAAGGTCTAGAACAAGATGTAGAAGTTTCTTGGACCGTTGAAGACGATAGTATAGCAACTGTTTTAGATGGCGTTATTACGCCAGTAAGAGTTGGTGAAACAACAATAATTATAAGCGCGGTCTTTAATGATGTGTTGCTTGAGGAAACAATAACTGTAAGGGTAAATGAAGAAGGATTCTCTGATCAGTTATATTTAGAAATGGTTGGTGCCGGAGAATCAGAGTTTAATGAAGTAGAACTTAATTTAGGGTTCGATAAAATATTTGTCTATAATCCAAAGGCATCACTTTGGGGAAATCGGATTTATGTAACAGACCCTATAATTGGTGAGTATGATTATTTTGTTATTTATATGTCTTTTGCTGAAGTTGTGACTAAAGATATAGTTTTTTGGATGGATATTGACAACGCAAATATAGTAAGAATGTATCCAGACGGAAGCAAGAGCGCTAGAATTAAAATATTTGATATAGATGGAAATTTACATGAAGGAGCGATTGTTCCAGAAGAAATTTATGAATTCGTGATAGAGTTAAAACATAGCGGAACATTTCAATATGCGATTGGAATGGAACAAGATGTTGATATTTATATTGCAGATCCACATGTAATTACATCATTTGCTCATGATGAAAAATATTTGCCATAAACTGACAATTCCTATTATTGGTAAATAGATTAACGGATACGTTAAAATCAAATTGTGAAAGCAACGATTTAGGTAAACAATAAATTTGATTAAAGAATTTAGAAAGTTAAAGGCGGCCAAAAACCGCCTTTAATTATAATTAAAATAGAATGTGAGGTAAATATGCAAATAACACCAAAAGAATTACAATCAAAAATATTGAATTTTATAAATAATTTTTATTATGATAAAAACAAAATAAAAATTAATTTAACTTTTGAAAAACAGGAAGGTAATTTAAAAATTGTTAAAAATGATGATAAAGTAATAATAACTTATCAATTTGATAATCAAATTTATCATGCCACTAGCTTAGTTTTAATAAATGCTGAACTAAAATCTTTTCAAATGGAAATAAGTCCTAAGTTTAAGCAAGTCGGTGTTATGTTGGATGTAGCTAGAAATGCTGTTCCTAAAATTGAAACATTGAAACACTATATTGTTATTTTAGCAGCTTTAGGTTATAGTTATTTAGGTTTGTACTTAGAAGATGTTTTTCAGATAGAAAACGAAGAAAATTATGGCTATATGCGTGGAAGATATACATCAAAAGAGTTAAAAGAACTTGATTTATTTGCTAGCGAGCATGGAATTGAGTTAGTTCCTTTTATTCAAACATTGGCTCACTTAAAAGCAATATTTAGGCATCGAGAATATGGAGAAATTCATGACATAGATGATATTTTATTAACCAAAAATGATAGAACACATTTGTTGTTAGATAACATGCTTAATACCATCTCAAAAACTTTTAAAACAAAAAGAATTAATATCGGCATGGACGAAGCATGGCAATTAGGATTAGGGAAGTATTTAAAGGAAAATGGTTATACAAACAAGACAGAAATCATGCAAAATCATTTAAAGATTATTTCTAAATTAGTAGAAAAATATAACTTTAAAGCTGAAATGTGGGCAGATATGTTTTTTGTATTAGCAGGTGGCTTATATAATGTTGATAAAGCGTCATTTTCCGATGAAATTAAAAAATCTGTTCCGGAAGAGATAAAACTAATTTATTGGGATTATGATAATAGAACTTTAGAAGAGTTCCAAAGCCGTTATAATAGCGTTAAAGAACTTACTGATAATTACGGGTTTGCAGGCGGAGCACATAAATGGGTTGGCTTCGCTCCTAAAAACCACTACGCTATAGAAGCGATTAGTAATTCTACTAAAGCGGCTATAAACAATAACGTTAATGATTATTTATTAACAGCGTGGGGGGATAACGGAGGAGAAGCATCTCATTTTTCGATAATGGCATCATTAATTTATTTGTCATCAGTTAATTATTCAAATTTGTCAATAAACAACTATAAAGACCAATTTTCTGCGTATTTAACTAATTATAAATTCAACGATTTGTTGGCTTTGGATTTGCCAAACATATTATATGATCATAAAAACTATAAATTAACTAATCCTTCGAAATATTTATTGTATGAAGATGTTTTAATGGGTTCGTTTTACTATACTCCAAATTTAGATTATCAAGAAAGATATAACCATATTAAAGAAAATCTAATAAAATTAGCAGAAGTAAATTCAAAATACAATTATCTATTTAAAACATTAGGCTTACTAGCAGAGGTTTTAGAGAATAAATCAACATTAACTTTAAAAATACATGAAGCATATAAGAATAAAGATATAAAAACTTTAACTTCTTATATTGCTATTTTAGATAAAATAATTAATTCTTTAGATCTATTTAAAGAAGCATTTAAAAAACAGTGGCATAAAGAAAATAAAACGTTTGGTTTTGAAATACAAAGTTACCGTTTAGGCGGTTTAAAAGAAAGACTATTTTCTGTTAAAAAGCAATTAAATTTATATATTTCTGGTAAAATTAGTAAGATAGAAGTTTTAGATGAAAGAAAGATGTTTTATAATAGAAATGACTATAATGAAACATTATATTTAAATATCTTTACTAAATATATTTCACCATCAGACATTTAAAAGAGGTAGCCTATGAAAGCAAAATGGATTTGGAAAAAAACAACCACTATTAATGACTACGCATACTTCTTTAAAGATGTAATCATTAATGAAAAGATTAACAATGCAACAATCAAAATAAGCGCCCATAACCATTTTAAATTATTTATTAATAAAATAATGGTTAGTGGCTTTGTTTCGCCCGTTCCCACAGTTGCTGATAAAGAGAAAGCGTATTTAGAATATGACATTAAGGATTATTTAAAAATAGGCGAGAACAATCTTGAAATTATTGTTCTTTACTTTGGAGATTATGGACAAAACTATAAAAAAGCCTATCCAGGTTTATGGTTAGATTTAAACATTATAACGACTAAAGAAACAATCAATATTGTTAGTGACACATCATGGAAGGTGTATAATGAAGTGCCTTATAATATTAATATGTCGTTTCAGCAATCAAGAAAGATCACGCCAATAGAAAAATACGATAGCAGAATTGTTTTAGATAAAGATGACTATAGCAACGTTGTATATTCTAATCTTAACGATTTAAAGCCACTACTTACTAAACAAAAACTTAATGAAGGTTATATATATGAAGAAATAACTCCGAAGTTTATTAAATATGAAAATGGTATATCTGTTTTTGATGTAGGTAAAATAATATCAGGATTTGTTAGATTTTCATTAAAGGGTTATAAAGATAATAAAATAACCATTAGGTATTCAGAAAATTTAGATGAAGAAGGCTTTGTTGGTCATAATGTGGCTAATGAGAAAAGCGATAACTATAAAGATATTTATATAATGAGTGGTAAAGAACAAGAAACTCATCAATTTGATTTTACTTACAAAGCTTTTAGATTTTTTCAAGTAGAAGGATATAAAAAAGAAGTTAAAAAAGAAGAAGTTACTGGATTGTTTGCGGGAACAAAATTAACAATTGTAAAGGAAAATAAACCAATTACTAACGATTGGCGAATAGACAAACTTTATGAGATGTTTATTCAAACTCAAAGAAATAACACACTAGGAATGTTGACTGATTGTCCTCACCGCGAACAAGCCCAATATTTAGGCGATTCAGATATACAACTTGAAGCTATTGAAACGAATATTTTAGAAGCCAAAGACTTAATGGATAAAGTTCTAACTGATTTTATGTATGAACAGTTTAAAGACGGAACATTTCCTTTTGTAGCACCGACTAATTATGTAGGTCGATTTAAAGTAATTATTCCTGAATACGACTTATATTATCTTTCAATATTAAAAAGAAGATATGAAATAGACAAAGACAAAGAAGTATTAAAAAAATACTTAAACACGGCCTTAAAAGTAATCAATTATTCGCTTTCTTTAAAAGACTCAAACGGCCTCTTAAAGAAAACT
>JBAYTA010000028.1:0-21190 GCA_041675865.1 Bacilli bacterium | reverse complement strand
TGTTTCATTTATGTTTATAACATATCTACTAACATTTTTGATTCCAAAAGGTATCTATGAGGATTTGAACTTTCAGTTCACAAATGAAGAAAAAGGTTATAATTTTATTCATTTTTTGTTCTCACCAATTAGATTGCTTGCAAAAAGTGATGGTATTCCAGTTATTGTTATCTCACTTTTCATTTTAATTTTGGGTGGTGCATTTAATGTAATGCAACAAACAAATGGAATTGGTGCCTTAATTTCTTATTTAATTAATAAATATAAAGACAAAAAATATAAATTAATGTATTTAGTTATTCTTTTCTTTATGTTATTTGGTGCTTTATTTGGAATATTTGAAGAATCGATTACTCTTTTACCAATAATCATAGTTCTCTCACTTTCACTTGGTTGGGATACATTTACTGGACTTGGAATGTGTTTAATGGCTGCAGGTTTTGGATTCTCAACCGCTCTTACAAATCCATTTTCTGTAGGTCTAGCAAGTGAAGCTATGGGAATTACTGTTCTAGATGGTATTTGGTATCGCATAATTATCTTTGTTTTAATGTATTTCATTCTTTGTGTATTCTTAAGAATACATGTAAAAAAAATTGAAAAAGATCCAACAAGTTCATTTACTTATGAAGCTGATCAAGAAAAAATAAAATCCTTAAATTTAAATACTTTCAATAATTATGATCCGAAAATATTAAAAACTTATTTAGGATTATTCATATCAATTTTATTTATTATATTCTTAACTGCAGTTATAAAGCCCATCTCAGAAAACAGCTTATCAATTCCAATCCTAGCATTAAGTTTTCTATTCGGTATCTTTATTTGTGCAAGAATAATTAATATTGAGTTTAAAAGAACTTTAAGAATGTTCTTTGATGGACTTGTCTCTATGAGTCCTGCAATCCTTCTATTATTACTTGCAGGCTCAATTAAGTTTATATTAGTGGATTCAAGAATAATGGATACAATTATCTATTACCTAGCAAATATACTTAATGATACATCACCAATTGTAGGGATATTATTCATCTATGCTATTATCTTATTTATCCAATTCTTTATTGGTTCAGCTAGTGCAAAAGTAGTTTTAATCGTTCCTATTATAAGCATTCTTGCGAATAAAATTGGAATTACACAAAATATAGCATTGCTTGCATTTATATTTGGAGATGGATATACTGATTTAATCTATCCAACTAATCCGGTGTTATTAATAGCACTAGGGATTGCAGGATTTTCTTATACAAAATGGCTTAAAAAAACATTTATCCTACAATTATTAATCTTAGCTATTACAGTTATGTTATTAATAATTGGATATTACATTGGATATTAAAAGTGTGCAAAAATTTGCACACTTTTTTATATATCATATTTACTTAATATTTGTGATGGAGTTAATCTAAGTAAAGTATTAACTGGTAATAAGCCAACTATTGCATTTACAATTGTTATAAATAGTAAGGAAATAGGTGCTATGAACCATGGATAATAAATTAATTCAGCAATCTCATTAACTTTATTAACTACAACACTAACCATAAAAATACCTATTATTGATGTTATTAAAGTAATTATCAAAATCTCAGTAAAGAATATTCGATATATATTTGACTTTCCAATCCCTAATGCTCTATATACACCAATTTGGTAAATTCTTGACATCATACTAGAACGCATTAGGAAGAATAAAAACACAAGCGAAGCTCCTAAAACCACTAATGAAGAAATGAATAAATCAATATTTATGACCTGTAATTTTAACGCTTCATATTCTTGATCATATAAAAGTTCGACTGTACTTGGAGAATCTTTAAACTTATCAATAAATTCTTTAGGGTTTTTCGCATAGACTAACATAGTATTTTTTGAATACATTTTTTCTAAGAATTCATCATAAAAATCATAAATATATTCATCATTTAAATAAATTACCCCTGAATATTTATATTTAAAATTGCTGCTAGTTACAAATCCTATAACTTCAATAACTCTATCTGGACTAATCGTAATCTTATTGCTTCCTGAGTTATTTATAAAGTTTTCAAAGAATATTGAATCAACTATAGCTTGATTTGGACCTAATTCAGATATTTGCTCCATCTCAAAAATATTTAAACCAGTCTCACTAATTTTAGAGTAGTAATTACTTCCAATATCATCTATTCCAACTATACCACTATCATTAAATGATGTACCTCTAGGAATAAATGCTGTTATATAATCAATTTCTCTTATATAAAAATTAGGATTATTGTTATCGATTATACCAACGATTTTAAAAGCATCAAAATCTGGCCCCATCCCATGATTAAACATCTCAAATGTTAGGTCTAAAAATTGTTCATTATGTTTTATTCCTGCTGATGACATCGATGGTAGCTTTAAAAATCTATCAACTAACTTTTTATCAATTACTGCCTCTCCATAAGCAGTTGGTAGTTTACCTATAACAAGATTTGGACTTTCTATATATTCTAATGGAATTATTGAGTTTGTATAAACTGTACGGCTATTATAATCAGTTATAGTTATATTGTTCATTGATTGATCAAAAAATCCATTATTTAGCATTGTAACTCTGCCTTCTTCTGGTTTATAAAGTATCTTGTCATCTGGACCGAGATTGTCACTTAAAGTTTCATAATTTAAGTCAGTAACTACTAAGTTACGATTAAAATATAGGAAGTCATCTTCATCAACATGTTGCGATGAAAATAAATTTATAAAACCTATTGTAATCATAATCGTTGATAAAAACATAATTGCAAATAACAATTTTTGTCTTCTTCTAAGCCCACCTAAATGCCTAAATGCCATTTTAAGTGTATCTTTAAATTTTATTACTGATTCGTTTTTTGTTGATTTATGTTCGATCTTTGGAATATGATATTCGAATTCATCAATTTGTTCTTGACTAATTACTGGTTTTTTAGAATCTATTACTTTAATTTCATTGGATTTATCTAAAAATTTTATTTTAATATTTTCTATTGGTGAATGAATATAAAATGTATTATCTTGAAAAATGACATTTAAATCTAATTTTTCTTTAATGTCTTTATAGAAATATTTTATATTTAAATCTTCAGAAATTGCTTCTTCTTTTTGATATTCCTGTAAATAAATATTATTATTATCAACTTCTTTAAACTCTCCAGTTGAAGTAACTGCAATATCATTTATTACTTTTCCATCTGCAATCTCAATAATTCTATCACCATAAAATTCTGCTAATCTTCTTTCATGAGTAACCAAAATAACTAAACATTCTTTAGATATTTTTTTGATTATACTCATTATTTGCGTAGTATTTCGTTCATCTAAATTTCCAGTAGGTTCATCAGCAATTACAACATCAGGACTTTTAACTAAAGCTCTTGCGATAGCTATTCTTTGTTGTTGCCCACCACTTAACTGAGTTGGTTTTCTTTTTTTGAACTTAAGCATACCAACAGCATCAAGTGCATATTCAATTCTTTGGTCAATTTCATCCTTATCAAGGTTTAATATTTTTAAGACTAATTCAAGGTTTTGATAAACGGTTAAATCAGGTAATAAAATATAATTTTGAAATATATAACCAAAATGTCTATTTCTTATAAAATCCCACTGAGATGATTTATATTTTTTAATAGAGTAATCTTTAAAAATAATTTCTCCATTATCGATTTTATCTAAACCACCAACAACATTTAAAAGCGTTGTCTTACCACTTCCACTTGCACCTAATAAACATACTAAGCCATTAGCAGGAAATTCTAAACTTGTATTATTAATAACATGAATTTCATTACTTTTACGTTTATTAAAATATTTATTAACATTTTTAATTGCAATCATGATGTTCACCTACTCCGCTCTTAAATTTGTAAATAAAGTTGCTTGGATTTGTTTCACAATAAATTTTCTAGCTATCAATAATGATAAACCTACATTTATTAAAAACACAACTATATAGTCTAGAATTTTAAGATTAACTAAAAATGGATAATAATCTTTTATAAAGAAATAGAAAACAAAGAATACAATATAAGCAAGCAAGAATGATATCAATAATTCAGATCTGATTACCCAGCTTATTAAAGTTTTTCTCGCTCCAATAATTCTTAAAATTGTATAATCTTTAATCTTTGTGTTCATTATCAACTTAAATATTAAATAACTAATTAAGTATATGATAAACACAATAAATACAAAGCCAAGTGATGAAAACAAACTTGAAATCGCATTAAATGTATCCATATAATCAGCTACCTTCACATCATAAAATGGAGAAAACGCATAATAACCATTGTTTAATAACTCTTTTTCTAATGATGTTCTATCATTTACATTTTTTAAATTAAGGGTATATTGACTATATTTGACTGAGAATTCTCTAGTTATAAATTCTTCACTTAAATAGATACTTGCGAAATCCCAACCCTCGCCTTCTTTTTTAATTACATCTAATAATTCTTCTTTTATTAGCACATACGAATAATCATCTCCAAACATTACATTATTGAAGATTGTTTGGTTATCACTAAGGCTATAATCCACGTATACTCTAACATCATATATTCCAATGATTTGGTCGGAATCATTAAAAAATTGTAGTGTTGAGCCTAGATTGTTATAGTAGTTCTTTAAATGGATTTTTCTAAATGTATCATCTGTTACAACATATCCGTCTTTAGTATCAACAGTTCTTTTGTTAATACCAACCACTTTGAATGTATATGTACTTGAACTTCCAAGAAAATAATCTCGTTCAAAAGTGAAGTCCATTTCAGTATTAAGCATTCTTCTTACATCTGATTCTTCATTATCATTAAAATAGATATTTAAGAGTATTTCATCATCTGCTTCTGGAAATCTACCGATTAACGTATCTTCAGTATAAGTAATATTAAATTGAACTTGACCTCTAAAATATATATAATATTCACTAGAATTTTGGTTTAATCTTAAAAATGTATCAATTACACTATCTTCTTTAATAATTCTATCTATTTTCCCAGAATTTTGGAGTTCATAAAAATAATTAAAATCTTCATCATCTAAATCTTTCTTATCTTTTCTTTTAATAATTAATCTTTCTTGATAATTATTTAGTTCAGAATAATAATACCCTTCTGTATAAGGACTAGTAATTATTAATGAATAAAAGAAGAAAATAAATGTAACAATTGCAAAACATACTAAAAATATAAAACTAGTCTTTTTTGGTTGACCAAATAAGTTAAACTTTGCGATATTTAATGCCTGTGTTAATTCTTTTGTTTGAACAGGCTGCTCTTTATTTAAGATTACATCATTAATTTTTCTTAAACTCTTGTCTTCAACAACCTCACCATCGAATAAGCGTATCTTTCTAGAAACATAATTAGCAACTTGTTCATAATTATGTGTAACAACAAAAACTAGTTTTTGCTTTGCAATTTCGCTTAACAACTTAACTATTTGCTTTCCAGAAACACTATCTAAATTTCCTGTTGGTTCATCCGCAACAATAATATCAGTTTCCTTTGCAAGCGCTCTAGCTATAGCAAGTCTTTGCTTTTGCCCTCCTGATAGTTTTGAAGCACGATGCTTTAGGTGATCAGTTAAACCAACCTTATCAATAATTTCTTTTGCTTTTTCAATTCTTTCTTTTTTACTTAAACCTTGAACAACTAATGCAACTTCCACATTTTTCAAAACCGTATATGAATCTATCAAATTATAGTTTTGAAATATAAATGCTATTTTATCTTTACGATAACTTTCCCAGTCATCATCATCAAAATAGGAAGTTTCTTCTCCATTAATAAAGAGTTCTCCTTCTTCATATGAATCAATTCCAGCTATTACATTTAATAATGTAGATTTCCCACTTCCACTTTCACCAGTTATCGCTACAAATTCTCCAGCTTTAAAATCTAGATTAATTTTGTGAAGTGCTAATGTTACTATACCTTCATTATGGTAATATTTTGAGACATTTCTTAGTTTTATCATAATATCGTCCTCTCTTAATCAAGTCTATAATATAACAATTTAATCAACTATTTATTTAATATTAGTCTATCAAGATTATAGCACAATAAACATACATTGCAAACAAAAAAAGACTTAGAACATTATCTAAGTCATAATTTTAACCAATAATAGGCAGGATTGTTAAATTGAGTTCATTTAAAATATCATCAAAACTAAATGATCCTTTAAATAAAGCAATTAACGGGTTACTTTCATAAAAATACTTACCTATACTAAATCCTTCTTCACCTAATTTTAAATCTGTAATTATGAATTCATTTAATGAAGGAATTACGCCACTGATTGTTGAAAGTAGTAACATTGCAAGACTAATTAGAATTAAACCCTTAGCTAAACCAAGTGCAGCACCTAAAATTTTATTAAAGATACCCAGTACTCCACGGTCAAATACAACATTAAATAAATTTATAACAATCTTTAATATAATTAGTAAACCAATAAATAAAATAATAAAGCTTAGTGCTGTCATTATAATAGTACCAATAGCCGGTGTAAGAATATCAACTAATGTTGTTCCTTCAGGAACATTGAAATCAAGCCCACCAGCAATTAAGTCTGCAACAAATTTAGGTAATTTTAATATTTCACTAATAGCTTCAGATATTTGCGCATTGCCATTGCTTGGTTCATATGGGATAGTTAGCGCTCCTCCTTTAGAAGCAATCCATTCTCCTACTTTAGAATCAATTGTTGTTTGGAGAGCAGTCTTACCCATTAAATTCGAAAATGGTTTCACAAATACAATTGCAAGAATTAACGAAACTAGCCAATTTGCAGTTGATAAAATTTGCTTGAAAAACCCTTTTGAAAATCCAATTATAATCATAATTAAAATTAAAATGTAAATCCCTATATCAATTTTTCCCATAGTTATTCTCCTATATCATCATATGTTTTATTTCGCTTTACAATATACATCATCACATATTTTGTTATTATATTCGGATAATTCTTATCTTTATAATTAATTATTAATAAATAGATAATAAATAAAGCAAAAAGAATAAATCCAACACCTATAATAATAAATATTATTTCCAATATTAAATCGATGGCAAATATAAAAATTAAACCAACAATAAACTTCCAAAAATTATTTTTAAAATAAACTTTTTTATTTTCATGAGTAATTAAAGTAATTAAAGGTAAAATAATTAAAATAATTCCAATGATTAACTTTGTCAGGAAAGTATTATAAATTACAATTAGAATCCCTGCTAGCATCATTACAATTCCTTGAATTAAATATCCTAATGGTTTATTAATAAATAGATCATTCTTTTCCAAGTAAGTTTTATACTTAAAACTAGAATAGATCATCCATGAACCAATCATTACTAAATAGATAAGCGCAAGGATTGAAAATAGTAATGTTATACTTGATGCATCTATTAATATACATACAATTCCTAAAAGAATAAATATGAAACTTAAAATTATTAATAGTAAATTATTTTTTATATATCTAGACATTATTACCCCGAAATTATTATACTCTTATTTTCTTCTTTTCTCAACAAAAATTATTATAGTAATTTTTAAACACCCAAAATTCCTTCTCTAATCGTTTTAAATAATCCTTACATATTTATTCAAATATATAACCTAAAGCAATTACAAAGCAAATTTAGGCTACATTATTAGAAAATATCCATATTTATTGTGTCTTCATGAGAATCTTTATATAGATTTTTATAAATATCAATTTTCTTTGAATTTTCAATATATAATAATAAAACAAACATCAATATACACATTATGGCACTTAAAACAATTTGAAACAAACTACTAACTCCATATGTAAGTAAAAAATATAAAACTATTAATAAACATAATGTATAAGTTGCTAATGATTTATAA
This sequence comes from Bacilli bacterium, assembly GCA_041675865.1. Taxonomy (GTDB): domain Bacteria; phylum Bacillota_I; class Bacilli_A; order ML615J-28; family CAG-698; genus DUVT01. The sequence goes on along the minus strand of JBAYTA010000028.1, from coordinate 13,300 downwards.
AATAGTTTTGAATCTATTGGTTTTAGCTGAATGATAAAAATCAATAGTAAAGCTACAACACTAGCAGCTGTAATATAAGCCAAAAAATTATGAAATTTGGATGTAATCTTAAACATAGATGGAGCATATGGTAAAAATACAGTAACTAATAAAGTAATACAAGTTATACTTAAAAGTGCTTTTAAAGTAATTGAACTTTTACCACTCATTGCAAACAAATAAGATAAAAAGGAAAAATAATATAATGATGTCATTATTCCCCATAATATTAATTGTTCAATCGCACCATATCTAGCACCTATTTGCGAGAAAGTTACTAAGATTAGATCTCCATATGGTCCTTTATATGAAAAAGTTAATGTATAAAGTGGAATTAAAATTCCAGCTAAAGCAAATAACTTTTTCTTTATCTGATGTTTTTTCATTAAATCCATAATCATCACCCTTAAGTTTTATAAATCTCGTTCCTATATTCCTCTGCTTTTTTAATTAAAACTTCATATTCATTTTCAAGTCCACTAATACATTCATCTAATAATTTTTCTAAAACATATTTAATTTCAATTCCTTCTTTAAAACCAATCTCAATTAAATCTTTGCCATTAATTTTTAAATCTTTAAGTTTGAGATATTTTGATTTTAAACTCTTATATATATATGCATAAGAATCTAAAATGTTAGAATTTTGATTCTCTACTTTTAAATACGCATATTTAATTTTTATAATAAGGCCAATTATATCATAATCTACTTTTTTTAATATTTTCATTATACCAAGTTTATCTATATTTAAATCAAGGTTATAATTTTCAATAATCAGGACTATCTTTTTAATATGTTTTTTAGGATATTTTAAAGCTAGCAATTTTTCTTCAATTTCCTTATAATCAAAATCAATAAAAAGACAAGCAAGTCTTAAGATTAAATCATTTTCTAAATATGTACTTGCAATAATATTTGTCTCATTAATATTGGTTCTTAAAACATATTCTTCTAGTAATGTTTTATACTCTAATAATATATTTTTAGAATTTTTTCCAAGTAATATTTTTGAAAATTCACTATTAATTCTTTCTTTTGATACTTTTTCTAGTAATGAGAAGTTTTTAATTATTGCTGTTTTTGTATTTTCTTCAATTTTAAAATCTAGTACTGATGCAAATCTAAGAGCTCTTAAAATCCTTAGAGGGTCTTCTGTAAATCTCTTTATAGGGTCTCCAATAGCTCTTATTAGTTTTAAATTTAAATCATTAATTCCACCAACTAAATCTAAAATGTCTTTATTAAAACAAATAGCATTGATTGTGAAATCACGTCTTATAAGATCTTCTTTTATGTTTTTAATAAAGTGGACCTCATTTGGTCTTCTATAATCAGTATATTCTTCTTCAAAGCGATAGGTTGTTATTTCTAAGAGATGTTTATCTATCATAACTGAGACAGTTCCATGTTTTATTCCTGTATCAATTACAAAATAACTCTTGAATACTTTTTTCACATCAATAGGAGTTGCATTTGTAGATAAATCAAAGTCATGAGGAGTCATACCCATTAAATAATCTCTAACAGCTCCACCAACAACATAAGCTTCATAGCCATTTCTTTCAAGTAGGTTAATTGCAGTTATAACATAATTAGGTAATTTCATCTATAACACATCCTATCTTAAAATTATTATAGCATATTTTAGATAATTTTTAAAGATTTAAAAGTTGATAAAATCTGTTTTTCAAATTACTTAGTTATGGTATAATCAATATAATAGGAGGTATTTTCATGAAAAAGAAAATCAAAGATACAATTAATTATATCTATAAATCAGATAATTTATTAACTATTAAAGAAAAATGCCTCGCATTTCATCCAGCTGACTTAAGCATACTCTTTTCTAAATTAGATAAAAATGCTAGAGAAAAAATCTATAATGCTTTAGACAGCTATGAATTAGCATTATTATTTTCTTACCTCAACAATCCTATTGATTATTTTGAAGAATTGGATCCAAAAACTGTTAGTAATATCTTAGAAAATATGGAAATCGATGATGTATCAGTAATTTTAAATGATATATATGATGATGAATTAAAAAGTATTTATATCGATAATTTAAGTGAAGAAACAAAAAAGAATTTAAACTATATTTCTAAGATTGGAGAAGATAGAGTAGGTAGTATTATCTCTACAAACTATATTAGCGTAGAAACAGGGATTGATGTGAAAGAAGCTATGAAAAAACTAGTAGCTCAAGCAGACGAATTTGAATTTATAGATCCAATCTTTGTAACAAAAAAGGGGGAGTTAGTAGGTGAGATTAGTTTAAATGACTTAATAATTGCAAGAAGCCCTAAGCTTGTTGACGAAATAATGGATGATCATATTGTATCAATTGATATTAATGAACCATTAGCAGCTGCTACTAAGACAATTAGAAATTACTCACTAGATGTCTTACCCGTTACTGATAATAACAGATTAGTTGGAATCATTACAAGTGATGATGCTTTTGAAATATTTTCTGATATCGCAGATACTAAATATGGTGGCTTAGCAGGTGTAAGTACAGAAAATTTAAGCGAAAAAAGTTTTTTAAAAAGATTATTAGAAAGACTTCCTTGGTTAATCATCCTTCTTTTCATAGGTGTAATAACTTCAAACTTAATGGGTTTATTTGAAGAAGTCATAAAGCAAGTTACAATTTTAGTTTTTTTTCAAACACTAATATTCGATATGGCTGGTAATGTAGGAACACAGTCTCTTGCTGTTACTATTCAAAGACTAGTTGATAGTAATATAGATAAACAAGAAATAAAAAAACATTTAAAGAAGGAAATAAGAATAAATATAATAAATTCATTATTCCTAATGGTTATTGCATTCATTGTATGTTCCCTATTCCTTACTATCTACAAAACCAGTTATTCAATTTTCTTAGTTTCTCTTGTAGTATCACTTTCTATGGGAATAACAATTATAACTTCATCATTCTTTGGTGCGATTCTTCCGATATTGCTATCCAAGTTAAAAGTTAACCCTGCTGTTGGCAGCGGTCCTTTAATAACTACATTAAATGATATTGTAGCAATCCTTATCTATTTTTCTTTAGCTGCATTGTTGTTTAATTTGGTAATATAGGAGGTACTAAAAATGGCTAATTTTAATTTACAAGAAATATTAGATTTTATTTCTGAAACTGATGATCTAGTTTTACTAAGAAACAAATTACTAGATTTACATGAATATGAACTTTCCCAAGTGTTCCTTGCTTTAAGTGATTATGATTTAATTAAAATTCATTCACTGTTTACAGATGAAGAAATCGGAGAAATCATTGCTTATGTAGATAGTGATGATGCCCTAGCAATTATTGAACCATTAGGCGATAAACAAATTGCATCCATTATTAATACAATGGAGCCAGATGATGCAATTGATGTTATCCAAGAATTAGATGAAGAAAAACAAACAACAATTTTTAAACTCTTAGGTGATGAGCAAAAAGAGGAGATTGCTGAATTATCTACATATGAAGAAAATACAGCAGGATCAATTATGAACACTAATTTTATATCAATTACAAAAGGTAGTGATATAAAGAAAATAATGAAAGAAATTGTTGCAAGAGCGCCAGAAGTAGAAAGTATAACTACAAGTTTTGTTGTCGATGAAAATAATAATTTACTCGGTACACTTGATTTAAAGAAAATAATAAAAACAAAATCACCAACAAAAGTTGATGATATTATGGATACTAATTTTGTTCATGTAAATATTGATGACAACCTAGAGCATGTAACTAGTATTATTAAAAAATATGATATTTATAATTTACCTGTTTTAAAGTATGGTATCCTTAAAGGTATTATCACAATGGATGATGCTCTTGATGCATTCTATGAAGAATCTGAAGATGATTATATTAAGTTTGCGGCTGTAACAGATGTTGGTGAAGCAACAGATACAATACTATTATCGGTTAAAAATAGACTTCCATGGCTAGTTCTTCTCTTATTCTTAAATATAGCAATAGCGATTGTAATCTCAAGATTTGATTATATTTTTCAAATTGATGTCCTATCAATCTTAGTTGTTTTTCAACCACTTATTTTAGGTCTAGCAGGAAATTGTGGGACCCAATCCCTAGCTGTTACAATAAGTGAAATAGCAAAAGATAAATTAAACAATAAAAGCAAAATCACAATTCATATCTTAAAAGAATTTTTAATTGGTATATTTACAGGTATTATAATAGCATCTATTTCGATCCTAATTGCTTATTTAGTCTTAAATAATTCTAATTCCACATTAGAATTTAAAGATGTAATACTAACCATTACAATTGCATTATCTGTTAGTATTGTAAGTGCAAATCTATTTGGAACAATTATTCCTATAGTCTTTTATAAAATAAAAATAGATCCTGCCGCAGCAAGCGGACCCTTAATAACTACTATTATCGATATTATTGCAATTGTAATATACTATACTCTAGCAACACTATTATTATATAACCAGATAATATAACTATAAAATTAAAATAGCAACCCTTATATAAAAGAGTTGCTTTTTTTAATTACAAAATGGAGCAGGTAACGAGGATCGAACTCGCATCTTAGCCATGGCAAGGCCACATAATAGCCATTATACGATACCTGCACTTCATATTTGCATTATATATTATATCAAAATCAAAAATATAATGCAAGTATTTTTTGAAAAAAGTTTTATAAAATTTTAAATAAATGAAAGATTTGCATTTAAAAAATGCAAATCTTAGAAAGCGTGTATTAATTTGAATTGTGTGAAAAATTAACATTGGATATTATTAATTTTAATCTTTTTTTGTATTAATATAAATTACTCTCTCACCAATAACTTCGATCATCTTAATCTTAGTTCCATTTACATCATTAACTCTTGTAGCTAGTCTGGCCTTTACTGCTACAGTTGAGCCCTTCTTACAATTTTGCGATGTCATTTCTGCAACTACTTGCCATAATTGAACAGTTATGAAATCAGTATCATATTCATGTGTTTCTTGATTTTTAAATGGTCTTTGGCAAGCAAGTACCATCTTACAAGTCTTTAGGCCGTTATCAGTAGTTATGACTTCTAAGTCTTCAACTGTACGACCAACTAAAATTACATTATTTAACAATCATCACCTCGTTGATCAACTCTCCTTTTCTACCGGTAGATACATTATACTAAATTAAAATAAAAAAAGAAAATCGCAAAAATATGCAATCTTCTATTTTTTTCAAATGAATTTTACTAGAGAAAATTTAATTTTAATTTAATAATAATCAAATAAAATTAAACTTATTTTATTTTTAAAGCACAAAAAGCATAATTTAAATAATTTTTTGGTTATTTTTTTAGCTCATTTTCTAAAAATTTTAATTCATTTTTAGGTAGTATTGTATAATCACTTATTGCAGTTTTCTTGAAATATTTTTCTAGTTTTTTCATGTCTTCCAAATTTAAATCTTGAAGTAATTCTAAAACTTCAAATACATCACTGTCTTTTATAATATTATCTAAATATGTATAGGCAATATTATCAATATAATTTAATGATTTTATAAAATTACCTAAAACAGCTTTTTTATAGCGATTAAACTCTTCTTCTGTTAATTTTGACTTACTTAATTCTAAGAGTTTTTTTCTAACATAATGAACAAATTTTTCGGGTTTTTGTGTGTTTGCATGAATTTTAATATAACCACATAAATCATCAACATATACATCGGTATAAATATTTCCATTGATTAAGTTTTGATCTAGCATGTCTTGGAAAGTGTCACTTGAAGCCCCAAATGTAGCATCAAGCAGAATCTTTAATTTTAATTGTAATAACATCGGTTCATTTCTAGAAAACTTTTCAAATGGAAGTTTGACACCAACAGCAGTTTTAGCCATCATTATATCCATTTTTTTAGAACCACTTAATTTATTTACATTTTCATCTTCTACAAGAATATTTTTCTTAATATCTAAAATTTTAGGAAACTTTTTATTCGCTTGATTATTCTTTATAACTTCAAATAATCCTTCAACAGCAGCTTCTTTTGTTTCCATAATACTTTCAATATCACCAACAATAATTAAATACATATTTGATGGGTGATAAAATGTATTATAACATTTAGTAATATTATCCTTATTTATATCCTTAATTGACTCTATAGTTCCACCTATATCATATCTTAGCGGATAATATTTAAATAAGTTCTCCATCAAACCAAGTTGCAAATTATCAGCTGGGTTATCCATATACATTTTTAATTCTTGGTCTATTATTCCTTGTTCTCTTTCTATAGATTCATCTGTAAAGTAAGGTGTTTGTACAAAGTCTAATAATAAATTAATTCCTTTTATTATATTACTTGTTCCACTAAATAGATAAGCTGTCATATTATAACTTGTTGCAGCATTAGAATCTAAGCCAAGATCTGCAAATAATTCAGTTGCATCTGTTCCATCTGGCATTTCAAACATTTTATGTTCTAAGAAATGAGCAATACCTAATGGTACATCTATATAGTTTTTTTCACCATAAGGGACGAATCTATTTACTAGTGAACCATATTTAGTAGCAAAAACTGCAAAAGTTCTTTTATACCCTGATTTAGGTATAATAATAACTTCTAGTCCATTATCAAGTGTTTGAGTATATTTTGTTTCTTTAATAAGTGGATAATTTTTAACCATCATAATCCTCACTTGCTAATAAAAATACTGTATCTAAATTAATCCCCTGTGCTACAGCTTTTATGTCATCTAAACTCACATTTTTAATTTTTTCTATTAAATCTACGACATCTTCAGCTACACCATATAAATGGTTTTTAAAATAAAAACTCATAACAGCATTTTGATTATCTTCAATTTCAATTAACTCTGTTATTAAGCTTTCTTTCGCAAGACGCATATTTGCAGCACTTAATTCACCATTTTTATAATTATTTAATTGAGCAATAACTAAATTTTTAGTCATTTCATATTTACTAGAATCAATACCTGCTGTTACAATCAATAATTTTAAATCTGAAATTGCTTGTGAAGCTATAGTATAAGCTAAGGAATTTTCTTCTCTTACTACTCTTATTAAATCAGATTGGAAGGTCCCACCAAACATTGCATTAAAAACTAAAGATGCAGGGTATAATTCATCAATACTATTTACACTAGTTCTAAATCCCATTATAAGTTTTGCTTGATTTATATTTTGTTTTTCTACTAATTCTTTAACTTCTTCTATTTGTTTTTCTTCATTAGAGACTACTTCAAGATTTAAATCATTATTTTTAAAATCTCCAAGTAGTTTTAAATTTTCTAGCATTACATCGTCATCAAAATCGCCAATAACTATAATACTAGCTTTTTCACTTTCAATAATATCCTTATATGTATTATAAAGATTTTTTTCATCAATTAATTCTAAATCATCCAAATTACCTAAAGCACTAACTGATGTAATTTCATCCTTACCCATATGATTTAATAATTGTCTAATTGCATAGCGATTTTTATTATTGTAAATATTGATAATATTTTGTTTTAAAATGTTTTTTTGTTCTTTAAATAGTTTTTTATTAAATCCACCTTTTTTAATATTGGGATTAAATATTAATTCCCTCAAGATGGCAATAGCTTCTGCATGTAAATTCTCCCCAGTGTTTATATATTCTGGCTTGACATAATCAACACTAAATGAAGTCATATTTGTTTTATAAGTCGGATATGAACTAACAGACATACCCATATCATATAGTTCATTTAATTTATTATTTATATCTTTTTTAGTAGGATATTTCTTTAAAGAAAAAGGCAGCATTCTTGCAAGAAGCGATCTTCTCGTTGCATTTTCTTTGCTGAATTCTCCTAAAAAAACTACATTAATACTTATTGTTTTAAATTTATTTGTTTTTATAAAAGTTGTTTTTACATTATTACTAACTAAATCAACAAATTGCATAATTTTTCCTCCATTAATTATTATTACAAACAATTAATTTGCTATTCATTTTTACTATAAAAAAGCCATTTTGATTAACAAAATGGCACTTATTTAAACACATGCGTCTAATGCTATTTCCATCATTTTATTAAAAGATGTTTGACGTTCTTTTGGACTAGTCGCTTCATGTGTAACTAAAGAATCGGATACAGTTAATATGCAAGCCGCTTTTTTACCTAAATGACGAGCATTTGCAAATAAAGCAAAACTTTCCATTTCAACTCCAACACATCCAAATTTATCTCTTACATCTTTAAATACATCTCCATATGCTCTATAAAACACATCTGAAGAATGAATTGTTTTATTAAAAACTGGAATATTTAGTTTCTTTGCAGAGTCGTTTAATCTTGTATTTAATTCTTCACTTGCAGGAAGTGTATGTTCTTCATAACCAAAAGCTACTTTTGCATATGAAGATTCGCTATATGCTTTATCTACAATAATAACATCGTAAATATTAATATCTTTTGAATAAGATCCACAAGATCCAACTCTAATTATATTTTCCACTCCGTAAACATTATATAGTTCATACGAGTAAATTCCAATACTTGGCATACCCATTCCTGAACCCATAACAGTTACTTTTTTTCCTTTATAAGTACCAGTATATCCAAACATATTTCTAACTGTATTAATTTTTTCAACATTTTCTAAATATGTATCAGCTATAAATTTTGCTCTTAGGGGATCTCCTGGCATTAAAACAGTCTTAGCGATTTTTGATTTATCATTTAATTCAATATGAGGTGTTGACATTTTGAGCTCCTTTTACTAGTTCTATTCCGGAAGAAGTTCCTATTCTTGTAGCACCTGCTTCGATAAATTTTTCTAAATCAGAAAAACTTCTAACTCCTCCACTTGCTTTAACTTGCATATCTTTAGAAATATTTGCTTTCATTAATCTCACATCTTCTAATGTAGCACCACCAGTACCAAAGCCAGTTGATGTTTTCACAAAATCAGCTTTAGCCTTTGTTGCCACTTTACATGCTGCAATTTTTTCTTCTTCAGTTAAATAACATGTTTCAATAATAACTTTTAATGTTTTATCTTTTGTTGCATTTTTAACCGCAGCTATTTCTTGTTCAATATAGTCAAAATCATGGTCTTTAGCTTTAGAAATATTAATAACCATATCAATTTCATCCGCACCATTTTTAATTGCATCAAGTGTTTCGTGTACTTTCACTTCAGTTGTATTAGCACCTAATGGAAAACCAATTACAGTACAAACTAATACATCACTGCCTTTTAAAAGTTTTGCTGCTAGTTTTACAAATCCAGGATTTACGCATACACTTTTAAACGAATAAGTTTTTGCCTCTTCACATAATTTTTCTATATCAGCTTTTGTAGCAAATGCTTTTAATAAAGTGTGGTCAATTAATTTATTATACAAAATATTTCCTCCTAAACGTCTAATAAATTAGACAATCTTATTGATTTAAAGTTTTGATCAATTATAGCAACTTTACGTAATTTATTTAAAGTTTTTCTTGCTGATTTAGCTTGTTTAGCTTTTAAGATATACATATCTGGTAAAAAATTAACAATTTCTATTAAGTATTTACCAACTATACTAAAGAAGTCAGCACTTCTAACTAAAAACGGTAAATTCTGTTCATCTTTAATATAAACATAAGATAAATGCGGTGGAAAAACCATCGGTGTACCAACAGTCCAAGTTGTGGAAATACCATATTCATTAGTTATCTTATCTAATATAGGTTCAACAACATTAACTTCCACTTCGTTATGATAATATTCTCTTAAACTTTCTACGGATCTTTGATATCTACATACTTCATCTAATTTATCTTTTTGGAATGGTAGTTTATCTTGCATTCCGTAATCCTCGATTGTTTGTTTTCTACTATCTTCAAATAGAACTACAACATCAGCAAGATTAAATGGTTGAACATCGTTAAATGAATCATTATAAATTTCTAAATCAAATAGTTTGCATATCTTTTGTGTTATTGTCAAAATTTCTTTCACAAGAAATGATGGAATCAATACAGGTAACTCTAAATAAAAGTTTACATTCAAATAACTTGGATTCAACTTATAAATATTATTAACACGTGATTTTTTTGTTATTAAATAACGATACGAAAATTTAAAATCATCATCGCGATAATCAATTTGTACTTCATCATCCGTGTAATAAGTTTTAAAGTTTGGATAATTATCAAAAAACTCTAATACTTTTGAAAAATCTAATTTTTCTAAACTACTATCTCGGAAGAAATGTATATTAATTGCCATAAATAATCCCTCACTTATTTATTATTTTATCACAACGGTCACATAATTCATCTTCTGATAATTGATCTACTACTTTCCAACAACGGCTACATGTATGTCCGTCTCTTAAGCTAACTTGAATTATACCACTTGGATATTCATTACCTTGAATATTTTCGTTTGTAACAACAAACTCAGAAACGATAAATATTTTTGCTAAATCATCAGTTATACTATTAATTAATTTTGCTGTTTTTTCAGTTGGTTTAATAACAACTTTACTTACTAATGATTTACCAATTATTTTATTGTTTCTTGCTTCTTCTAATGCTTTTAAGATATCATCCCTTAATTCCTTAAAGTTTTCATATTTAGTTAATAAAGCATTACTATTTGCTGTTTTAACTGCTCTTGGTAGAGTAGTTAAATATACGCTTCTTTCTTTTTTACCATTTAAGTGTTGATACACTTCCTCACAAGTATGAGGAATAATAGGTGTTAATAATCTTACTAATGCATATAGATTATCATAAAATACTGTTTGAATACTACGTCTTTCATGATTATTACTTTCTTCAATATATAAAATATCTTTTGTGAAATCTAGATAGAAACTAGATAAATCATTTGTCATATAAGTCATAATTAAACGTAGAACTTCATCAAACTCATAATTTTCATAAGCATGTAGTACTTTTTCAATAACAGAATTTAAGGAAGCAATAATAACTTGATCAATTTCATTCATATTTGAATATTCAACGCGATCAGTTTCATTATTGTAATCAAATAAATTTCCTAGTAAGAATCTAAATGTATTTCTAATTTTACGATATGATTCTGAAGTTTGTTTTATAATATCCTTAGAAATTCTTACATCTGAAGTAAATTCAACACTGGCAACCCAAAGTCTTAATACATCTGCTCCATGTTCTCTAATTAAAGAATTAGGATCAACTGCATTCCCTAGTGATTTACTCATTTTGCGTCCTTCACCATCAAGAACAAATCCATGAGTAAGGACTGCCTTATAAGGTGCTTTTTTAGTTACAGCAACCCCAGTTGATAAACTTGAGTTAAACCAACCACGATATTGGTCAGATCCTTCTAAGTATAAATCAACAGGATAATTTAAGCCTCTTGTAACAACTGCTGCATGATGTGATGAACCACTATCAAACCAAACATCCATAATATCAGTTTCTTTAGTAAATACACCATTCGGACTTCCGGGATTTGTATAACCTTCTGGTAATAAATCTTTTGCATCCATTGTCCACCAAGCATCACTGCCGTGTTTTTCAAAAACATCAGCAACATGCAAGATTATATCTTTATCTAAAATTTCAGTTTCATCTTCATTATAGAATACTGGAATAGGAACTCCCCATACTCTTTGACGAGAAATACACCATTCTTTTCTATCCTTAACCATATTAGCAATTCTTGTTTCACCCCATGTAGGAATCCAATCAACCGTTTTAATAGCTTCTAACATATCAGCTTTTAAGTCATCGATTGAAGCAAACCATTGTGCAGTTGCACGGAAAATAATTGGTTTTTGAGTTCGCCAATCATGTGGGTATGAGTGCTTAATATAATCAAGTTTTAATAATGAACCAACTTCATTTAATCTTTCAACAATTAATTTATTTGCATCTTCATAGAAAACATTAGCAAATTCTAATGCATCTTCTGTCATAATCCCTCTTGCATCTACTACTGTTAATACATCTAAATTATATTTTCTACCAGTATTAAAATCATCTTCACCATGACCCGGTGCAGTATGAACTAAACCAGTACCAGTATCTAATGTAACATAATCAGCAAGTACAATTGGGCATACTTTATTATTTAACGGATGTGAATATGTAGTATATTCTAAATCGCGTCCTTTAACTTTTTTAACAATCTTATAATCTGTAATCTCAGTTGCTTCTACAAATTTTTCTACTAAGTCTTTCGCAACTAGTAAATATCTATCATTTGTATTTAAAACAACATACTCATAATCGGGATGAACAGCTACAGCTAAGTTTGCAGGAATTGTCCAAGGAGTTGTTGTCCAAATAACAACTTCACAATCTTTTGATAAAACATTTTTACCATCAACTACTTTAAATGCTAAGTAAATTGAAGGTGATACTTTATCATGATATTCAATTTCAGCTTCAGCCAGTGCAGATTCACTAGATGGAGACCAAAATACAGGTTTTAATCCTTTAAAGATTAACCCTTTTTCTACCATAGTAGCAAAAACTCTTAATTGTTCAGCTTCATATTTTTTATCTAAAGTAACATAAGGATTATCCCATTCACCTAAGATACCTAATCTTTTAAATTGTTCTCTTTGTTTATCAATTTGCTCTAATGCATATTGTTCACAAAGTTTTCTAAATTCACTAACAGGCATTGTTTTACGATTTATCTTTGACTTTTTAGTTAGAGCAGCTTCAATTGGTAAACCATGTGTATCCCAACCAGGAATATATGGTACATAATAACCACTCATTGTACGATAACGTAAAACAAAGTCTTTTAATATCTTATTTAATGCGTGGCCTGTATGGATATCTCCATTTGCATAAGGAGGTCCATCATGTAAAATAAAAGGAATGTGATCTTTATTCTTTTTTAAGACTTCATTGTATAAATCAATCTCTTCCCAATATTTTTGAACCTCTGGTTCCTTGTTTGCAAGATTTGCTCGCATTGAAAACTCTGTTTTCATCATTAAAAGTGTATCTTTATAATCTTTACTCATGTGATTCTCCTATGTTTTAAGTTTTATTATTTCTTAATTTTTGTTAACAAAATATTTAAAACTAATTTATCCTTCTTTGTTTTTCTAGTGACATCAAGTATTTTAATCCTTCCAAATCTTCTAATGGATACAATATCGGATTCAATACAAAATAAATCACACTTAATTTCCGTATTTCCATTCACCATAATTAGTCTATTATTAATTAGTTCTTGAGCTTTAGCTCTAGATACATTAATACTTTTTGCTATTATAGCATC
>JBAYTA010000027.1:0-21367 GCA_041675865.1 Bacilli bacterium | reverse complement strand
TTTAATTTGCAGGATAGAAGCTAGCATGCTTTTATCTTTTTTTGTTCTAAAATTAGTTAGAATCAATTATTAATTAAGTGTACATAATATCTTTATAACAATTGCTTTTTTCTTCTAATATATTTATTGACTTGAAGAGAAAAAAAGTGTATAATATATAATGTTATTTGGTGATATTATGAAATGGTCGCTTCAACAATTAAATAAGTTTTTCACTCAAGATTATGAGTTTGAAGAAACATTTGACTTTACTCAAGAAATCGAAAATATTTCTGATATTTTAGGTATTAGTGAAACTAAAGTTAAAGGTAGAATTAAAGTTGTAGAATTCAATACTTTCACATTTCTATTAAACATAAAATGTAGATTGATATTAGAAGATGCTAGAACACTAGAACCTATTGATTTTGATTTAAATTTAGATGTTGTTGAAACTTATAGTGTTGATGATACTGGTGATGATGAAATCAGAATTATTGAAACAAACACGGTTGATATAAGACCTGTTGTTTGGGAAAATATTCTTTTAGAAAAACCTATTAGGATTGTTAAAGAAGAATCTCCAAGTGAACTAGATAAAGAAGAGGTGAAAGAATAATGGCAATTGTTCCTCAAAGGCGAATTTCAAAAACTCGTAAACGTAAACGCCGCACTCATTTTAAATTAGACTTACCTGGTATGATGGTATGCCCTAATTGTGGAGAAATGAAAAAAGGCCATGTTGTTTGTGGGAAATGTGGTTACTATGATGGTAAATTAGTCAAAGAAATTAAAGTTAAGGCTGATGAAGAAGAAACTGTTGTAGAAACTAAAGCTGAAGATAAAGCAAAAGCAAAAGCTGAAAAAGCAAAAGCAAAAGCTGAAAAGAAAGCTAAAAAAGAAGAAAATTAATTATTACAAGTGAATTATTCACTAATTAAATGCACTCTAAAAGAGTGCATTTTAATTTTTTAAATGCAGCTTAAAAGAGTGCATTTTAATTTTTTAAATGCAGCTTAAAAGAGTGCATTTTAATTTTTTTACTGATTTTAGTGCTGTATATTCTTTCCAAATTAACTCCTTTTTAAGAGTTTTTTATTTTTTTTCACATTTTTTCACATTAATTTTAATAGTTTATAAAAATAATAATATAAATTGCTTGCATTAGAAAAATCCTTATGATACACTATAGGTGGGTAATAGTGGGCAAAAGTGGAGGTTTACTATGTTTATTGGTGAATATCATTTTAATATCGATGAAAAAGGACGGTTATTTCTCCCCAGTGATTATAGGAAAGGTCTTGGCCTTGAAGTTATCATAAACCGTGGAATCGAAAAATGCCTATACGTTTACCCCGAGGAAGCATGGAACACCATTGTTGATAAATTATCCACCCTTTCTTTCACAAAAAGAGCAAATCGTGAATTTAGTAGAATGTTTCTATCTGGAGCTTATAAAAAAGAAATAGATAGTAAAGGTAGAATAAATATAGACAATCTTCTAATTAGTTATGCTGCATTAAGGAAAGAATGTGTAATTATTGGCGTTGGTGAAAGAATTGAAATATGGGATAAAGAAGAATGGGTTAAGTATTATAGTGAGCGTCAGTCTGTATTAGACGAAATAAGCGAAGGAATTGAGTTTGATATCTAATGGAATATACACATGTACCTGTTTTATTAAATGAAGCAATAGAAGGTTTAAATATTAAGCCAAGTGGCGTTTATGTAGATTGTACAATGGGTGGTGCAGGTCATTCTAGTGAGATATTAAAACGTCTAAATAAAGATGGATTTCTTTACTGTTTTGATCAAGATGAATATGCAATTTATCGAGGACAATTAGTTTTAAATACAATTAGTCCAAACTATAAAATTATACCCGATAACTTTGTTAGGATAAAAAGTCAACTTAATGATTTAGAAGTTATGCAAGTTGATGGAATCCTATATGATTTAGGTGTTTCTTCATTTCATTTTGATATGGGGGATCGTGGATTTAGCTATAATTATGATGCAATCCTAGATATGAGAATGGACACAAAGCAGTCTTTAACAGCCAAAACAATTGTTAATACTTATAGCTTTAGTGATTTAAAACATATATTTTTTAAATATGGTGAAGAAAAGTTTTCTGCATCAATCGCTAAAAAGATTGTTGAAACGAGAAGTAAAAAACCTATTGAAACAACTTTTGAATTATCAGAAATAAT
This sequence comes from Bacilli bacterium, assembly GCA_041675865.1. GTDB lineage: Bacteria > Bacillota_I > Bacilli_A > ML615J-28 > CAG-698 > DUVT01. The sequence continues at coordinate 19,175 of JBAYTA010000027.1, read as the reverse complement.
TAAAAGTTCAATCCCAGCTTATGCTAGAAGAACTGGTGGACATCCTGCTAAAAAAGTTTTTCAAGCATTAAGAATTGCAGTAAATGATGAATTAAATGTATTTGAGAAAAGTTTAAGAGAAGCAACAACTCTTTTAAAAAAGGGAGGAAGAATTGTTGTAATAACTTTTCATTCCTTAGAAGATAGGATATGCAAGAATCTGTTTAAAGAAATGGTAGAAGTTAACATACCTAGAGGTGTTCCTATTAAGGATAAAGATATAAAGAGGGAATTTAGACTTATTAATAATAAAGTCATCATTCCTTCAAAAGAAGAGGTTCTAAAAAATAATCGTTCTCATAGTGCAAAAATGAGAATTTTAGAGAAAATATAGGAGGGAATTTATGAGTAATTTTAGACCATTACCAAAACCTATTACTCCACGTCCAAGTAAGTAATATGATATTTTGGTTTTATAATGTAGAAAAGGACATATAATTAATAAGAATGAGGTGAATAATGAGAGTCATTAGAAAGCGCATTTTTATTACTTTATATGTTTTTTTATTTGTTTTTCTTATTATATTGTTAAGACTTGGTTATGTCCAGGTTGTTAAGGGAGAAGCATATATCGAAAGAGCTTTTGAACTCTGGACTAGGAATATTCCAGTTAGTAATCAAAGAGGAAAAATATATGATAGGAATGGAAAATTAATTGTTGGAAATACTCTTGCACCAACTGTTTCAATTATCCCCAAACAAATAAAAGATAAAACCTATACTATAAATACATTAGCAGCTATACTAGGGGTAGATAGCAATGATATAAAAAAACATTTTGAAAAAAATGTTTCTGTTGAAATAATCAAACCAGCAGGTAGAAATATAAGTTTAGAGGTTGCCAAGCGAATAATAGCAGAAGATCTGCCTGGAGTTTATGTTGCAAGCGATGTTGTAAGATACTATCCGTATGGTAATACATTATCACATGTGCTTGGGATTGTTGGTATTGATAATCAAGGAATAACTGGTTTAGAATTTATATATGATGATTTTCTAATGGGGACACCTGGTGCTCAAAATATTTATACAGATGCCCATGGTAACAAATTTCCCAACTTAACAGGAAGTTATACTTTAAGCGGATCTGGATTTGATTTATATTTAACAATCGATATAGATATTCAACTAACTCTTGAGAGAGTATTAGATAATGCAATGGCTCTTTATGATCCAGTTGAAGCGATGGGATTGGTAATGCAGCCAATGACTTCTGAAGTTCTAGCAATGGCAAGTAGACCTAACTTTGATCTAATAAATTACCAAGACTATGATCAAGAATTATTTAATCGTAATTTACCTATTTGGAAAAGTTTTGAACCAGGAAGTACATTTAAAATAGTTACTTATTCAGCTGGTTTAGAGGAAAAAGTATTTAGAACAGATGAACATTTCTTTGATCCTGGTTATGCAATTGTTGATGGAACTAGAATTAGAGATTGGAAAGCTGGGGGTCATGGTGATCAAACATTCTTAGAAGTAATACAAAACTCTTGTAACCCTGGTTTTGTGGAAATAGGAAGAAGATTAGGTAAAGATGCTTTGTTTAAATATATTAGAGATTATGGATTTGGGTCAAAAACTGGAATAGACCTTTTAGGAGAATCAACAGGAATTGTTTTTAAAGATGAAATTATTGGTCCAGTTGAGTTAGCAACAAGTGCATTTGGTCAAGGTAATACTGTTACACCAATACAATTAGTTAATGCTGCAAATGCATCTGTTAATGGTGGTAATTTAAATACTCCATATATTCTAAAAGGTTTTGGTATACCTGGAAGTAATACATTAATCTTCCAAAATGAAATTAAATATGTAAGAAGGGTAATTAGTGAAGAGACTTCTATGGTTATGCGTGATGCTCTAGAGCGAGTAACTGCACTTGGAACTGCTAGAAGTTCCTATATTGAAGGATATAGAGTTGGTGGTAAAACCGGAACTGCACAAATTCCTATAGATGGAGTTTATGTACCTGGGAAATATATCTTATCATTTTTAGGTATTGCTCCTATGAATGATCCTAAAGTATCAGCATATATTGCAATTAACCAGCCTATTACATATATTCAATATGGTGGAGTTGTTGTTGCACCAATGCTTAAAGAAGTTATTTTAGATTCTTTATCTTTAATGAATGTTGGAAAGCAAGAAGGTGGTATTCCAAGAGAACATAGGTGGTGGGTAGATAAGTTTATTTATCCTGTAGAAAATTATATTGGAAAAAACCCAAAACAAATTGGTTTTCATCCATATTATAAATTTAAAATAGTAGGAGATGGAGATGTTATAATTGCTCAAAGTCCTGAAGCGGGCGAAAAAATAGTTCAAGATGGAATTGTAACTCTTTATACAAATTAAAAAAATAGCACTAGTTTTATCTAGCGCTATTTTTTATTAATGTAAATTACCCTTCTTGGTCCACCAAATAGTAAATAGAACAATGGGATCGTAAGAAAGACTATCCAAGCATCTGTCCATATACCGTATATAAATCCAAGCAAGAAAAAGATTATAGTTACAAAAGTAGGGTAATTAAAATATTTAATCTTTTTAAAGCGGATTGCAATTACAATCGAACTAATTAACGGGATTCCTAAGAAAAATAACCAGGCAACATACCATTTTTCAGTTATAAATCCATATAAGAAAAACCCGATTATACATAGGCTAGAAATTATTGCAAGGGAAGTTCTTTTAAAATAATATATACTTTTATCATAATTAGACTTCTCACCATTTCTACCAATAATTTGCATTCTATCACTTCCAATAATAATCTCTTTATCATCTTTTTTAATTCTAATACCATCTAGATCATCTGAAGGCTTTGAATTTTCAATTTCTTTATCAATCTCATTTAAAAATTCATTATCGCTAAAAAGTAGTTCATCTAGAGAAATTTTATATAATCTTGCTAGTTTAATTAAATTGTCTGTATCAGGTGCAGCTTCAGCTCTTTCCCATTTGGATACCGCTTGCCTACTAATTGATAATTTATTAGCTAATTCTTCTTGTGATAAGTTATTCTTTTTCCTTAACTGAACAAGTTTGTTTGCAGTTTCTATATTCATATTATCCATCCTTTCTTAATTAATTATATTACAATAATTTAGATTTTTCTACCTACTCTAGTTTGAGTTTATGCAACCTCGGGTTGCATATTTATATATTAGTATATTTTAGTACATAAAACAATGATTTTTTCGGTTTTAATCATTATCTATCTTAAAATTAATATAATTTAATAGGAAGATAAGTATGAAAATTAATAAATTGATTAATAAAAAGTTAATAAACAATCATAAAATTAATAGTTTAAAAACAAACTCAAAATATATTAAAGAAAATGATGTTTTCTATGCAATTAAAGGAAGTAAGTTTGATGGCAATATTTATATTGAAGATGCTATTAAAGCTGGTGCAAAAACAATAATTTCAGAATCATATTTTAATGAGAAAGAAAAATATAAAAACATAAATTTTGAAGTAGTTGATGATATTAGAAAAACATTAGCAATCCACGCGAAAATTTTCTATAATGATATATCAAAAAGAATGACATTAATTGGAATTACTGGAACGAATGGAAAGACAACAATAACAACTCTCTTATATAAATACTTTCAATTTTTGAATAAAAAAGCAACTTTAGTAGGAACTAATGGTATTTATATAATGAATAAATTTTATGAAACTAAGAATACAACTCCTGATATATTAGAAATATATGAGATATTAAAGAAGAGTAAAGAAAGTGGAGTTAATGTAGTCTTTATGGAAGTAAGTTCACATGCAGTTAAAATGTTAAGGATTTATGGACTAGAGTTTAAGATTGCTTTAATTACTAATCTAACACAAGATCATTTAGATTTTCATAAGACTATGGAAGATTATCGATATACAAAAGGATTGTTTTTAAGTTCTATAGAAGCAAATAATAATGCAATTATCAATAAAGACGTAGAAGACTATAAATTTTTTTCATATTTAACTAAAGCAAAGCTTTCTACATTTGGTATAAATGAAAGCAATTATCAATTAATTAATTATAAATTAAGTGTCGAAGGTAGCAGTTTTGTTGTAAGCATTAATAAAAAAGTTTATGCTTTTAAGACAAAACTTCTAGGACTTTTTAATATTTATAATCTGCTTAGTTTTCTTAGTATTATAGATATAATGGGATTGTTTAAAAAATATAGAGACAAGACAATAGAGTTTATTGCATCTAAAATTAATATCTTAGGCAGAATGGAAGTTGTCAATAATAAAAATCGATATTTTGTTATTGATTTTGCTCATACACCAGATGGAGTTAATAATGTAATTGATTTTTTAAATAGTGTTAAAATTAATAATTTATATGTTGTAATTGGCTGTGGTGGCGATAGAGATAAAAGCAAGAGAAAAGTAATTGGTGATATAGTATCTAGGAAAGCAGATTTTGTTTTCCTAACTAATGATAACCCAAGAACAGAAGATCAGTTAAGTATCATTAATGATATTTTAGAAGGTGTAAAAACAAATAATTATGTTGTTATTTTAAACAGGAAAATGGCTATTGAAGAAGCTTATAAAAGATCTTTAAATGGTGATATAATTGCAATCTTAGGAAAGGGAAATGAACAATACCAAATCATTAATAATGAAAAGATTAAATTTAGTGATAAAGAGATTGTTCAAGCATTAGTATAATGAATATATATATTTATACATTTTTAATAAGTTTTATTCTAACAATAATTTTATTAATTTTTGGAATTCCAATTTTAAGAAGAATTAAATTTGGTCAAAGTATTAGAGGAGAAGGTCCGAAAAGTCATTATTCAAAAAAAGGCACTCCAACTATGGGTGGGATTGCTATCATTCTTGGAACTGTTTTTTCATTTGTTTATGTAATTTTTAATAAAATTGAGATAGATAAACATGATATATTATTATTGGTAATGCCTTTAATAATGTATAGTTTTATTGGTTTTATTGATGATTATTTAATTGTTGTGAAAAGAAATAACAAAGGTATTAAAGCTAAATCGAAAATGTTTTTCCAGATTATTTGGGCGTCACTTTATTATTTTGTGTTCTTAGATAAAGGTATGAGTAGCATAATAAATGTATTTGGTTTAAATATTGATTTAAAATGGGGTTATGGTATTCTAATTTTACTCATGCTAGTGTCATCATCTAATGCAGTAAATTTAAGTGATGGCCTAGATGGTCTAGCTAGTGGATTGATGGTTATTGCAATAATGGCAGTTGTTGTCCTTGCAGTATTTCAAAAGAATACTTCTGTATTGTTATTTTCTATTTGTCTGCTTGGTGCTTTACTTGGGTTTTTATGTTATAACTTTAATCCTGCCAAAGTGTTCATGGGAAATACTGGATCCCTCGCTCTTGGAGCTACCTTAGCAAACATGTTTATTTTATTAAAAATGGAAGTCTTATTGATAATTATTGGTTTTGTTTTTGTAATTGAGACATTATCTGTAATTATTCAAGTAATTTATTTTAAAATAACTAAAGGTAAAAGAATCTTTAAAATGGCACCACTTCATCATCATTATGAATTAAAAGGTTATCTTGAAGTTGAAGTAGATTTTATATTTTGGTTTATTGGTATAATTTTTGCTTTGTTTGGAATTCTTTTAGGAATTTGGGTGTTTATATGATAAATGACAGGTTTTTACTCCTTGGATTAGGGATTGCAAATAATAGTCTAAAAGAATATTTTGATAAAGAAAATATTAATTATATTATCTATGATGATAATATTAAGGAATATAAAAAAGATGTAGATTATAATCAATTTGATTATATTATTAAGAGTCCTGGGATAAAGGATAATCATTTTATTATTCAAAATGCTAAAACATTAGGGAAAGTAATAATTTCAGATTTAGAGTTCTTTTATAAATATGGATTAAAGAAGCATATTATATGTGTTACTGGTACTAATGGTAAAACAACGACTGTCACTTTAATTCATCATTTATTAAACGAACTAGATTTAGGTGGTAATGTAGGTGATGCATTAGGGAATTACTTAGATAGTAAAAATGATATAGTTATCGAAGCATCTAGTTTTATGTTAGATTATATTATTGATTTCCAATGTGAGATTAACCTAATAACTAATATCTTCTTAAACCATATAGACCATCATGAAAGTTTAAAAAATTATATTAGAGCAAAATTGAAGTTAATTAAAAATATAAAACGGGATGATTATCTAATTTATAATTATGATGATTTAATTTTAAAAAGATTATTTCAATATTTAGAAGTAAAAAAAATTGAGTATTCCTTAAAAGAAAAAAAGGATTTATATTTAGAAAATAATAATGTTATTTTTAATAATAAATCTATTTTAAACTTAGATGAAATTAGTTTAAAAGGAACACATAATAAATATAATATCCTTGCAGCTATTAGTTGCATAATAGCCTATGATGAAAATAAAATAATTGAACTAGAAAAACTAAAATCATTTAAGGCCTTAAATCATAGAATTGAATATATTGGCAAATTAAATGGTATAAGTGTTTACAATGATTCGAAATCAACTAATTTTAATGCTCTAAGATGCTCTTTAAACACTTTTAAAAACAATAATATTTTATTAGTAGTTGGAGGAAAATTAAAAGAAGATAATTTTGAGATTATAAATGATGAGCTAAAACAAGTTAAGTTTGTATTAATCAATGGTGAAAATAGATATGAATTATTAAAGTTTTTTAAAGAACACAATAAAGATATTCTTGTAATGGATAATTTAATTGGTATTCTAAGTTTAATAGATAAATATATTGAGGGTATTGATACTATTTTATTTTCTCCTGGATCATCAAGCTATGATCAGTTTAATAATTATGAAGATAGAGGAAACTTCTTTAAGAATAAAATGTATGAATTATATGAGCTAAAATTAGATTAATTTTTGCTCATTTTTCATTTACTATATTTGTTTTTGAAATGTTGTGGTATAATATATTTGGTGAAGTTTATGACTATAATTTACGGTGGATCATTTAATCCGCCAACAATTGCTCATTATGAAATAGCAAAATATATTTTAAATAAATTTCCAAAAAGTAACTTATTTTTTTTACCAACAAATAATGTTTATAAAAAAGATCAATTAAATGATTTTAATCTACGGCTTAAAATGCTAGAAATTGTTTGTATGAAACTTGGGTCAAGGGCAAAAGTAAGTGATTTTGAAGGGAAATTGGATAAGTATTATGGAACATACTATACTTTATCGCATTTTAAAAATCCATATTTTGTAATGGGGGCAGATAATTTCAAATCTATCTCTACTTGGATTAATTATCCAAAAATTGTGATTGATTTTAAATTTATTATTATTCCAAGGGATGATATTGATATTGATGTAGTTATTAAAAATGATGAAAATTTATTAAAGAACAAAGATAACTTTATTATTTTAGATGATTTCGGGAAAATTGATTTGTCTTCCTCAAACTATAGGAAAACTAAAAACGGCAATTTATTATTAAGAGAAGTAGAGCAATTTATTTTAGAAAACAATTTGTATAAGGAGAATTAAAAAATGTATTATAACGGATTCTTAAAAGTTGCAGCAGCAAGTCCTAAATCTAGATTAGGAGATTCAATGTATAATGTTGAGGAAATACTAGAAACCCTAAAAGCCGCAAATAAAAAAGAAGCAGCTATTATTTGCTTTCCTGAATTATGTATTTCGGGATATTCTATAGGTGATTTATTATTTCAAAAATATTTATATGATGAAGTAAATGATGCGATTTCCTATTTACTTCAAAATAATCCTTTCGCTGGGATTGTAATATTTGGTTCTTATGTAATCATAAATGACACTCTATATAACTCTAGTTTTGTGATTCAAAAGGACAAAATACTAGGAATTATTCCTAAAACATTTTTACCTCATACTAATGAATTTTACGAAGCAAGATGGTTTTTAGGTTCAAAAAATATTGTGAAAGAAGTTCATGAGATTGACTTCTTAGGTCAAAAAGTTCCATTTGGGAAAATGCTATTTGAAGATGAATCTAAACAAGTAGTTTTTGGGGCTGAAGTTTGTGCAGATGTTTGGGCGCCTAATTCTCCAAATGAAATGCTCTATAGTAATGGTGCAGTTTTAGTGTTTAATTCAAGTGCATCGCCTGCACATATTGGTAAAAGAGAAAAAAGAAGAATTCTTACGAAGTCATCAAGTATGAAATTTAATTCTGCATATATCTATGTATCAAATAACGCTAGTGAATCTACTAGTGAATGTGTATTTAGTGGTCATAAGATTATTGCAGTTAATGGTGAAATTGCAGAAGAAGATGATGAAATAACATTTGAATCTAAAGTAATTTATGCTGATATAGATATCCAAAAACTTCATTTCTTAAGAAGAACCAATTCATATTTTAAGATTGTACAAGACAATAATCGTGATCTTAATATGAAACATATAAATGTTGAAATTAAGGAAACTAATAAATATACTTTTGAAAAGGAGTTTGATAAACTTCCATTTGTTCCAAAGGCTGCAAGTGATTTTACAGAAATTCTTGATATTCAAGCTTTAAGCGTTATGAAAAGAATTGATTTTGTAGGCTCAAAAATTGCTGTTTTAGGCTTAAGTGGAGGTCTTGATTCTAGTCATGCATTAATAGCTTTAGTTTATGCTTTTGATAAATTAAAAATAGATCGCAAAAATATCCATGCAATCTCACTTCCTTCAAAACAAACTTCTAAAAAAACATTTGATAATGGAAGAGAACTTGCGAAAATTTTAGGTGTTACATATTTGGAAATACCAATCCAAGAAGATGTTGATAGACAATTATCTATTTTAAATCAAGATTTAAATGATAAAGATACTACATATGAAAATGTTCAAGCAAGGTTTAGAACTTATACTTTAATGAATTATGCAAATAAGCATAAAGGAATAGTTATTGGTACATCAGATATGAGTGAAGTTGCGCTTGGATGGTCTACTTTTAATGGTGATCATATGGCAATGTATGGAATTAATGCAGGACTTACAAAGACTGCTCTAATTGCAACATTAAATCATGCAAAATCAATTTATAAAGATACTAGCACGATAATAGATAATATTATAAATACACCTATTTCACCTGAATTATCAGGACAAGACCAAAAGACTGAAGAATTAATTGGTAAATATGAGATAAATGATTTCATTCTTTATCATTTCTTAAGTTGTGGTGCAGATGATGTAAGATTAATAATATTATTAAAACATGTTTTTGGACTTGGTGAAAAAGAAGCAAAAGATTATGTAGATAGATTTAATCAAAGATTTTATGGTGGACAATATAAACGTCTTACATCTCCAGAATCTGTGAAAATATTAGAGATTTCTCTATCTCCTAGAACATATCTTCATATGAGTGGAGATACATATAGAGTAAAAAAATAGAATTTTAAGAATTTAATTAATTTTATTTGACTTTTAAAGTCGATTAGCATATAATTATTTATAAATACGAAGAATTGGAAGAGTAATAAATATTTGTTATTCAAAGAGAGGGACTTTTTAGTGAGATGTCCTATGCAATATTTATGAAGGTAGCCTTGGAGTAGATATGATGAAATAGTAGTAGTTATATCCGCATAAACCTAGCGTTAACAGGTATAAAGTGTGGTGGATTATATTCACTAAACTAAGGTGGTACCGCGGAAAATTTTCGTCCTTAAGATAATTCTTAAGGACTTTTTTTATAGAAAGGATGATAAATATGAAATTAAGTAATTTACCAACCAAATATGATTTTAATCAAGTAGAAAAAGATAAGTATCAAACATGGGTAAAAAATGGGTATTTTACTGCTGGAGATATTTCAAAAAAACCATATACGATTGTTATACCTCCTCCAAATATCACAGGTAAACTTCATTTAGGTCATGTACTTGATACAAGTTTACAGGATATTATAATTAGAAGAAAAAGAATGCAAGGTTATGATGCGCTATTTTTACCAGGAATGGATCATGCAAGTATAGCCACTCAAACAAAAATTGAGGAAAAACTAAGATTAGAAGGCGTTTCACGCTATGATTTGGGTAGAGAAAAATTCTTAGAAGTTGCATGGGAATGGAAAGAAGAATATGCTTCTTTAATTAGAAAACAATGGGCAATGGTTGGACTTAGCCTAGATTATACTAGAGAAAGATTTACTTTAGATGAAGGTTTAAACAATGCTGTTAATCATGTGTTTGTGAAAATGTATAATGAAGGCTTAATCTATCGTGGTGAAAAAATAATTAACTGGGATGTTAAGTCCAAAACAGCATTAAGTAATATCGAAGTTGAATATGAAGATATTGAAGGTGCATTTTATTCAATTAAATACAAATTTGAAGATTCTGATGATGGCCTAATTATTGCAACAACAAGACCGGAAACAATGTTTGGAGACGTTGCTTTAATGGTTCATCCTAAAGATAAACGTTATTCTAAATATGTTGGAAAAAAAGTTTATATACCAACAACTAATCGCTTAATTCCTGTTATTACAGATGAATATGTGGATATGGAATTTGGAACTGGAGTTGTAAAGGTAACTCCAGCACACGACCCAAATGACTTTGAAGTTGGCTTAAGGCATAATCTTGATCGACCACTTTGTATGAATGAAGATGGTACTATGAATCATCTAGCTGGTAAGTATGTAAACATGGAAAGATTCGCTTGTAGAAAAGCGTTATGTGATGACTTAAAGGCAAGCGGTGAACTAGTAGAAATTAAGAAAATGGTCCATTCTGTAGGTCATAGTGAAAGAACTGGTGTTGTAGTTGAACCAAGACTTTCAAAACAATGGTTCGTTGATATGGAAAAATTAACACAAGATGTTTTGGATATGCAAAAGACTTCTGGTAAAGTTAATTTCATTCCTTCTAGATTTGAGAAGATCTTTAATAATTGGTTAAATAATATTCAAGATTGGTGTATTTCTAGACAGTTATGGTGGGGTCATAGAATTCCTGCTTACTATAAGGGTGAAGAAGTTTATGTTGGAACAACTCCACCAACAGAAGATGGCTGGGTTCAAGATGAAGATGCACTAGATACTTGGTTCTCAAGTGCATTATGGCCATTCTCAACTTTGGGTTGGCCAGAAGATACAAGTGACTTAAGAAGATACTTCCCAACCGATGTATTAGTAACTGGTTATGATATTATTTTCTTCTGGGTTGCGAGAATGGCTTTCCAATCAAAATATTTACTTGATGTAAGACCTTTTAAAGATGTTTTAATTCATGGAATTATCCGTGATGAGCAAGGCCGTAAACTTTCTAAATCTTTAGGCAATGGTGTTGATGTAGAAGAAGTAAAAGAAAAATATGGGATTGATAGTTTGAGATATTTTCTTACAACAACAGCTTCACCTGGTCAAGATATCCGCTATTCTGATGAAAAAATGGATGCAAGCTGGAATTATATTAATAAGATTTGGAATGTAAGTAGATATATTGGTATTAGCTTTGAAAACAATAATTATAATAATGAGAATATAAATCCTAAGTATTTAAATACAATTGATCAATGGATTCTTACTAAACTTAATGAATTAATAGCTAGTGTAGATATTAATTATGAAAAATATGAATTTGGTGAAGTGGCTAGAGCAATTTACAAGTTTGTTTGGAATGATTTCGCATCTTGGTACTTAGAAATGACTAAAGTTACTTTTGGAGATGGCACAAAACAAGAAAAAATAAATACTTGTGCAGTTTTAAGTTATGTTTTAACAGCTGTATTAAAATTACTTCATCCGTTTATGCCATTTGTTACTGAAGAAATTTATTCAATGTTTAATGAAGGAAGTATTATAATAAGTAAGTGGCCAAAAGTAAATAATGATTATGATTTTGAAGATGCAAATAAAGTAGAAGTTATTTATGATATAATAACAAATGTAAGAAATGTAAGAGCAATGAAAAATGTTGCTAACAGTAAACAAATTAACTTAGAAATTCAAGTTCATAATAATGAAACTTTAGATTTTATTAATAATAATTTAAAATACTTACAAAGATTTACTAACTATAATAAAATAATGATAACAACTTCTGAATTAGATACAACAAAGAGGGTTGTAAATGTTCTTAGTGAGGCTGTTGTTGCTATTCCATTAGTTGAATTAGTAAATATTGAAGAGGAAGTTGCTAAGTTGAAGGAACAAGTTGCAAAATTAAAAGCAGAAATTGCTAGATGCGAAAATATGCTTAAAAATCCTAATTTTGTAAATAAAGCACCAGCTCAAAAAGTGGAATTGGAAAAATCTAAGTTAGAGGATTATAGGAGACAATTGGAAGAGGTAAATAAACTTATTGAAGATTATATTTAAGAGGAGAAAAAAATATGGCCAATAATTTTTATACCTTGTTTATTAAAAATAACAATTTAAATGAAAATTTGAATATAGATCAATTAAGTAGTTTATTCACTTATACAATTGATGAAAAAAAATCACAAAAAGAGGTAATGTATGATCTTGTATTAGATTCAGCTTCACTAGAATTATCACATGGTTTTAATGAAGAAGTTATTTTGAAATTAAATGATATTAATGGATTTAGTCAAGATGTGCAAGATGAAGTAATTAATCAAATTCAAAAAATGGACTTTGATATAGCCCTGGCAATTGAAATGTTAGGTGGATCCAATCAGGTATTTAAAAATATTTTAATTAATTATTTAAATGAGTATTCAAATATAGATGAAACTATAAATGAATTATTAGAAACAAATGATTTTGATAGTATTAGAAAAATCATTCATAAAATAAAAGGTGTTTCTCTATATTTGGGTAGTGAAAAACTCTTATATATTGCAACCCTTACAGAGCAAAAAATATACGATTTAAAAGTAACTAAAGAAGATATTAGAAGCTTTATTAATTATCATAATAGAATGTTAGAATATATTAGAAAACAGGTGTAAAATGTTTAAAAATGTTGTTGATTTGATTAATTTTATTGAATCACAAAAAAGGATGAATCCAAAAGTGTCGCTCGATAGGTTTAGAAAAATATGCGAAATATATGGTAATCCTCAAAATGGTTTAAAATATATACATGTAGGAGGAACAAATGGTAAGGGGTCTACAGTATCTTTTATAAAAAATACTTTAAGAGATGCAGGATTTAATGTAGCTTCTTATGTATCTCCATATGTAATTGAATTTAGTGAAAGAATATCATATAATGATAAATTTATCGATGACAAAAGTCTGTTGGAGATTGGAAATTATATAGTTGAAAATTATTATAAATTTGAAGAATTAGATATGGATAAACCATCATTCTTTGAGTTTGTAACATTAATGGCATTTATATACTTTTCTAGATTAGAAAATCTTGATTATGTAGTTTTAGAAGTTGGTTTAGGTGGAATATTAGATGCAACTAATATTATTACCCCTTTAGTAAGTGTAATTACAAATGTAAACTATGATCATATGAATGTATTAGGAAATACATTGAGTGAAATTGCTTATAATAAACTTGGGATTGTAAAAGAAGGAATACCTTTAGTTACCATCTATAATGAAGAAATTATTGACCAAATTAAAATGCATACATCAAAATTAAATAGTGATTTAATTGTTGTAAACAAGGATGATATTAATGATTTAGATTTAGATTTTAAGCATACTTCGTTTAGTTATAAAGAATTTAAAGATGTAAGTCTAAAACTTTTGGGTAGGCATCAAGCTGAAAATGCTGCTATAGCTATTGAAGTATTTAAAATCCTAAAAAATAAATACAATATAAAACTTGATATTGAAAATCTATATCAAGGTTTGGAAAAAACTATTTGGCCAGGTAGATTACAAGTAGTTCATACTGATCCCACAGTTTTACTTGACGGTGCACATAATATAGATGGAATTCGTAGATTAACTGAGTTTATTAAAGATGTAAAAGCAGATAAATTTGTAAAAATAATTTTTGCTGTTAGTTCTAATAAGCAAAAAGAAGAGATGATTGAAATGTTAGAAAGTGTTACTGATGAAATTATCTTTTCTAGTTTCCACTATAAAAGAAGTGATACTGCAGTGAATTTAATTGAGTTAAGCCATCATAAAAACAAAAGAGTTGAAGATGACTTAGAAAAGTTAGTACAAGAAGCTAAAAATGATAAAGAAAAATTAATCATTTTTTGCGGAAGCTTATATTTTGTAAGTGAATTGATAGCATTATTTAATCCAAAAAATAATTAAAAGATAGAGAAATCTATCTTTTTTCTACATTATTCTCTTTTACAGTAGATTATAATCTTTTTGAGGTGGACTAGCTTATGAAAAGAAGAGAATTTGATATATTTGGTATATTAGTTGGATTAGTGATTGGTTGTATTTTAGGATTTTTTTTATCAACTAGAATAGATATCCAAATGCCGGACAATAGTAATGATGAAGATGTTTTTGCGCAAGCCGGGTATATTTATTTATTGCAAATCGATAAAACAACTTCAGCTGAAGTTGCTAAAAACACAGTTATTGATATTAAGGGGAAAAATCTTTTTGCTGTTGCAGTAACTGAAGGCAATAACTATTATGTATATGGTGGCATTGCTGATAGTGAAGCAGGACTTGATGAATTAAAAAATAAATTTTTAGAAAAGGGTTATACAACATTTATTAAAAAAGAATATCTTTTAGATAAACCCAATTTCTTTGTTGGTGATCAAGAAAAATTTGATTTTTATACTGAATGCGTAAATAATTTAATTCACAGTTTAAAAGGTGAAGAGCTTGAAATAAGTGAACAGACAAAAGCGAATCCAATTAATTTAGAATTGTTTTCTGCAATCCTTACTATTAATACTGTTCAAAATAATACGTTATTATGTGAAGTTAGATTATCAATATATGAGATGATTATTGAAAGTCTAGTATAAACGTAAAACAAAGAGTACCTTCATATAATTTAGATGGAGGTACTTATGAGTTTTATGGTAAAAGAAATGCCCCTGGCTGATAGACCAAGGGAAAGATTATTAAAATACGGAGTTAAATCGCTAGCAAACTATGAGATTCTTGCAATTATCTTAGGTACAGGTAGTAAAAATCTATCAGTTTTGGATTTAGCAAAAACTGTATTAATTGATTTGGAGGAGATAAATAGGCTAAATGAAATAACAGTAACTGAATTAATGAAAATTAAAGGAATTGGTAAAGCAAAAGCTATTTCCATAATTGCTGCAATTGAACTTGGTAAAAGAGTAAATAAACCACTTACTGGTAGTATAAAAATAACAAATTCAAGAATTGCGTATGATTATTTAAAAGATTCTTTGCAAAACGAAAACCAAGAAAATTTAGTGTGTATATATCTCAATAATAATTCTGAAATTATAAATACTAAAACTATTACAGTAGGAAGTATAAATAATACAGTTTTTAATCCAAGAGATATTTTAAAATGGGCATTAAAATACTCTGCAGTTGCTATTATTATTGCCCATAATCATCCTAGCGGTAATATTGCACCTTCAAAAGAAGATGTTATAGTTACAAGAAATATTGTTCAAGCTGCAAAATTGGTTGATGTATTAATTGTAGATCATATAATAATTGGGAAGAACAAATACTATTCATTCTTAGAAAATAAAAAGTTATAACTTGTATTATTTATTCATATAATTTATGGGGTGATATAATTGAAAGATGAAATGAATGTTGTAGATAAGTTCTTATATAAGTTTATTATTTGTTTAGTATTGTTGGTTGCTTTATTATTTTTAGATAAAATTAAATTAATTAACATAGAAAGTGTTAAACAAGATTTAAGTGAAAATTTCAATATCTTAAAAGTTTTAAAATTCGTAAATACAGAAAAGGAAGTATTTATTCCCCTGGATATTACTGAGGAAGTAACTTCATCAGTATCGCAAACTTATATGAATTACGAAGTTATTAATGGCGGTAAAAGGGTATTCTTGAATGATTTCCAAGGAGTAGAAGTATATAAAGCTGGTATTGTTATTAAGATTTTTCAAAATAGTGACAATAGTTATCAAGTGACTATTAAAGGTATTGATGATATTGAATATGTTTATGACAAACTCCAAACTGTAGATGTAAATATTTATAAAATAGTGAAAAGCGGAGATATACTTGGCAAACCTAAATTAGCAAATGAAAAGAACTATTTTGACTTTTTTGAAGTTAAGTATGTATGAAACTAAAGTTCCATTATTCACTTGCATCTATAGCTTTTATATTTGCATTTAGTGGTTTATATTTAGAAATTCTATTGTTCTTTAGTGTTATTTTATTACATGAGCTAGGTCATATCATTTTTTTAAAACTGTTCAAACAAAAAATATGTACATTTAATATTTCTATAGTTGGGGGAATATTAGATGTTGAATATAAAGATTTGAGTATTATAAAGGAAATGATTATTAGCCTTGCTGGGGTTATTGTGAATTGTATACTTTTAATATTTCTTAAATATCTTGATAGTTTTTATTATCAAGATATTTTAATAAAGTATAATTTACTGTTTATAGTTTTTAATCTTTTGCCAATCTATCCCCTAGATGGTTATAGATTTTTAGAAGCACTATTGAAAATTAAAAACGATCCTTTTAGTGAACAAAAAATATTAAATGTAATTTCTATTTTTTCTTTATTAATTACATTAGTTGGGTCTATTATATATTTTAAAACTCTATCGATTATTATTGTTTTTGGATTTTTAGGATATCATAATTTAATTTTGCATACAAAATACACAGAATTTGTTTTAAAAAAATATGTTAGAAGGTATAAATATAAAAGGGTAAGTATATAATTATAACTATGGTTTATATATGTAACTATGGTATAATACTTATATGAATAAATTGATTATGAATTATAAAATAAATTTAAACTCAAAAGATTACAATGTTTTAATTACTAGAAAAAAAATTAAAAGATTAATTATAAAAGTGAATCATAAGAATGAAATACTAGTTAGTGCTCCACCTACAATTTCTAATTCAGACGTTCTTAATAGGGTATTTATAAATAGCAAATGGATTGAAAAGCAAATTAGTAAACATGACAAGATAGATGATGAATTTGATGTTTTTGGATATTTAGATAGAAAAATTATATACATTGCAGGTAAAAGATACCAATTGCAAGAAGATAAAGATTTAAACTCTAAATTTGTTCTAAATGAGGATACTTTTTTTTATAAAAATAATCTTAAAAAGACGATTGAATTAATTTATGAATCTCACTACCATTTACTAGAAGATGTATTTAATAATGCATTAGATTTCTTTAAAAATAAGGTAAAACAAAAGCCCACATTAAAAATTAAGAAGATGAAATCAAGGTGGGGAAGCTGTAATTATAATACAGGGGAGATTGTTTTAAATAAAATGCTCATTTCTGTACCAAATGAGTTAGTAAAATATGTAGTTTATCATGAATTTACTCATCTGTTTTTTCCTAATCACAGCAAAGATTATTATAATTTATTAAATAATTTTTTACCCGAAAATAAAATTTTCGAAAAAAAATTAAAGAAATATTCGTTCTTACTTACAAGTTAAACCAAAGATTTATAAATATCTTTGGTTTTTTTAGATTTTATAAGAAGACTAAAAGTAGTCATGAATAAATGAGTTATTTTTCAAAAAAACCTTATTGACAAAATTTATCATTTTATTATAAAATTAACAAAGTTTTACAGTGGAGGTAGACGTGATAACAAAATTGGCAAAGTTTGTACAATCAATTGCACCGCAGAGAAAGTATAATAAATATTTTCTATATTCGCAAATCATTAAAAATGAAAGGTCAAAAAGAAAATTAACATTGGCAGAAATCTCCAAAGGTATATGTTCAATTAGTTATTTATGTAAGTTTGAAAAGAATGATATTATCGCTGACGAATCTTACATTAGAGCAATCTTTGAGAGGGTGAACTTAGATTTTAATCTAGTAGGAAAAAATATTTTAAAAAATGGTGTTGAAAAAACCATTAAGGCATATTTGAATGATGATTATCAAGAGATAGAAGAATTATATAATTCGATTGATGATTCTATTTTTAATGCTCAAAATTATTTAGTAAAATGTTTTTATTGTTTGATTAAAAAATCATATCAAGAATTTAATGAAAATATTAAGGCACTTGATAATATAAAAGAAACATTACATATTGATGATGTTGGTGTGTTTTTGTTCTTGGTTGCTCAATATTATATAGATACATTTCAATATAATGAAGCTAATAAAATATTACAAGAAATTGATAATTTAACTTTTAGTATTGATGAGTTAAATTGGTTGATTATTGAACAAAATTTTAATGTTGGTTTTTATCTTGCAGATTACCACCAAATGTATTCGTATTATTATAGAATATTAATTAATAATAGTATTTCCTATCCATGTGTTAGAAAAGTAATCCTTAGGGCAAAACACTTATATGTAACTGCAAATAGTAATTTTAAAAAATCTCTAGTTGAATATGAAAAACTTACAGGAAAATGTGTTCCTGAAGAATACAAACTTGATTTAACTTATTGGAGGTTATCTACCTATTATAAAGGAGAAATGTACTTAAGAGTATTTGATGAAATTTATGATAATGCTCTTTATTACGATGCAAGATTTGCATGCTTACTTTTGCTTAGTGCACATAAAATAAATGATGATAACTATATAGATATAGCTTGTTCAATAGCTCAAGAAGTTGAGTTTGACAATTGTGATCAACATCACATGTTATTTATTAAATTTATGCTACTTTACTTAAAAGGTAAGTATAATCATGAGTATGTTGAATTTTTAAAAGAGAAAATAATGCCATATAGAAATAAATATATGCACATTATATATTCTAAAGTATATTTTGAAAAATATATTGAGTTTTTAAGTAAGGGCTCAAGATATAAAGAAGCTTTTTCATTATTGCTTGAAAAATATCGTGCTTATAAATCTTAAAAGTGTGAGAAAATCTAAAAAATAATATGTATGATTGTAAATGATATGAGACCAAATAATTAAAAAAAGAAGAAGAAAACAAAGGGGTTTAAGGGGGAATGTGTCCCCCTTAGTATTAGAAGCGGACGAAATTTTTTAATGGTAAAT
>JBAYTA010000026.1:0-21485 GCA_041675865.1 Bacilli bacterium | reverse complement strand
TAAAAACAACTGAATATCACCAACTTTAAACTTACCATCTACTTCTACATAATACTTCTTATAGATATTTGCTTTTGGTTTTGTAAGATTATGGATAAGCTCACCATCATTAGTAATTAATAATAATCCGACTGTATCAATATCAAGTCTACCTGCAATAGCTAGATTATATTTTTTATATTCATCAATTAAATCTAGGACGGTTTTATTTTTATCAACAGTTGCTGATAAATAACCGCTTGGTTTATTCATCATAAGATAAATAAATTCTTCATATACTAAAACTTCATCATCTTTTTTTATAATATCTTTACTTTCATTAACAATAAACGAAATTTTATTAATGATTTTATCATTTACATAAATTTCTTTGTTTTTAATTACTTTTCTAGCATCATCTCTACTAATGCTTAAGCAAACTGATACAAATTTATCTAATCTCATAATTCACCTTTAATTAATATCACATTATTACACATTCAACCATATTATAAACTAGAAAAGGAGGATTGAGTGTGTTCAGAAAGAATTTTAATAATAATAGATTTTCTAGTCCAAAAGGACCCTTCCCAAATCAAATGTATCCTAATCAACCAGGTCATCAAAATAACATGATGCCAGGATCGCAAGGTATGCAACCCGATGGATCTATTTATCCCCAAGTCCAAGAAGATAGGCTTCTATTTGAAATTGGGGAAAATCGTAGAAGAATAAATAACCTCACTAAGAGAATAATTCGCCTTGAAAATTATTTAAGAATAAGAGATACATCAGACTATGTAAATATAGATGATGATAATATTCAAAATGAATTTACACTTTAATAGTTAACTTAGAATTACTATTCTAAGCTTTTCATGACTTTGTAAATCGATACTTTAGATTTATTGTATAGCATTTTATCATACTTTTTTTCTAAAGACTTATTGTTTAAAATTTTTCGATACTCATTATATTTAGAAATTAACAAATCTTTATTAACCTTTTTAAAAGCAGTTGTTTCAATCAAATGAAAAAACTCAATTATTTTCACAATCTCTAAAACATCAAACATCTCAAAATCAATATCGTATTCTTGCATTTATATCACCCATACTATTTTACCATAAATCAAACAAATATAATATTAGAAAATATATTTCTGTTTTTTAGGTTAATACACTAAACGTTTTTAAAAAAATTCATATAATAGAGTGAATAATTAAAGGAAGGAGGTACAATTATGTACGGAACATATGGAAATTATGGCTGTGGAAGCTTCGGAGGAACTGGATACGGTTATGCACTAATTCTTGTATTATTTATCTTATTAGTAATAATTGGCTCTGCAGGTCTAGGCCGCTTCTAATTTATTTAAAGGGAGCTTGTTAAGCTCCTTTTTAATTGCATAAAAATATGATATATGGTAAAATAATTAATATAAGAGGTTATTAAATATGTTACTGTATAAAGATATTATTAAGGAAGACGATAATCGTCTCCTACAAAAATCATTAGATGTTCCTATACCATTAAATAATGAAGACATCAAATTGCTTAATGACTTAAATCAATATTTAGAAAACGGCTATGATGATGACTTTGTACAAAAAAATGATATCCGTCCTGGTGTAGGTTTAGCAAGTGTCCAAATCGGAGTTTTAAAAAGAATATTTGTTTTATATGCCTATAATGAAGAAGGCATGCTTTACCATTTTGGTGTAGTCAATCCAAAAATTATTTCTGAATCAACAGAATTAACCTTTTTGCCAACAGGTGAAGGTTGCCTATCAGTTGATAGAGAAACCGAAGGATTGGTCCACAGACCAAAAAGAATTGTTGCAAGATTTCATTTATATGATTTTGAAAAACAAACTTTAACTGAAGTCAAAATGAAATTTGAAAATTATATTGCAATAGTTTTCCAACATGAATATGACCATCTAAATGGTGTATTGTTTGTTGATAGAATTGATAAATTTGATCCATTCCATATTCCAGACAATTCACATCCAGTCACATTTAAAGAATTTGATTTAGAGGGAAATTAAAAGAGGGCTTAACCCTCTTTTTACTTTATAAATCCAAAATGTTTTAAAGCATAACTTATCCCATCATCACCTACACTAGTTGTAACGAAATCTGCAACTTCTTTAACTTTTTTAGTTGCATTCCCCATTGCGATACCAAGACCTGCGTTTTTAATCATTTCAAAATCATTATCACCATCACCAAAAACAATAACATCTTTCATATCTATCCCTAGATAATCAGCTAGTTTTTTAACACCGTTTCCTTTATTGGCGCTTTTTGGTAAAATATCATAACCTACATCTAACCACTTAATAAACTGAAAATATGAACTTTGTTGTTTTAATATTTCTACTTGATCCTTATTAGAAAATGCCCATGCTTGATAAACTTCATTTTTAAAATAATAATCTTTATCAAGAGGAGGTAAGTCAAGTCCTAATTTATCAAAAGATTCCAATACTCTTTCATCAATCTTAGATATAGCTTCATCGCTACTTCCTTGAAAACCATAAGCAATATCTAGCTCATCCATTTTCTTACATAACAAGTCTAGTTCATCAGGGTCAATTGTATTTTTATAAACAACTGATCCATTCGACTTTATGTACTGACCATTTATTAAAACAAAGTCATCAAACAAATCCAACAAATCAGCAATCGAATAAAGCATAAACTCTGCTCTTCCTGTTGCAATCCCAACATGAGCTGTTTTTCTTAATTCAATTAAAGCTTGCTTTGTAGAATCATGAACCTTTTTTTGATCATTATCAAATAAAGTTCCATCAATATCAAATAAAAATAATTTCTTTCTTTCATTTATCATAATAATAAAATATTAACATATTACAATATAAAACTCAAGGTTAAAAAAATGTTTAATAATTAACCTGCATTTATGTTTATTTTTTCCATTAATTTGTGTATAATATATATTAGTAAAATCTCAAAAGAAAGGAGAGTTACAATAATGATAGCAAAACAAAATAAAAATAAAAATCTATTTTCAAAAAACAATATAAAAGTATTTGCTTTAGGCGGGCTTGATGAAGTAGGCAAAAATATGTATTGTGTAGAAGTAGATAATGAATTAATAGTTATCGACTCAGGAATTATGTTCCCAGACTCAAATTATGGTGTCGATTATATAATTCCAGATTATACATACTTAAAAGAAAATGAAGGCAAAATAGTAGGTCTATTCATTACCCACGGTCATGAAGACCATATAGGTGGTATACCATATTTATTAAAAAAGGTAAAAATACCTAAAGTGTATGTGAATGGTCTAGCAATTAGCCTTATTCAAAATAAACTTTCTGAACACAATAACCTTCGCGCAAATTTTGAAGAGTTTAGTGATGATTCAGTTTATAAATTTAAAAACTTTGAAATTTCTTTCTTTAGAACTAATCATTCTATTCCAGATTCATTTGGAATTGCGATTAAAACAAAATTAGGTTATATTGTACATACAGGAGATTTTAAATTTGATTTTACACCTCTTGTACGTCATACTGATTATGAAAAACTTGCGAAATATGCTAGTGAAGGAATTCTTTGTTTATTATCCGATTCCACAAATGCAAATGTTTCAAAAATGTCTTCTTCAGAAAAGAAAATTAGTGAAAGCATAAAGAGTATTTTTAGCCAAATTAAAGGAAGAATAATTATTTCAACATTTGCATCAAATGTTTATCGCGTTCAACAAATCGTTGAAGCAAGCATTCAAGAAAATAGAAAAGTTATAGTTTTTGGTAGAAGTATGGAAAAAACAATCAATGTTTCTCAAAAACTCAAATATATAGATGCACCAAGTGGTACATTTATAAATATGAAGGAATTCCCACATCTTCCACCTAATCGTGTAACAATTCTATCAACAGGTTCCCAAGGTGAACCACTTGCAGCATTATCAAGAATTGCTGACGGAACTCATAAACATATTAAGATTATGGAAGGCGATACAATAGTATTTTCTTCAAGTCCAATCCCTGGCAATCAAGAAGCTGTTAATAGAACAATCAATAAACTTTACCGCGCAGGCTGTAATGTAATAATAAATAGCCCCCTTACAGATACTCATACATCTGGACATGCAAGTGAAACAGAACTAAAGATTATGTTAGCTCTAACAAAACCTAAATATTTTGTTCCAATTCATGGTGAATATTCTATGCTTAGAAAACATGTTGATTTAGCTGTTGCAACAGGAGTTAAAGAAGAAAACTGTTTCATACTAGATAATGGTGATGTTTTAACTATAACAGATAATGATGCGAAAATTACACACAAGGTTAAATCCGGAGATATTTATATTGATAATAATAATTTTGATGTTGATAATCAAATTATTAAAGAACGTAAAGTTTTATCAGATGATGGAATGGTTTCAATAATCTTTTCTTCAAAAGATCATAAACTTAACAAATTACCAAATATAGTAAGCCGTGGATTTATATATGTAAAAGCATCTACAGAACTTATGGAACAAATCCAAATTAAATCTAACGAGTTATATGAAACTTATTATAAAAACTCAAAACGTTTCAATCAAAATCACCTGTCTAATTTTATAACTAATGAAATTACTGATTTTATTTATGAAAAAACAGAAAAGAAACCAATGATTGTTCCAATATTTATGAATTATTAAATTTAAAATAAAACATGTGCTCTAATAAGCTCATGTTTTTTTGATATTTTCTAATCTCTTGTTTTTTTAAATTTTAATATATGATACAATATGGGAGGTGATTAAAATGATTATTTGTCCAAACTGTAAAGAAAAATTACAAAAAATAAACAAGTCATACCAATGTATAAATAAACACTCTTTTGATATTGCGAAAGAAGGCTATGTTAACTTGTTATTAAATAAAAGACATTCTGGTGATAATAAATTAATGATAAGAGCCAGAAAAGAATTTCTAGAAAAAGGCTATTTTAAAGTTCTAGCAAACCAAATCCTTAAACATATAATCGATACAAATTTAAATAATCCATCCATCTTAGATATAGGTTGTGCTGATGGTTATTATACAAATATAATAAATAAAAAAATTCCTAATATTCTAGGAATTGATATATCAAAAGAAGCAATTAAGCTCGCTGCAAAAGCATATAGGGATATAGAATTTTTTGTTGCTAGTTCAAAAGAACTACCAGTTTCAAACTCTTCTACAAATATTATCTTAAGTGTTTTTTCTCCTGTTTTTGTAGATGAAATAATAAGAGTTTTAAAAGATGATGGTATTTTAATTAAAGTAACACCAAATAGTAATCATCTAATTGAGTTAAAAGAAATTGTATATGAGAATGTCTATTATACTAAAGAAAAACTTATAGAAGATGATCGCCTATTATTAGTTAGTTCTAATGATCTAACATATAGTCTAAATATCCCTAATAGTGATCTAAGAAATCTAATAACTATGACACCTTATTATTATAAAACAAATCCTAAAGATTTAAAAGTTTTAGAAATGATTGAAACTTTAGATATAACATTTGATTTTTGTATATCTATTTATAAATTAATATAAAAATGCTTGTTTTGATTGATACCGAAACAAGCATTTTTTTGATAATTTTTTATTGTTTATTATTTAAGATATATTTTTATATTTCAACTTCTGATATAACGGTTTGTTTAAACATACGGTATATCTCCCTAGTCATCAGTGCATCTTCTAGAGCATCATGAGATTGATCTGAGGCATCAGTTCCACTCATTTCTTCATATGTATTAAATAAACCTAAATCAGCTTTAGAATTGTAATAGTTTTTTACCACTTGCATTAAATTCATATATCTATTTCTGATATCTAGTGGTTTTAGTCGATTAAGTTTAAATGATTGTTCCATTGTTAGGATATCATTTCTACCCCAAGCAATTATTTTCACATCATAATCATCAATTATCTTTTCTAGTAATTGATAAAATTCAATGTAGGAACAAGCATCTTCAAAATCTTCCTTCGATTTTTTTAAAAATTTATATGTTCTCAAATTTAGTGCATACTTTCTCAAAGGGTTAACTAGTCTTCCATCTTCTAAAATTATATTCCCCTCTGGATCTTCTAAGACTATCCCATATTGTACAATCTCAGGAATATGCACTTTTGTTTGATAATATGATGGAAGCGAAAACTCTAAATCTAAAAATAACTTATACTTATCATTATCTATTAGGCGTCTAACACCTTTTCTAATGGTATCAATATTATAATATACTTTTCTTTCTTTAATTCTTCCTTCTACAACCTTATCAAAAGAGATAATATCATTACAAAAGAACTCTCCATATTTTTTCTTATCTTCAGATATATTTACAAATAAATATGGTTTATTATAAAAGTATGGTCCAAAGTCTTTAAAAAACTTTCTAGACATATATAAATAGTATATTTTATTTTTATTAAGTAATTTTATTACACGTTCTTTTTGATATGTTTTTATTAACTTACCATAAATCTTCATAAGTTTTCCTTCCGAATTTTTTATTTATCTAAAGATAATTCTTTTATCCTAATTAGCTCTAATATTGCTTGACTACGACCTTTTACACCAAGTTTTTGAATGACATTAGATATATGATTTCTAACTGTTTTTTCGCTTATATTTAACTGATCTGCTATTTCAGTTGTATCGTAATTTGCAATTAGTAGTTTAAATATTTCTCGTTCTCTTTTTGTTAGAAATTTTTGTTGCATTCTATCCCTCCTATTATTATCCAATAATATAATATGCATTAATAGAAGGTGTGGTCACTGCACAAGTTTTAATATTTCTTCAATTTGTTCTTCTTTTAATTTCATTTCGAGTAATTTATCCTCAAAAGTTTTAAAATTCGATTCCTTTAAAGCTAATAAAATTTGTTTTTTCTTTACCTTTCCTATTCCCTTAATATTATCAAGCCTTGATGATAATGTATTTTTAGTGTGAGTTAGGTGATGGAATGTAATCGCATAGCGATGAACTTCATCTTGTAAATTTTCAAGGAAATAGAATAAATTTGATTTTTTATCAATTTTAATTTCTTTATCATTATAGAATAAATAACTAGTTTTATGCTTTTGATCTTTACCTAATCCTAAAACAGGAATTACAACATCAATATTCTTTAATGCTTCTAAAGCAGCATTAACTTGAATTTTTCCACCATCAACAATTATTAAATCTGGATATTTTGAATTGTTTTGCTTTAATTTAGTGTACCTTCTAGTTATTACTTCAATCATTGTTAGGTAGTCATTACTACCTTCAACTGTTTTAATTTTATATTTTCGATAATTTTTCTTAACAGGTTTACCATCAACATAATTAACCATTGCACTTACGCTAGATGTACCCTGAATATTTGAATTATCAAATGCTTCTATATTTAGAGGGGCTTTAATTCCTAATGTTTTTCCAAGTTCAATAACTGCACCAAGTGTTTTTTCGTATTTCATCTTTTCTTGATTCAATAATATATTTAGCTTTTCTTTTGCATTTACATATACTAAATCAACAAATTCTTTCTTTTTGCCGATTTTAGGTATAGTAATTCGCTTACGCAAACTTTCTTCAATTGCGGAAATATCTAAATCAGGAATTAATATTTCTTTAGGAATTGGATTGTTTTGGATTAAATAAAATTGACCAAGAAAATTAATAAACATCTCTTCGCTTGATTCCATTATCTCAAATAAAAATCCATTTCTTTCAACTGTTTTTCTACCCCTAATATGAAATACTTGTATACTTATATAATTTTCTTCTACATAGTATGCAAAGACATCAGTATCTTCAATATCAAGTTCCATTTTTTGTCTTATAGAAATTGTATTCAAATCAGCAATTAAATTTCTATATTCAATTGCTTTTTCAAATTTCATATCCTCACTTGCCTTATACATCAACTCTTCTAATCGTTTTTGTAAAGCACTGACATTTCCTTTTAAGAAACTATGAATATTTCCAATAATCTTATCATATTCCTCAGGTTTTACTTCCAATATACAAGGAGCTAAACACTGACCGATATGATAGTATAAGCACTCTTTTTTAGGAAGAGTATGACATTTTCTCAAAGGATGAATTCGATTTAAAAAATCAACTACTTCCTTTGCAGCATAACTATTAGGATATGGTCCATAATATTTACCTTTTCTAGATAGATCTCTAGTATAGTAAAGTCTAGGATGTTCTTCTTCAGTTACAAGTATATATGGATATTGTTTATCATCAGTTAGAGATATATTATATTTTGGATTATGTTTTTTGATTAAATTAATTTCTAAAATAAATGCTTCAGTTTCACTTGAAGTGATAATGTATTCAAAATCAGCAATATTAGAAACTAATTTAGTAGTTTTAGCATCATGAGACCCTCTGAAATAAGAACGTACTCGATTGAATAAATTCTTTGCTTTCCCAACATAAATAATTTCTCCAGCCTCATCACGCATAATATAGCAACCTGGTTTTTTGGGTAATATTTTTAACTTGCTTTCAATATTCATATAATTACCTCAAAAAGCCATATGAATATGGCTTATTTTTTTAAGTTTTTTAATATTTGTTCAATTCTTTCTCCTTGCTCTAATGATTCATCATATTTGAATCTTAAATCAGGAGTTTTTCTTATTTCTAACTTTTTGCTTAAAGAACTTCTAATAAACCCTTTTGCATCAAGTAAGTTATCTGATGTAGCAACTTTTTGTTCATCGTTACCAATAACAGTATAATATACTGTTCCTAAAGACAAGTCGTTTGTAAGAGATACTTTAGTAATAGTAACAAATTTTAATCTATCATCTTTTACTTCAGTTCTAATAATATTGCTTATTTCTCTTTCAAGTATACGTTCTAATCTCTCTTGTTTGAAACTCATATTTACACCTGCTTTACTTTTACCATTGTATAGGCTTCGATTAGGTCGCCTTCTTTAATATCATTATAGTTTTCAATTGTCATACCACATTCATATCCAGCTTTAACTTCCCTAACATCATCTTTAAATCTCTTTAGTGAAGATAATTTTCCTTCATAAACTACAATTGATTCTCTAATTAAGCGAACACTAGAATTTCTAACAATTGAACCATGAGTAACATAACTACCTGCAATTGTTCCAATCTTAGATGCTTTGAAGATACTTCTTACTTCTGCTTGACCTAGAATCTTTTCTTCAAATACTGGATCTAACATACCTGTCATAGCAGCTTCAATATCTTCTAATACTTTATAAATTATATTATAAAGACGAACTTCAATATTCTTTTCTTTTGCAAATTCTAAGATACTTGCAGCAGGACGAACATTAAATGCAATAATAACACTATTGGAAGCAACAGCAAGATTGATATCATTTTCATTAATCGCACCAACACTGCTTCTTACAACATTAATTTTTACACCTTCAACAAGTAATTTTTCAAGTGATGATTTAATTGCTTCAATCGAACCTTGTACATCACCTTTAATAATTAAGTTTAATTCCTTGTTTTCGTCATTCATGTTATCAAATATATTTGCAAGGGATACAGGGATACCTACACCCATTTCTTGATTAAATGCTCTTTGTGCTCTTTCTTCAGAAATAAGTCTTGCAGTTTTTTCATCTTCAAAGACCATAAAATGATCTCCAGCTAAAGGTACTGCATCAATACCAGTTACCTCAACTGCTTTCGATGGACCAGCTGCTTTAATTAAAGCTTTTGTTTCGTCATTCATTGCTCTAATTTTACCAAAAGTATTTCCAACTACAATTGGATCTCCAATTCTAATTGTTCCATTTCTTACTAGTAATGTAGCAACAGGACCTCTACCTTTATCTAATTTTGCTTCAATAACCATACCCACACCTAAACGGTTAGGATTTGCTTTCAAATCTTCCATTTCAGCTGTTAGAATAATCATTTCCAATAAATCATCAACGCCTTTACCAGTTAAAGCAGAAAGTGGTACATATACAGTACTTCCTCCCCACTCTTCTGGGACAAGGTTTAAATTAGCTAATTCTTGTTTTACTTTATCAGGATTAGCTGCTGGTTTATCCATTTTATTGATTGCAACAATAATTGGAACTTTTGCAGCTTTTGCATGGTCAATAGCTTCTTTTGTTTGAGGCATAACACCATCATCTGCAGCTACAACTAAAATAACTATATCCGTTGCATTTGCTCCTCTTGCACGCATTTCAGTAAATGCGGAGTGACCAGGAGTATCAATAAATGTAATTAACTTACCATTTCTTTTAACTTGGTATGCACCAATATGTTGAGTAATTCCTCCAGCTTCACCACTCGCAACTTTAGAATGGCGAATTGTATCAAGTAGGGTAGTTTTCCCATGGTCAACATGCCCCATGATTGTTACAATAGGTGGTCTTGTTACTAAAGATTCAGCATCATCTTCAATAACTATTTCTTCAAATTTAGTAATATCTTCTAAGATCTTATCTTTAACTTTAAAACCATATTCATCTGAAACTATTTCCACAACATCTTTATCTAAAGCTTGGGAAGCATTAACCATGTAACCCAACATAACCAATTTACGAACAACTTCACCAATAGATACACCAAGCCCATCCGCAAGTTGCGCTACAGTTATTCCAGGAGTAAAAATAATTTCCTTTGATTTTGGTTTTTCTGAATTTATATTTGTTTGACGATTACCACGATTTGTTTGTTTTTTTCTAACATTTTTAATTCTTGTATAAACTCTACCTTCTTGTTCATAATCGTTGTATTTATCATCATATACTCTAGTTAATTCTAATTCTTGTACAAAATCTTCACCACTTGCTTTTTGCTTTTCAATTGGTTTTGGTTTGTTTTGAACAGGCTTATTAGTATTAGCCTTTTGACCATGATTTGGTCTATTATTTTGTTGTCTGTTATCTTGTCTTGGACCTTGTGATTTATTATCATAAGGTTTCTTTTGATCACCTTTAGGTTGGTTAGGTTTTTTTTGTTCATTTGGTTTTTGGTTATTATATTGTTTTTTATCAGTTTTTGGTCTTGCTTCTTGCACTTTTTTATTTTCCTTTTCTTCTTTTTGCTTTTCTTCTGCTTCTGGTTTACTAGGTGCTTTAGGCGCTACTTTTTTAGCTTTAGGAGCTTTAATATCAACCTTGTAAACTTTACTCAGTTTTTTGATAATGTCTTGACTTATATCAGTTTCTAAATCTGCTTTTATCCCAACATTATCAAGTTTTGTAAGCAGTTCCTCAACTGGGACTTGTAATATGTCCAATATTTCTTTAACCTTCATTTATTGCACCTCCATTTAAGCTTTTATTTAAGGCATCTAAAAATCCTTGATCTGTAACGGCTAATATCTTACACATAGGCTTTCCTATTGCATTAGATAATTCGTCACATGTATAATCATTATTCATTTTTGTTTCATAAAAGAAACATTTTTTTTCAAATTTATCAATTTGTTTAAGTGATGCATCACTTGCAACAAAAACAATTTTTAATTTTTTTTGTTTTAATAGTCTTAAAACTGTGTCCTCACCAGCAACAAGCTTTCTAGCTCTATTTGCAAGACCTAATAGATTTAATACTTTTTGTTTATTCAATAAAATCACCTAGTTTTTTTAGTAGTTCATCATAGATTTCTAAGGGAACATTCACTTCTAAGTGACGATCTAAAATCTTCTTTTTTTTAGCTAACATTATTGCTTCTTTATTTTTCGATAAATAAGCACCTCTACCTCTAGCTTTTCCAGATGGATCAATTATTACAGTAGCATCCTCCATGCGAACGATTCTAAACATTTCTCCTTTAGGAAATTGTTCATTTGTT
This sequence comes from Bacilli bacterium, assembly GCA_041675865.1. Classification (GTDB taxonomy): domain Bacteria; phylum Bacillota_I; class Bacilli_A; order ML615J-28; family CAG-698; genus DUVT01. The sequence goes on along the minus strand of JBAYTA010000026.1, from coordinate 9,668 downwards.
GCAACACATTTTCTCATTGGAATTTTTCTTGGTTTCATATTTCCACCTTCAGTTTTAGTTATATTCTAAACCTTCGCTTTTAGCTGTTGATGCATTTTTTATATCAATTTTCCAACCAATTGCATAAGCAGCAAGTCTTGCGTTTTGACCTTTCTTACCAATAGCTAATGAATATTGATCATCTGCAACTACTACAGTTGCTTGTTTAGTTTTCTCATCAGCAATAACTGCTAATGTTTTAGCAGGAAGTAGAGCTTCTGCTATTAATTCTTCAGGATTATCTTTCCATGTGAAAATATCAATTTTTTCACCATTTAATATTTCATTAATTTGTCTTATTCTTAAACCACCTTGACCTACACAAGCTCCTTTTGGATCTAAATTGGTCTTTAGTGATAAAACACCAATTTTAGTACGGTCACCAGGATCTCTAGATATCCCCATGATTTCAATAGAACCATCAGCAATTTCAGGAATAATCAACTCAAATAAACGTTTAACTATTTCTCTAGATGTTCTTGTAAGGAATACTTTTGGTCCCTTTGTAGTTTTTTCAACTTTTGTTACATATAACTTTTTCTCTTCACCAATTATAAATGACTCATTTGGCAGGCCTTCTTTATCAGGCATATTGGCAATTACATCTTTTCCGATATTAAAAGCAACAAATCCATTATTATAATCAACTACTTTACCAGTAATAACTTCACCGATTTTATCTTCAAAGAATTTATATTGTTCTTCTCTTTCTAATTCTTTTAAGCCTCCCAATAAACTTTGTTTGAAAACCGATGCAGCTTTTCTTGTGAAAGAAGAAAGGTTAATTTCAGTTTTAATTTCTTGTCCTTCTTTAACTTTAGCCTTTAACTCTAAAGCTTCTTCTAATAAAATTTGCCCTTTTGGTCCTTCTGGATCAATTTCGCTAACAACATATTTATACTCAAAAACTCTTATTTTTTTCTTTTCAAAATCCCATTCCGTTTTAACATCGCCACTAAAACCGCTATTTCTGCTTGCAACAGCTATGGCTGTTTCAACTTTCTTTAAAACATCTTCTATAGCTAATCCCCTCTCAAATGCTAATTCTTCTAAGGATTCATAGAAATTCTTACTAATCATCTTTTTTTAATTCCTCCTAAAATTTAACCGCTAATCTTATCTTTGCAATTTTTTGCTTATTTATTTTTATTATTTCTTTTTTTGTTTTATCTACTATTTCAAGAACAACTTCATCGTTAGAAAAATCTACTAAATCTCCAGAGATTTCTTTTTTCCCGTTCAGTTTTTCATATAGCCTAACACAAACATATTTACCAATTTCTTGTTTTATTTGGGCATCATTTCTAAGCTCTTTTTCAATTCCTTCAGAAGAAACTTCTAAATAATATTCTTCCTCAATTAAATCTTCTTTATCAAGTTCATCACCAATTAATTTATTTAATTCACTTGAATCATCAATTGAAAAAGCTGGGTCTTTTCTTGCGATAACCCTTAATATTTTCATTCCAAATTCTCTTACAAATTCAACACTTATAATTTGGGCATCTATTTTTTCTGCACAAAAATTAGCTATTTCTTTAATTCTATTCATATTAATTTTCATAAAACACTCCATATAGCATTATTTAAAGGAGTGAGAACCATCTCACTCCTTACTTTTACCATTTCCATCTAATATTATAACACCATCTTGGAAGGATGTCAAATCATTAGAAATATTTTTTAAAATTTTTCCTAGCTAATTTTCACTGGAAGTGTTGAATATAAAACAGTTGTTTGGTTATAGCCTTCATCATTTGTGATTCTAACTTGATAACTAATTAATCTAGGAGCTATATCTAGTTTTATAATTCTTCCTTCGTTTGTAACAAATTCAGGATCATTAGAAATAAACTCAATTGTATATCCTTCTAATTCTTGAAGAACTAAATATTCCGCTTGAATTAAGTCAAGAGCTGTTTCCCAAAGTCCAGTGGCTCTTAAAACTTGAGGACAGTCTTTTCCTGAATAATCATAATGCTGTTTTATATTTGTAATGTTCAAATCATATTTATACATTAAACTACTCATTAGCTTAGCTGTTCTATGCCATGTAGTAAAGAAATCACTATCTTTATCAATTGCAGTTTCAATACCTATAGTAGTAGTGTAGGCTTCATAGCCATCTCCATGGAATGCAATTTCATCATCTGGAAGATGTTGAATAATCTCTTGATCATCTACAGTATAATGCCATGAACGATATCTATATTGAAGAGTTCTTCCGCCACCAGTCATCCAATTATGATGCATTTGTGCACCAGATCCTAAGTTGTTATTTCCAGTATCGTGGAAGATAATATTATCAATGCTTGTTTTTTTAACACCTGGTCGAATACTCTTTAATTCAACCGCATCAATTATTTCTTGAGTTGCAGTTAATCCGATATATGGATTATCTGATTTTGTTCCATTTGACTCATCTAATTTTTCATCAATAGGAACTATATTTTGTTTTAAATTCATATCAGCTGGCCAGTATAGATTAACACTTCCATAAATTAATTCATTTACAGAAGGTAGTAATTTACTACTTGCTCTTTTATGAACTGGGTTTTCCACATTAAATCTTCTTATTAAAGCAATTGGATCAAGTTCTACTACTAATTCGAAATGTCCTTCGATTTCTTCATTCTCAACAGATGTTGCAATAATATTAACTTCACCAGATTTATGAGTAGTTACATTACCTTCTTCATCTACAGTAGCAATGCTTTCATCACTACTTCTCCAAGTTACTTCTTGGTTTGCAGCTGCAGGAACAACACTATGTACTAATTTAACTTCATCTAATAATAAAACTTTTCCAGTTCCTCTTTTAGATACTGTAATAGCTTCTACATCAGGAGTTAATACTTCTATTTCTTTCATCTTCACTTCTCCAGTAATGGATGATACAACCATTATATTTACTTTTCCTACTTTAACACCGGTAACAACACCAGTTTGACTTACAGTTGCAATAGATGAATTTTCACTATCCCAAATAAAGTCTGTTCCACCTTTTTCATCAGTAGCTGTAAGTGTAATTGTAGAACCAGCAAATACTTCGCTTTCTCCACTAATAGTTAATTCTCTAGCTTTTATAGTAACACTGACTTCTACTTTCACATCAGGAAATCCTTCTACAGAAACTCTAATTTTAGTTTCTCCTAGACTAACACCTTGTACATTTCCATCTTTATCAACAGTTACTACTGAAGTATCAAGGCTAGTAAATTTAATTGTTTTTCCTTCACTAGTTTTAGCTTCAATTTTTGCTGTTTCATCAAAAAATATTTCAATTTTTGAATCAGATTCTAATGTTAATTTAGGTGGTTCAGTTTTATTACAACCAACTAAAATTCCAATACTTGCTATAAACATAAATACCATAAAGATATTTTTTATGATTTTATACATACATTCCTCCATCAAACGTTTTCACCTAATTATTATACAATAAATAGCACCTCCAGTCAATGAAAAATTTCTCTGGAGGTGTACCTTTTTATTTCTTTTCTTCTTCGTTAATTAAACTAAAATCAACATGACAATAACCATTTGGATTAACATCTAAGTAATCTTGATGATATTCTTCAGCTAAATAAAAGCCTCTTTCTACTTCTACTTCAACAGCTACTTTATTATTATATTTTTTATTCATTTTATCCATAAACATATCAATTATCTGTTTATCTTCTAAATCTCTATAATATACACCCGTTCTATATTGTATTCCAACATCTCCACCTTGTTTGTTTAAGCTTGTTGGATCAATAAATCTAAACATATGTTCTAATATCTTTTCTAAGCTTATTTGATTTTCATCATAGTATATTTCAATCGCCTCTGCATGAGTAGCCCTACTTGCTAAAAGATCTTCATACGTAGGAAATTCAATATTACCATTTGTATATCCTACATTGGTATTAATAACACCTTTTAGTATTTTATAATATCCTTCTACACCCCAAAAGCAACCGCCCGCTAAAACAATTCTTTTCATTATTAACTCCTTTTTATAAATTTATTTCTTCAATTTTTATTATTTGATTAAATTTTAGCTTCCTAGAACCACTTTCTAACTTAACTAAAATTTCCTTATATATAAGATCTATTTTAGAAATATAACCAACTATCACTTCTAAATAGCCACTTTTATAATACTCAATAGTAACTTCTTTTTTATTTTCAAATGCACTAGCTAATTGCTCGTTTAATAATTCTAGTTCATCAGGAAAAAGAACTGGTTTTTCAATTTTTCCTTTTTCATGCTCAACCTTCCTCAAAGATGCACCATAGCCTTCTAGGGCATCAAATGGTTGCCATTTACCTTTTCTACCATTATTCTGCATTGTGACCTCCTACAAGTTTATTTCTTTTAACTAAAGTCCCTTTAGTAGTATCACTTGCTGCTAAATAAACAGCACCTTTACCATATTTTTCTTTTATATTTCCTAAAGCTTCATATAAGCTATGTTCTTTTTTAAGACTCTCTTGATCAGTAAACAAATCTGTTTGAACATATTCTTCATTACTTAATTTTCCAACACGAACATCAATTCTTCTTATAGGTAAGTTTTCTACATGTTCATAATATAATTTAGTAAATGATTCTAATAATATTTTTCTACTATTAGTTTTATTAGGTAAAGTCATTTGCCTAGAGAAACCACCGCCAACATCTTTTGAATAACCTATTCCAAGGGCAATCAATCCACAATTAAGTTTCTTTGCGACCAACTCACATGCAACTTGGTCAACTGTTTCAAGTAATACAGTATACATATCTTTATAATTATAATCTTCGAATAATACTTGACCATGGCCGAAACTTTTACTTTCTGGCAAATAACTTCTAGCTTCTTGAACACTGCACTTTTCTATTCCAAAAGCATGTTCAAGCAGTTCTCTTCCTACAATCCCAAATTCCTTTTCTAATTTCTTAAGCGATGTTTTTGCTAAATCACCTAAACAAGTTATTCCCATTTTTTCTAATCTTTTAGAAATACCTCTACCTATTCCCCAAATATCAGTTATAGGTTTATGTGGCCAAATATATTTCTTTAATCCTTCCACATCTAAAACTGCTATCCCATCTACTTGATGCTTAGCTAAAATATCTAGTGCAACTTTTGCTAGAAACATATTTTCGCCAACCCCACAAACAGCAGGAAGTTTAGTGGTTTCATATATATCATCTAAAATTTTTTTACTTAAATCATAGGCACTCATTTTATAATATTTCAAATAAGGAGTTAAATCTAAAAATACCTCATCAATACTATAAACATGAATATCTTCCCTAGATACATACTTTAAATATACATCATATATTTTTGATGCATATTCAATGTATTTATTCATTCTTGGTTTTGCATATATAACATCTAATTTTTCAGGTATTTCATAGACCCTACATCTACTCTTAACACCATATTTTTTAATATGAGGACTTGCAGCGAGGACAATAGATCCTCCTCCTCTTTCCTTGTCAGCAACAACCAAATTTACCTTAAACGGATCAAGTCCACGAAGGACACATTCTACAGACGCATAAAAAGATTTTAAATCAATACAAATTATCATGTGACCTCCTTTTTCTTTATTTTAACACACGAAAATTATTTTGTCTATTAATAGTTCCATGAAAGATTTTCAAGATTTTTATGAAAATACACATGCTTATTTTGTGTTAAAAACCCACTTTATACAAATAATATATTATCGTATTTTAAGCAAAAACCTGCCAATTTTGGTAAAATAAATTAATGGAGGAATTTATGGAAAAACTAAGTATAAATATACCTATTAAGAAACTAGTAGATCAACATCCAATTGTGAAAGATATAATGGTTTCTTTAGGTTTTAAACATATTGCTGATGCCGCTATGCTTAATACAGTCGGCAGAATTATAACAATTAAAGAAGGAGTCAAAAGACATAAACTAGATATGGAAGATGTGAAGAAGAGATTCCTAGAAGATGGTTTTATTTTGGAGGATACAAATGAGTGAGTTTATTAATAATAGTGAATTCAGACAAAAGAAATTAAAGGAATTAATTAAACAACTTCATGAAGGTAAAACTGCGGATGAAGTTAAAGAAGAATTCCAAAAGCATTTTGGTGATGTATCAACAACAGAAATATCTCAAATTGAACAAGCACTTGTGAAAGAAGGATTACCTGTAGAAGAAATCCAAAAATTATGTGATGTTCACGCATCAGTTTTCAAAGGATCTATTTCAGATATTCATGCAACAAAAGACTATAGTAAAATTATTGGTCACCCTGTAAATATTTTAGTTGAAGAAAATAAAGCAATTGAAAAATTAATTGAGGAAGAAATAAAACCTCATTATGATTCTTATTTTAAAAAACCAAATCCAACTTCGCATTTAATGCTAAGAATTGGTTTTGAAAGACTAATGGAAATAGAACATCATTATTCAAGAAAAGAATATGCCTTCTTCCCATACCTAGAAAAATATGAAATAACAGCTCCACCTAAAGTTATGTGGGGAGTTGACGATGAAATCAGAGCAGAACTTAAGGAAGTTAATGCTATTTTATCAAGTCCAGAGATCAATCATGAAGATCTAAAACTAAAAATAGACTCTGTACTTGAAAAAGTAATTGAAATGATTTTCAAAGAAAACAATATCCTTATTCCTTTAATGAGTGATACATTCTCATTCTATGATTGGATTAAAATTGACGAATCAAGTGAAGAATTCCCATTCTGTTTAGTAAAACCACTTCATTCTTGGAAAATGGAAAACAAAGAAGAAGTTGAAAAGAAACAAGAAAAGAAACTACAAGCTGGAGAAGTTGAATTTGATGCAGGAAGTCTACTTCCAAAGGAAATCAATTCTATACTTAACACACTTCCTATAGACATTACATTTGTAGATGCAAATAACAAAGTTAAATATTTCTCACAAGCAAGTGAGAGAATCTTCCAAAGACCAAAAACAATTATTGGAAGAGATGTTGCTTTATGCCATCCGCCAGCAAGTGTTCACGTTGTAGATAAGATAGTTGATAGTTTCAGATCAGGTGAGAAAGACCATGAAGATTTCTGGATTCAAAAAGGCGACTTATTCGTAGTAATTAAATACTATGCTGTAAGAGATGAACAAGGAAATTATTTAGGTACACTTGAAGTAACACAAAATATTAAACCACTTCGTGATCTTGAAGGCGAGAAAAGATTATTAGATGAATAGAACAAAACCGAGCAAAACTCGGTTTTTCTTATTCTATATTCTCTAATGCTTCTATATCTAAGATAGCTATCTTTTTAGATGTTATCATCTTTATATATTTATTGTCTTGGAATAAACCTAGTTTCCTACTTAAAGTTTCACCTGACATTCCCAGTTGAGATGCGAAATTACCTTTAGTTGTGTTTAATATTACAACATTGTGTTTATCTCTCATCTTAAGTAAAAACCTAGCCAAACGCCATTCTACAGAGTGTAAATTAATTCCTTCCACAAGTTCTTCCATGATTTCTAGTCTCCTACTTAATTCTTCCATTATCTTTAAACCAACCAAAGGATGCTTTTCAATATATTCTTTCACAACCCTAGCTTCTAATGTACAAACAGATGATAGCTCCAAAGCTTCCGCATAGTCGGTTAGTTCCTTATTAGATAACAAACTGAACTCACCCATAAACTCACCCTTACCAACAATTCTTATAATTTGTTCTTTACCATCTTCACTTAATCTAGAAATTTTTATCTTACCTCGGTGAACAATGAAAAGAGAATTTTCTCTATCACCAGCTTGATAAACAAAATCACCTTTGTTATAAGTCTTGTGAATAGCTTTACTAGATAACTCAACTTTTTCATCAATTGTTAGCGAGTTAAATATAGGTACAACATCAACACATATATCTTTTTCATTATGGCAATTGCAATTCATACTTCACCTCATATATTATATTTTATCACAAAGTAGTTATTCAAACAAATATTAAACTCAAAAGAAAAAAGGAGGTTATATTAAATAACTTCCTAGTCTTTTCGATTGACTTTAAGATCAAATCTTATTCTTCAATTTTAGTGAATGTATCTTTACCTACTCCACAATCAGGGCATTCCCAATCTTCAGGTAAATCTTCGAATGGTGTCCCAGGAGCAATTCCTTGATCTGGATCTCCTAGAGCTGGATCATAAACATATTCGCAAGCATCACATTGATATTTGTGCATTGTTGAATCTCCTTTCCTAAATATACCTATATTATAACACTTATTATTTAATTTTGAAAGAGTTATTTATGGATATTTACAACCTAATTTTTAATATATTTTATTTAATATAATTACAATTATTGGGGTTGTTAGTATAGATAAAAACGTTGAGATAATTACCGTTTTGGTTGCAAAATCAGTATCTCCATTATATCTTTGAGTCAAAACTGGTAAAGTTATAGCAACAGGCATTGCGATAACTAAAACTGACACACTAATTATTATTTTATCAATTTCTAATAAATATAAAAATCCTAAAACAACTAAAGGAATTAATAATAGTCTAAGTAAAGATAATAGATATATTGATTTAGATTTAAATAAATCCCTTAATTTTATCTTAGACAAGATGCCACCAATTATTAACATAGAAAGTGGTATAGTCATCAAACCAAATGATGTTATGCTTTTATCTATAAAATACAGTAATTCAATTTGAAATAGATAGATTAATATTCCAACAATTACAGCAATAACACCAATATTGAGAAACGAAAATCTCGAACTAGATTTTTTAATAACGAAACCCCAATTGTCCATAAAAATATATTATATGGAGCTAAAAATATAGATCCGTAAATTATCCCAACATTACCATAAATACTTTCAATAATAGGAAAACCAATATAGCCGCAGTTAGAAAACATTAACGAAAAAATATATACCTTTTTCTTTAGATCCTCTTTGTTTTTATAAATCAGTTTCCCAAACAAATAACATAACGGATGAATTATAATTCCAAAAACAAATACAATAATTATTCCCTCTATAACCTCATCTAAAAGAGGATATCTAAATGCTGAGATAATATATAAAGGAAGACAAATATTTAATAATATTTTTGAAAGGCAAATACTTATATGTTCATTTATTAGTTTAGTTTTACCCGCTATAACACCTATCGCTATCATTATATATATAGTTATGATATGGTTTGCGATAAATTGCAAACTATCCATAAAATGCACTCCTTATTTTTATATATTTACTATATAATATTAAAGCAAACGGATAAGTGATAAAAAAAGGTAAGTTTTTTAAACTTACCTTTATACCAATAATATAGTAAATAGTAACATTAGGATTCTTAATACCCATATTCACAATACTTCCGTCATAAACAACTCCATCAAAAGTTGACATAACCTTAACTCTGCCTTTTCCAAATTCTTTTTATATCATATGGGAAAATAATGTATGCTGCATCAATAGTTGCTACTTTTGAATAACTGCATTAAATTTATCAAAACTCCAAACATTTAGTTATACTGCTAATTCTCCTTGAATAACATCTCCTTTTATCGAACCTTTAAAAGTTGAATTGATTGGTAAGTGGTTATTTACATTTTTACCAACAATTCCACCAGCAACATTATGTCC
>JBAYTA010000025.1:0-21718 GCA_041675865.1 Bacilli bacterium | reverse complement strand
TATGAAAATGGAGTAGAAAAACAATTTTTAAATACAAGATATGCAAAGCAATTAACTTCTAGAGGATTTAACACAATTATGATTCTTACAAATAATCCAAATGTAGAAGAGATTCTAAATCTTTGTGATGCATTTTTAATTACAGGCGGTAGTGATATTGAACCTGCTTATTACAATGAAAAAAATGAAGGACAATCAAAGAAAGTTTATCCTGATTTAGATGTATTAGATAAAGCAATTGTGGAACATGCATTCAAAAACCAAAAACCGATTTTAGGTATTTGCAGAGGACACCAAGCTATTAATATATTCTTAGGAGGATCTCTTTACCAGCATATAGATAATCATGAAGATTTAGCTAAAGATCACATGGTTCAAACAACAAAAAATGATTTTCTTGCATTTAAAGAAATAATTAATGTAAATTCATATCATCATCAAGCAGTTAAAGAATTAGCTCCAGGATTAGAATTAATTGCTTCATATAGCGATGGTACTGTAGAAGCATTTGTTCATAAAACTCTGCCAATAATCGGAATCCAATGGCATCCAGAAATATTAGCAGATAGTGAAGAAACAAAATTAATATTTGATTTATTTAAAAAATATATTGAAGAGAAATAAAATCAGCATTTTTGCTGATTTTTACTTTTCATAGACATCTATTGTAGATTTATTCTTTCCTTTGTAATATACTTCTATATTTAATAAATCTGTCCTTTTCTTATAAAACAAATTTTTAAACGCTTCTTCATGAACATCTAAGTGGATAGATGATGGAATATTACTCTTTGCATAACTTGATTTTGAATATTCTTTTTCTAGAAAATCTTTTAATTTTTTAACTCCTCTATACTCTATTTCCGCTGTCTCAATAAAATAATGTTTCTTAAATAATTTACTTGCCTCTAAATATTGATTAAAACTAGTATCAGCCTTTCTTGGAAATAGTTTATGTTCTTTCATCTTCTCCCAGTATAAATTATTATAAGTATTCACCATATTGTTGTATTCAGCTAATTCTTCACCAAATTCAAAATACTCATTATCATTACTATCACTAATTAACAGAAGTTTTCCTGTCGGTGAGAGAATTCTATAAATTTCAGCTAGAACAGTTTTAGGTTCTGCTAGCAAATGAAATAGATTACTCACTATAACAAGATCAATACTGCCATTTTCAAGTGGTATCCTATGAGCATCTGCTCTTATTAGAGTTAATAGGTCTTCATTATACTCTAGAGTAGAAAGTCTTTTTTTAAATATCTCAAACATGACAAAAGATGAATCTAAACATATTAAATTATATTGATATTTTATTAATGCACTAGCTATATGCCCTGCTCCTGATCCTAAATCTAGCACATTCCCACTACTTATCATTCTCGAAATTTCAGTAGCTATTTGCTCTTGGATTAAAGATGAGTCAATAGAATAATACTTATAGCCTATGTCATCAAAATCACTCTTATATGATTTATCTAATAAGTCATATACTCCATTTCTAGATTTTAGTTTAAACTTGCACTCACAAAAATCTAAACTTCTTTTTGATAAGCATTTTGGGCAAATAAACATATTTTTCATAATCTACCTCTAATAATTTATTTTACTATAGTTTTAATTTATAAGCAAACAAAAAACAGTTAAGAGTTCAGACTCTTAACTATTTTTATTATCCAACGCTTTTTACTGCTTCGTTTGCATATTTATTAGTTACAATTTTACTATATGGAGCACGTTTATCTAATTCCTTTGCAAGTTCCATAACTTCCATTAATTTAGTTAGACTTGTTTCAGGGAATGTTGGATCTGCTTTCCAAGCTTCAATTTCCACATATCTTTGCATTACTTTTGTTAAATCATCTAATGATGTTTCTTTAAAATGAGGATGAATTGTTTCTGCTATTTCTCTAGCAGTATGATTCTTAACCCATTTTTGTGCTTTATAAATTGCATTAGTAAATTTTTGAATTACATCTGGATTTTTCTCCATATATTCTTTAGTAGCACAGTATGCTGTAAATGGAATACCAGGTGATTCTTTTCCAATTGATGCAACCACATAACCGATACCTTGTTTTTCAAGTTCTAAGGCAGCTGGTTCGAACATTGTAACAAAATCTCCTTCACCACTAGCAAATGCTCCACCCATTGCTGCAAATTGAACATCTGTTCTTACATTAACAGATTTTGTCGGATCATCTTGGCCTACTTCTAAGCCTTTAGCTTTTAATACATATTCTAAAGTCATTTCAGGCATTCCACCTTTGCGACCTCCTAGAATTTCTTTACCATTAAGCATATCCCAAGTGAAATTATCGATTCTTTCTCTTGCAAGTAAGAAACTACCATCACATTGAGTTAATTGAATGAAATTAATTGCATAATTTTCTTGCCCGCCATTATAAACGAATATACTTGCTTCTGGTCCCATTAGACCAATTTGTGCATCCTTACTTAATAAAGCTGCCATAGTTTTATCTGCACCAGCCGCTAAAACTAAATCAACTTCTAATCCTTCATCTTCAAAATACCCTAATTCAAGTGCTACATATTGTGGAGCATAGAAAACCGAATGGGTTACTTCTGCGATAGTAATCTTATTTTTATTTCCACCACATGCACTCAACATAAATGTAGCAACTGTTACTAAAACCAGGGAAACTAAAATTTTAATTGATTTCAAATTTTTTTACCTCTCTTCTTAATTAAAATTATTTCAATTAAATTTACAATTGCATACATTAAATATGCAATCAAACAAAGAATGACAACCCCCATCATTACTAGATCAAGCCTAAATACCTGACCACCATACATAATTAAATATCCTAAACCCGCTCTTGAGACCAAAAACTCTCCAACAATAACTCCAACCCAAGCTAAACCAATATTTATTTTCACAACATTAATAATATTAACTAAATTACTAGGAAATATTAGATTCGTGAAGAGCTGCGTTTTTGTTGCACCAAAGCTTTTAAGCATCTTAATTTTTTCCTTATCAACATTAATAAAATAATTATAAGTTGATATTATAGTAACAACAATTAAAATTGAAATTGAAACAACTACTATCCCAGTAACACCTGTTCCAGCCCAAATTATCATAATAGGTGCTAGTGCAGTTTTTGGAAGAGCATTAAGTAAAACTAATAATGGTTCTACTACCTTAGATAAGAATTTATTAGCCCATAATATTATTGCAATTAATATACCCAGTAATGTACCAAAGATTATCCCAGCAACCGTTTCTAAAACTGAAATAAATAAATGTCTCCATATTTCTTTAGAAACAATATACTTTATCAATAGGTTTAATATTGCACTCGGGCTAGAAAATAAAAACTCATCTAATATTCCAGTTTTTGCTCCAACTTCCCAAAGTAATATTATTGCAACAAAAAGGCCAATTCTACAAAATGTTATAAAATTTTTATCTCGCTTAAATTTCTGTATCTGATTTCTCATTTAATTCCCTCCATAACATATCAAAATATTCTCTATATTCTGGAGCTTTTCGTGAACTTAGTGGTGTTCTCTCTTTATCAAGTGTTAACTTAATATCATGAGTCTTAATAATTTTTGCTGGCCTATCACTTAATACAATTATTCGATCACTCATTGCTATTGCTTCTGATAAATCATGGGTAACCATAATAGTAGTTTTCTTTTCATTTTTAATTATTTTATACATATCTTCACTAACCAATAGTTTTGTTTGATAATCTAATGCAGCAAATGGTTCATCTAGTAATAGTAAATCAGGCGAAGTTGCTAAAGTTCTTATTAATGCTACTCTTTGACGCATACCACCAGATAATTCAGAAGGTTTCGAATTTCTAAATTCCCAAAGACCATACATATTAAGCATTCTTAGAACCCCATTTATATTCTCTTCTGTTAGATTATTTTGTATTTCTAATCCAAGAATAACATTTCTATATATTGTTCTCCATTCAAAAAGATGATCTCTTTGAAACATATAACCAATCTTACCATTTACTTTTATGCTACCTGATGTAGGTTTTAGTAATCCTGAGATTAAGTTTAGGATTGTAGTCTTTCCACTACCTGAAGGACCAATTATAGTTACTATTTCGCCTTCATCTACACTAAAGTTGATATCTTTTAGTACATCTAATTTATCATATTCATTAAAGAATTCCATGTTAACATTTTTTAATTCTAATACCACATAGTCGCCTCCTTACATCCATATACAATATTATTGTATTAATAACTACCTCTTTTGTGTAGGCAATTGAAGATGTAAAAAATAAAAAAAGTATAGTTTTACCTATACTTTAAATGTCTATTATATTTTATTTATTACCTTTGTAAGCAGCAACAATTTTTTCAATCTCAATTTTTTTCATTGGTAAGAATGCTTTAGTAATTCTAGCCAATTCATCTTTAGTTGCTTTAGAAAACATTTCGTCCATTAAAGCCGGATTGACTTGCCAACTAACTCCATATTTATCAACTAACCATCCACAAGCTTCAGCTTCTTTTACATATGAGAGTTTGTCCCAATAATAATCAATTTCTGCTTGAGATTCACAATTAATTATTAAAGAAATCGCTGGTGTAAATGTATAATTATGCTCCCTTGCACTATCTGCAGCCGCAAAGCAAATTCCTTCAAGATAAAAATCAGTAAACATTACTGTCCCTTCTTTGTCTGGTTCCATCCCTGAAGGATATTTATAAATACTTTCTCTTTTTGAATTCTTGAAGTTTGAGATATAAAAATTTGTCGCTTCTTCAGCTCGTCCAGCCACATCTTCAGTAAATAGTAAGTGAGGAATAATTCTTTTATCTTCTTCATTCAATCCGTCAACTAGCATAAGTTGCCAGTCTACACCGTATTTATCTTCCACCCAACCATATAATTTTGAGAAATCATATTCTTGAAGTGGCATACGAGCTATACCTCCAGATATTAACTCATCCCAAATTCTTTTAATCTCGCTTTTAGCATTTTTATCTTTTTCTTCAAACACCACAACAAAGGATATTGCTGGTGTAAATTTATAATAAGGTCCACCATTAATAGCAATGAAAGAATAATCTAAAAGTTTAAAAGTAACTATCTCACTATCTCCTGAGGGAGTATTATGTAATGTTACTATATTTTCAATTTTAGAATCAGGAAATATATTTACATAAAAGTTCGTTGCTTCTTTAACTTCATTATTAAACCATAAATGGGGAATAATTTTTTGTGTTCTCATAGTAAGATCCTAGATATCAAATTTTATCGGTTCATAATGAGGATCTTTATTAGATTCATCCTCACTAACAATTTGCGCAACTCTTGTAGATGCTGCTGCACCAAGTGCACCTACTACATCATCTAAGAATGTATGACACTTATCTCCTTTACCATCTTCATTCAATCTTTTCACAATCCCTGGTTTATTAACATCAATATCACCAAAATTGGTTTGACCAACAGTCCCATACATTGCTGCAATATTTAACCCAAAAATTTCATCAACTCCAAACATACCAAGATCTGCACGCATAATATCTTGAATTGGACCTTTAAACATTCCTTCTTCAGTCATTCTATCAATTTCAATACTTAATTGAACCAAATGGAAAATATCACGATAAGATAAAATCTTCTCCACGCTTTCTATACATACACGCATAGATATTTCTTTATTATATCTAGATTGTTGTTTAAAAGCTATTTCCGCAATATCATTGATAGTAACTCCTCGCTCTAATAGCGCATCCCTATTCATTTTAAACATTTCTTCTCTTGAAAATATTACTCTAGGTTTCATATATTAACCTCCTTATTAACTTTAATAATATTTTTTCCACTTCCATTTAAAAAATCTTTAACACTCATTTTCTTTTTTGAAGGCATTTGTATTTCTGTTATTGCAACAACACTGCCATCCTTACAACTAATTAAAAAACTATCTTTTTCAATTCCAATTATAACACCTGGTTTTGTTTTAGTTTTTTTATCTAGAACCTTACTATTATAGACCTTAACATTTTGGCCATCCATAATAAAGTAAGCACCAGGATTTGAATTTAAACCTCTAATTTGATTGAAAACATTTCTTGCAGATTTATTAA
The DNA here is from genome assembly GCA_041675865.1 of Bacilli bacterium. GTDB lineage: Bacteria > Bacillota_I > Bacilli_A > ML615J-28 > CAG-698 > DUVT01. Next base: position 15,613 of record JBAYTA010000025.1, on the reverse strand, counting down.
AATCAATTAGTTCATCTTCCTTTGTTAGATTATATGCATATGTAGCTTCACTTTCATTTTGAGGTATTGGCGTAATTAGAGAAGCTTTTAAATCTTCAATAACGCCAGTAATCATCTTACTACCTAAAATACTAAGTTTTTCAAACATTGTATCACTAGTATCTTCATCAGTAATAGGAATTTTCTCAATTCTTAATATATCACCAGCATCCATTTTCCTATCCATATACATAATAGTAATTCCTGTTTCTTTATCACCATTGATAATCGCTCTTTGGATTGGTGCACCACCTCTATATTTAGGTAGGATTGAACCATGTACATTTATTGATCTATATTTTGGATAATCTAAAAGCTTTTTTGGTATAAACTGCCCATATGCAGCAGTTACAATTAAATCAACATCAAACTGAAATAAATAATCTAATTCCTTACCAATTTTAACTGGTTGAAATACATTTAAATTATGTTTTAATGCATATTCTTTAACTGGTGAAGGACTATATGTTTTCTTCCGGTAATTATAAGTATCTGGTTGGGTTACAACCAAAACTACTTCATACTTACTATTTAATTCATCTAACACCTTAACCGCAAAATCAGGTGTTCCCATAAAAATTATTTTCATCTTTACTCCTAATTGAAAGATAATGGATATCTTTCAAAGTTTACTATTAATTTTTTCTCTTTAAATTTATTTTTTACTTCATCAATAAGTTTTGATAATCTTTCAAAATCATCATACTTAATTATTAACTGAATTCCTTTTAATCTAGAAATATAGACAGGACCTAATATATTTGTTGTACTCATTCTGGAGAATACTTTTTTAAAATAGTTTGAGAAATAATAAATATCCTTATATTCTCCGATAACTAATAGTCTACTAATTTCATTAAATGGTGGATAATTATATGTTTTTCTATTTTCTTGTTCTTTTTCAAAAAACTTATCATAGTCTCCACTAACTGCATCTAAAACACTATAGTGATCTATATTATAACCTTGAATAATAACTTTCGCATTTTTATTAACTCTTAAATTTGATATTAATGAAAAAGTTTCTTCACTACTCCTATAATCATTTTTATTAAGTAATGAATCAATATTAATATATCCTACTAATTTAATATCTTTATGGAAAAATGAAGAGAGTTGATTTGTTCCAATAATGATATCAACATCTTTTTCTTCTAATGCTAAAAAGAAATCATTATAATCATTATCACTAAGCATATTTTCACTATCTACTTGAATAATTTTAGGATTATTATAATCTTCAACAAGTACTTCTTTTAATAACTCTAGTCCATAGCCAAAGTGTTTAACTTTGCTTGAACCACAACTACATACAATTCTAGCTACAGAATAATTACAACTTGGACATTGATATACATTCTTAATTTTATGATATGATAACCCAACCTTACATTCAGGGCATGTAATTAGTTTCATACATTCACTGCATAAAATTGTCTGATTATAAGCTAGACTATTTAAAATTAATACTGTTATTTTTTTATTCTTTAAATTTGATCTAATTTCATAATCTAACTTTGAACTAATTAAATTATTCAAATATTCTTCTTTCATATTAACAATATCTACATCATGTAAATCCTCTTTTAATTTTCTTATAAGAGTATATTTGTTAGTATAATATTGATAATATAGTTCAATACTTGGAGCACTACTTTGATAAACTAATTTAGCATTATGAAACTCACTTCTAATTTTTGCAACTTCTAAAGTATTAAATTTTGGATTTTGTTCGTTAAGATAATATTTATTCTCACTATCAACAACTATAATTAAGCCAATCTTAGATAAAGGTAAAAAAGCTCCAGTTCTAGTTGCGATAACTAAGTCAACTTCATCATTTAATATTTCATTATAATTGTAATAATATTCATTATTAGATAATTTAGAAGAAAATGATCTTACTCTAGCATCTATTTTATTACTAAAATACTTTGTCAGTCTAGTTTGTTCTAAAATAGTTGGAGCTAAAATTAAAACCTGTTTTCCTTCTTTTATAGTATCTCTACTTATATCTAATAAGAAATCATCTCTAAATTCGTAATCATTAGTATGAAAAAGATATGGCTTAGATTCAACTTTTTGATATTTACTCTTAACTAAGTTAAAGTCAAATGACTTATTTATTTCATAACTTATACTTCTTCTGAACTCTTCTGTTCTTGGTAATTTCTCAATATATTTAAGATGACCACTTTCAAGCAGTTTATTTACAACATATTCATTTGCACCAGTAAACTCTCTAATCTCTTCCATTGTTGCTTCTTCTGCTATTTTTAAATACTCAATAACTGCAAGTCGTTTTTCTGTAGAAGGAAGCATTGGAAATTTATTTAGGGAATAATATTTCTCTAATTTTCTTTTCCCGTATGTATAAATACTAGTACTTATTTCTAAATTACCTTTTTCAATTTCTTTTTTTATTTTACTATATTTGCTTAATATTTTATTATCAATTATGATTCCTTTCTTATTATCAAATAATAATGCAACTTCTGCATCTAATTTATCATAATTAATAATTTCTAATTTCTTTTTTATCTTTGATTTCATAAAAGATGGATACATAATATTAAGCGTATTTGTCAGTGGAGTCATCAAATCAATTGCTAGTTTTTTTGCAATCATTATTTGTTCTTCATTTAACCCATTTTCAAAATCGACAACTTCTAGAATTTCTTTTAAATTTCCCAAGAAATCAGTACTTTCAACTATTTCCAAAACAAACCCTAAAACCTTTTGAAAACCAAACTCTACAAAAACCCTACTACCCAAATAAATACAGTCGATTAGGTCATTAGGAATTTTATATGTATATAACTGATCTACATCTTCAGTAGCTAGATCAACAACTATTTTTGCAAACATAAAATCCTCCCTTAACTATATTTATATAAAAGTAATAGTTCTTTTTACGTTATATTATTACTCTTCTTATATTATTTTACCATAATTATCATGAAAATAAAAGCAGCATAACTAAACGAATATTAAACAATATTACTTATTTAGTTATAATAAAAGAAAAAATCATTAGATTTTCTAATGATTGCAATTTTTTCTATCTATTCATTTGTTTCTGTATCAACATTTTCAACAATAACAATTTTATCTAAATATATTTCTTCTAATGCAATCCCAATACTTTTTGTATTATATGGATTTTCTATTAAATGCTTTTTATCCTTTGTAATATCCTTTGCACGTTTTGCAGCACCTATTACTAGTTTATATTTAGATTTAGATTTGTTTACAAGTTGATCAATAGATGGGTATCTCATTCCGTCACGAATAACACTCACTTATTTTACCTCCAACATTTCTTTATACTTACGAATTGTTCTCTCTACTTTCGCATGCTCAGCTCTAATAATAGCAATTATTTTGTCAGCAGCATTTTCAACAGTGTCGTTAACAACAATATAGTCATACATATATGCTAAATCGATTTCTCTTTTAGCTTTATTGACTCTTTCATTAATTACTGAAATTGGCTCCGTACCTCTAGATTTTAGACGATTAATAAGCTCCTCAAATGATGGTGGTGCAATAAATATAAAAACTGCATCTTTCATCTTTTCTCTTACTTGATTAGCTCCTTGAACATCTATTTCCAAAACAACTTCTTTCCCCAATTCTAGTTGTTTTTGAACAGTCTCGAGTGGTGTTCCATAATAATGGTTTACAAACTCCGCGTACTCTAGCATTTTCCCTTCTTCAATGTTTTTTAAAAACTCTTCTTTTGATACAAAGTAATATTCACGTCCATTGACTTCATTTTTACGTGGAGCCCTAGTTGTCATAGAAATAGAATAGACCAAGTCATGTCCTTCCATTTCAAATAGTGCACTTCTAACTGTACCTTTTCCAACACCAGAAGGACCTGAAATTACAATTAATAAACCTTTATCATCTAATTTCATTTACAATTCCTCTTTTTTTATTAACTTTTATTATACCATATATAAACTCTAATTTCAATTTTTTTTAATGGATAATTCATTTTTATCTGAAAAATAACTTTTCTAATATACTTTTGTATTATTGAAGCAAATATGGTAAAATAATTATTAGGTGATTTTTATGATATTAGATGGTATATTTACTCATCACTTAGTCAATGAACTAAGGACGAGTTTAATAAATAAAAGAATAAATAAAATAGCAGTTGTTGATAACAATAGTTTTTTACTCTATATTCAAGGTAGAGAAGAAATTTATTTTAGTTTAAACCCTGACATCTGCCATATGAGAATAAATAAAGCTGAAGTAGTTGCTTCAAATAAAGTATTCCCACTTTATACAAGTTTAAAAAAATATCTTGAATCTAGTATTATTAAAGATTTAGAGCAAGTAGAAAATGATAGAATTATCAAAATTACACTTGAGATTTCCGATGATTTAGGATATAAAAGCAGCGCATACTTAATTTTAGAGTTTTTTGGTAGAAATGCCAATTTATTCTTATTAGATGAAAATTATATGATAATTGATTGTTTAAAAAAGTCTTTTGTTTTAGAAGATAATAATCAAAGAATCTTAGTTCCAAAAATGAAATATACTTATCCAGAAGATTATAAAATTAATCCATTTAAAACAGGTAAAATTCTAGATACTAATAACTATCAAGGTATGAGTAATTTAGTTTATGCAGAAGTTATCTATAAAAACGATCTAAGTATAATCAATCATCTAAACCCGCAAATTATAACCATTAATAATAAAACATATTTCTCTTGTATTGATTTAGAGCATTTAAATGGTGCATCAACTCATTTTTCAACACTTTCAAAAGTATTAGAAGAATACTATTTAAATAGACAAAAAGTTGCAAATCAAAATCACGAGCAAAAACTTTTAGAAAACTATATAAAAAGAGAAATAACAAAAGTAAATAAGAAAATCCAAAAACAAATTCAAGAAAATGAAAGAGCAAAAAAGAATCTAAATTTAGAAACTATTGGTAATCTTCTTAGTGCAAATCTTTATCGAGTTAAGAAACATGATAGTAAGATTGTAGTACAAAACTTTTATAGCAATTATGAAGATATAATTATTGAACTTAATCCATTATTAAGTCCAGCTAAAAATCTTGAAAATATATTTAATCGCTATAAAAAAGCAAAACGTGCAGTCGAAGCTACAACTGAACAAATAGAAGCAAGCAAGAACGAATTAGAATACTTATATACACTAGAAAATCAACTCCAAATTGCAAAACATCATGAATTAAAAGAAATCATTGAAGAACTAGGTATAAAAAATGTTAGCCCAAAACAAAAGAAAAAACAAAAACCAATTATCGAGAACTTTCAAGATAATCATGGAAACATGATTTGGGTTGGGAAAAACAACATCCAAAACAATTACTTAAGTCATGAATTTGCAAGAAAGGATGATTACTTCTTCCATGTGAAGGGAGTTAGTGGTAGTCATACTATTTTAAGAACACAAGATCTTACAGATGAAGTTATTAAACTAGCAGCAAATATTGCAGCCTACTACTCTAAAAGTAAATTATCTTCCAATGTTGCAGTAGATTATACCAAAGTGGGGAATGTGAAAAAGGTACCAAAAATGAAAGGTTCTTTTGTAATATACACAAACTATAAAACTGTTTATGTAACCCCAGATATTGATTATATTAAAGCAAATACAAACTAACCACGATATAAAATAATTGCACTATAGCAATAAATTTGTTCTTTATAATCATACATTGTGCTGATTTGATATTTAATATCTATCACATCATCCTCTTTTATGGTTTTTAAAAAATCATTTATTGCATCTTCTAGGTCTTTTTCATGACCTTCATCAAACACTTTGACTTTCAAAAAATATCACCCTACAGTAGTATATTACTTCTTAGGGTGATTTTTTGTATAATATTGACATATGTTTTGAAATGGACAAATTTCACAACTAGGATTTTTAGCTTTACAGAAATATCTGCCAAAATGTATTAGCCTTAAATGTAGTTCATACCATAGAGATGAATCATAAAGTTCCATCAAACTTTGTTCTACTTTTAATGGATCACTACTATTAGCAAGGTTTAGGCGATTAGAAACTCTTAATACATGTGTATCTACAGGAATTGTAGGAATTCTAAATCCTTCTCCTAAAACAACATTCGCAGTTTTTCTTCCGACTCCAGGAAGACTTACTAAATAATCATAATCATTTGGCACTTCACCGTTTTTTTCTTCTACAAGTCGTTTTGATAAAGCGATGATATTTCTTGCTTTGGTGTTTGCTAAACCAATTGTTTTTATAAGTGAATGTACATCAGTGAAACTTGCTTCTGCAAGTTTATGTGGATTAGGATACTTTTCAAAAAGCTTAGGAGTAACTAAATTAACTCCTTTATCAGTAGTTTGTGCTGATAAAACAACAGAGACTAGTAGTTCAAAATTATTCGTATAATCAAGTTCACAATATACTTCAGGATAGAGTTTTTTTAACTCTTCATGAATTCTATTTGCTTCTTGCATAAATCCTATTGAATAATTCCTGAATATTATCTCCTGTTGCTCCATTTGCTTTTTGAACTTCTACTATTTGATTGCGTCTATTTGCTTGAAGCAACCTATCGATATATGTAACTCCACGATTTTTATATTTTAATGTTTTTAAAATTGCATCACTAATTTCATCTTCACAATATTTGTCATCAATATACCATCTTTGTACCATCTCTAGTTCAAGAGGACTTAAAATTTTCTTAAGTTCCTTCTCTAACAACTCAACAGTATCTTTAATTTGTTGTTTAAAGGATTCCTCTTTCTTTTTCTCATTACTTCCAGATAAAATTAAAGCTAATCGTTTATAAGTTTCATCTAAATTAAATATTTCTTTACTATCTATTGTAGAAAGCTCTAAAGTAATAAAACCATTTTTTACTAGATTAACAATTCTTTTACCTAACTCATTCTTATTAATCTTCATTGATTCAGCAAGCAACTCATCATTTAAGATATGATTGTTCTTTCTAAGCAGATCATTTAGCCTAATTAGAATAATAGTATCTACTTCATCAATACCAAGTTTATAGTATTGTTCAATAATAAGTCTATCAAATTGAATTAAATTATTTTTAATTAAGTTATACATTACTCCATCTCCTACTTATTTGTTGCTAATTTTTGTAAGGCATCTTCTGCTGCTTGTTGTTCTGCTTCTTTCTTGCTTTTGCCAACTCCAACACCTAACTTTACTTTATCATGAATTACGACAACTGTAAAGGTTTTGTTGTGAGCAGGTCCCGTATCTTTTACTAATTGATACTCAACACTTTTTCTACTTTCAGATTGAATATATTCTTGTAACTTACTTTTATAATCAATGAAAAAATTTGATTGTGAATTAATTTTCGGAAAAACTAATTTTTCTAAAATTTCCTTAACCTTATCAATTCCATTATCTAAATAAACAGCACCGAGGAATGCTTCAAAAAGGTCAGCTAAAAGTGATTGCTTTGTCTTTCCACCTTGTTCAGTTTCTCCTTTTCCTAAAAGAAAAGCTTCATTAAGTTTTAGAATTGTTGCATACTCACTATTTGCTCTTGCGCAAACATATTTAGCTCTTACTTTTGTTAGATTTCCTTCAGTTTCATTAGGATATTTATGATATAAATAATCTGCAACTATAAAATCTAAAATTGCATCTCCTAAATATTCTAATCTTTCATTGCTCATTACACCATGTTCATTAGAATATGATTGATGGGTAAAAGCTGTTTTATAAATATTAAAATCATTAAATTTAATATTTAATGATTTTAAAATAGATTTAATCCTATCATCATTACTAAAATCATTCATCATTATTACCTTCTGATGCAATAATTGATTTCATTTTAGTAATTACATCTGCTTTGACAGCCATTCTAGCTTGATTGATAGCATTAGAAAATGCATAACCATCACTAGAACCATGCGCTTTTACAACTACTCCATTAACACCAAATAAATTAGCCCCACCTATTTCATCAGCATTAAGTGTTTTTTTGAATTTCTTAAATACTTTTTTCATTAATAAATAGCCTAATTTATTTAAGAAACTTTTGCTGATTTCTTCTTTCATAAAACTACCAACAGCTTTCGCAACACCTTCACATGTTTTCATTACTAGATTACCACTAAATCCGTCAGTTATCAAGATATCACAGTCTGTTGTAAATAATTCTTTTCCTTCAATATTTCCATAGAAGTTTACATTTTCATCGTTTTTCATTAACTCAAATGCTTCTTTATCTACTTCTCTACCCTTACCTGGTTCTGTTCCTACATTAAGTAAGCCAACTAATGGTTTAGATATTCCATGAACCTCTCTTAAATAAATTGATGCGTATTGTGCTAATTGTAGGAGATGTTCACTTCTTAATTCTACATTAGCACCAACATCTAGTAGTAATCTGTGTTTTCCACCCATATTAGGTAGCATTGGGCAAAGAGCAGTTCTCTTCATTCCTTTGATTCTTCTAACGATTAAATGTGCAGCAGTAACAACACCTTGAGTTGGCCCAGCCGTTACAACTCCACTTACTTCATTATCTTTTAAGGCTTGGAAAGCTTTGACGATTGAAGTTTCTCTATTTCTTCTTACTTCCCCAATTGGATCTTTTTCACCCATATCAATTTTATCTGGGGCATGAACTATTGTAATTCTTTTATCTTCTTTCACATGTTTCCTTATAATAGCTTCATCGCCATATAAGACCATTTCTAAATCCGAAAATCTCTCTAATGCTAGATTGACTCCATTTATAATTTCTAATGGTGCGTGATCTCCTCCCATAATATCAATTGCTAATTTTACCATAAACTACTCCTAATCTAACATTTCTTTCTTATTCATATAGTTCTCATGAACTATTTCTATTATATCTTTTAATTCTTCTCTATCTTCAAATTTCTCATCACTAATTAATAAATCTGCTTCTTCATTTGCTAACTCAAAAATTTCTTTATCAGCAACAATATCTGCCATTTTAAATATAACATTTCCTGTTTGCTTTTCCCCAAAGAAATCTCCTGGTCCTCTTACAATCAAATCTTCTTCAGCTAAAACAAAACCATCATCATTTGCTTCCACAAGCTTCAATCTATCGATTGCAGTATTGACAGTTGATTTACTAATTAAGAAACAATATGCTTGTTCATCACTTCTTCTAACTCTTCCTCGCATTTGATGAAGTTGAGCTACCCCAAATCTATCTGCATCATAAATTGCAATTGTTGTTGCATTAACTACATTGACACCAACTTCGATTACAGTTGTACTTACTAATATACCAATTTTCTTATCAATGAAGTCTTCCATTATACTTTCTTTTTCAGTTGTTTTTAATTTACCATGAATCAAACCAACTCTACAAATATCTTGAAATTCTTTTGAGTAATAATCATAAATTTCATTCGCATTATGAATATCCATAACATCTGAATCTTCAATCATCGGGGCAATTACATATACTTGATGCCCTTTTTTGATTTCTTCTTTAATATGGTTTATAACATAGTCTCTACCTTCATAGCTAAGATACTTTGTAATTGGTGGTCGTTTCTTACCAGGAAGTGTTTTAATAATTGAAATATCACTTTCACCTAAAACAGATATTGCAAGAGTTCTTGGAATCGGCGTTGCACTCATCTTTAAATGATCTATTAAGTGACCTTTTCCAACTATGGACACTCTTTGTTTTACTCCAAAACGATGTTCTTCATCTGTTATAACAAGTCCCAGTTTTTCAAACTCAACATCCTTTTGAAATAATGCATGAGTACCAACTAAAATATCAATATCTTTTGAAAGAAGACCTTCTAAGATATTTCTTTTGTCTTTAGTATTAATTGATGATGATAACATTTCTATATTAATATTTGTATCTCTAAACAATTCCTTAAATGTACTATAGTGTTGACGAGCAAGTACTTCAGTTGGAACCATAATAGCTCCTTGATAACCTGCAGTAATAACTGCATATAAACTAATTGCTGCAACCACAGTCTTCCCACTACCAACTTCTCCTTGAAGAAGGCGATTCATTTTATAATTGGCTTTTAAATCTGTTAAGATTTCATTAACTGTTGTTTCTTGATCAACAGTTAATTTAAATGGTAGTTTATCTATAAACTCCCTAACTTTTTCTATATCATAATTGATTGATACTCCAAGCGGATGATGTTTACGCATATAAAGCAAATATTTAATTTTCATTTGATAGATAAATAACTCTTCAAACTTAATTCTTTCAATTGCTTTTAAGATATCATCTTGGTATTCAGGTAGATTTATATATTTAATCGCATCATAGTAATCAATTAAATTATATTTATCTCTTATATATTTAGGAAGTATATCAACTAATTTATGACCGTATTCTTCAAAAACTTTTTCTTTTATTTCTAAAACTTTTTTATCCGTTATTCCTTTTAAGTTAAAGACAGGATCAATTGAATTTGAAAATTCATCAAAATGAATTTCAGATGCAGTAAAATCCTTCATATTTTCTTTAAACTTACCAGTTATTCTTACATAAACACCATAGTGTAATTTAGATTTTAAAAAATGACGATTAAAAATGGATACCCTAATTCTTCTACCCTCTACATCGCAATAGAAATTCATAATTGATAATTTAGTTTTCACATTTCTAACTGTTGCTTTTGTTTGTACTACCCCAGCTATTGTAACATTGGAATTACAATCTGCTTCTGTAATACTTACTATAGTATAATCATCATATTTTGTTGGATAACTAAGTAATAGATCCTCAACTGTATGAATATTATTTTTTCTTAACGTAGCAACCTGTTTATCATTTATAAATTCAATATCCTTCAGTAATAAATTCTTCATTTATTTCTCCATTCCATATAACATTTTCATAAAACAAAAGAGGGCAAAGCCCTCTAATTTACTCTATTGCTAGAATATAACTATAGACTTCTTGATTTCCTTCTATAACATCAATTTCAAGATTACTATAATTCTTTTCAATGTGTTTCACAACATCGTTAACTTCTCTTTGAGTAGTATCAGCACCATAAATAATAGTAATAATTTCTTTATCATCAGTAACAGCAGATTTTAATAATGCTTTTACTGTATCATAACGTCTACGATTAGAAGTTACGATCTTATTATTACAAATTCCGATGAAGTCGTCTTTTCTAATGTGTACTCCTTCAATTTCTGTATCACGAATTGAGAATGTAATTAAACCAGTAGTAACATTTTCAATTACAGGCTTAATCCCTTCAATAATTTCTTCAATTTCTCCACTTAAGTCAAGCATAGTTAAGGCAGCAAAACCTTGAGCTAATGTTTTAGTTTCAACTACATGAATTTTGCTTTCTGTATATATTTTTGCGCTTTGATTAGCTGCTAGAATAATATTTCCGTTATTAGGGAATACAATAATATTTTCTGCATTTAATGTATCAAATCCACGAATAAAGTCTTCAGTAGATGGATTCATACTTTGTCCACCACTTACAACATAATCTGCACCCATTTCTTTAAATGCATTAATTAATCCTTTACCACTAGCAACTGTTACAACAGCAACTTTCTTTCTAATGTCAGGTTTTTTGACAGGTTTAATATGTACTTCACCACAAGCACAATCACCTTCTTCAACATGCTTCATGTTTCTAACTTCGGCACTTTCGTTATGTTGAATTGTCATATTTTCAATTTTTAGATGAACAAATTCACCGAATTCTTGCCCCATGTTTAGAGCATCACCTGGTTTTAATGTATGAACATGGACTTTAATAATATCATCATCCATTACAACAACAATAGAATCACCCAAATTAGATAATCTATTAGCAATGTAATCTTCATCTATTTCTTCATCTAAATCATCTTTAACTTTTATTATAAATTCTGTACAATAGCCAAATTCTACATTATCAATATGGCTAATAAATTTAGTACCAACAGTATGCATAGCAACTTCTACAGGTCTTTCACTAACGAATTCACCTTCTACAGCCATTGCCATACCTTCTAAAATCACAATTAAACCAGCTCCACCAGAATCGATTACACCTGCTTCTTTTAAAACTGGTAATAACTCTGGGGTTCTTTCTAATGAAGCTTTCGCTTCTGCAATAAATTCCACAAAGAATTCATTAATTGACATCCTAGATGATGAGATAGCTACTAACTTTTCAGTTGCTTCTCTTGCAACAGTTAATATTGTACCTTCTACAGGTTTCATTACAGCTTTATATGCTTGGGCAACACCACTATTAAATGCAGCAGCTAAGTGCATTGCATTTACTTGTTTGTATCCTTCTAACCCTTTTGATATTCCTCTAAATAATTGTGATAAGATAACACCAGAGTTTCCTCTAGCTCCCATCAGCATTCCACGAGAAAGTTTCTTTGAAACTTCATATATATCTTTTTCATCTAAATTGTAAATCTCACTAACTCCACCATCAATGGTCATCTTCATGTTTGTTCCGGTATCTCCATCAGGAACAGGAAATACATTAAGCGCATCAATTTTTTGATAATTTTGCTTTAGGTTTTCGGCACCATTTACTACCATAGTCTTAAATAGTGTGCCATCAATTTTGTTAATTTGCATAAAAATGCCCCCGTTTTATATTTTTTTAATTTATACTATTTCCTTAGGTGTATACATTTATTTATTATATCATAAGTAATAATTCTATGCAAGAAAAATCTACCTTCCAAAGGCCCTATAATAATAATAAAGTGACATTATTCAACCATTTATTTTATAAAAATTTCCTAATTTTATCATATATTAACAGCAATTAGAAATGTTTTAATTTTTTTACTTGCTTGAATCTAGCGATTATGTTATAATAAGTAAGGTATTTTCTATAAATATGAAGGAGGTATATTATGGCTCGCAAATGTTATATAACAGGTTTAGGAAGTAAAGCTGGAAATAATCGTTCGCATTCACTTCGTGCTACTCGCAGAACTTGGAAAGCAAATTTACAAAAAGTAAGAATTAAAGATGTAGATGGAAAAATCAAAAGAGTTTATGTATCTACACGTGCTTTAAGATCAGGCTTAGTAGAACGCGCATAATTTTAAAAGACAAGAGAGAATGGTTTCTCTTTTTTCTTTTTTATAGATACTAAAAGGCATCCTATCGGGATGCCTTTTCTTTTTAAAAATTAAATCCTACAGTTTCTGATACAGGGACACTAAAACATAATGCTCTTGCTTCTGTATTTACTCCGTGTTTATCAGTAACAGCTTTCATAATTGTAGATTTTTTTGCTTTTGTAGTTACTATTAGAATTATCGACTTTTCAGGCTGTACTTTTATCCCGAAAAATTTAACAGCATCTTCTGTAGCAGTACTACGACCATGTAGGACAGTACCGCCTCTTGCTCCATTTAGTTTTGCAGTTTCCATAATCTCATCTACGAATCCATGATTACTTATTATAACAATTAATTCATGCTTGAAATCATTCATATTTTTCCTCCAAATATTGTATAAACTCTTGTGTTTTTCTCCCAATTCCATCAAGTGGCACTGCGAAAGCAACTGCTCCGTGATTCTTTATTAAATCAAACGAACCCAGCTTCTCCATCACTTCTTTAACATATTCATCTTGTACAAAAGAAAGAATAAGTTCTTTATCTGTCTCTGCTAAACCAAAATAAGATAAAATCTCTGAATTAGCAGTACCTTTCGCATAACATGATATATGATAATGTACATGCGTTTCATTTAAAACTTTTATAGCTTTTTCCGTGATTTTTCTATCACATATTACAAATAATAATTTCATATTAAACCTCTTCTAATTCAATAATTTCATCTTCAGAAGTATCTCGAACTTCATGTTTATTCTTTCTATCGCTCTTAACTTTAAATATTAAACCAAGAACTTGAATAGTCACTAGTGGAGCTAATGCAACAAATGCAACTAAACCAAATGCATTTTTAAGTACCATTGATTGAGTATCTGCGTGATTTTCATAAATTACGCTTGCAGCACCTAAAGCAAATGGCACTAAAAATGTTGATGTAAGTGCACCACTTACAGCACCTCCTGAGTCAAATGCTATAGCAGTAAACATCTTTGGAACAATGAATGTTAAAACGAGAGCAATAATATAACCTGGTAATAATATATACCAAATACTTATATCAAAAACAATTCTTAGCATTGCAAGTCCTATTGCAATACTTACTCCTATTGCCATTGCAGGCATCATTACTTTCTTTGGAACACGTCCATCAGTTACTTCTTCTACTTGATAAACTAACACAACAACAGAAGGTTCTGCTGATACTATTACAAATCCGAATACTAATCCTGCTAGAATTAACCACCAGCCGCTTTCAAAGCCGGCAATTGTTTTTCCTAAAAATGAACCAACAGACATAAAGCCAACGCTTGCTCCGCTTAGGAAAATTACTAGACCAATATAAGTAAGGAAGAATCCCATTAGAATTCTTAAAACCCTTTTTTTCTTTAACTTAAAAGCGAAAATTTGGAAGATTGCGAAAAACAAAACAAACGGAAGAATCGCAATACCCATATCACCAATATATTGGATAAAATATCCAAAAATATTTTTAGTAACTTCAGCTTCTCCACTTGATACACTACCTGTTTTAAATATTAACCCAAGTATAAATACAGTTAATATGGGGCCAATTGAAGCAATACCAACCATTCCAAAGCTATCCTCTTTGGTATTTCCATTAGTACTTGTAGATACTACTCCAAGTCCTAAAGAAATAATAAATGGAACCGCCATAGGGCCAGTTGTTACTCCACCAGAGTCAAAAGCTACTGGAATAAATTCAGCTGGAATAAACGCAGCAAGAATAAATAATAAAGTAAATGCCACTGTAAGTAAAATATTAAGTCTTACTTGAAAAACAATTCTTAGTAATGCAATTACTAAAAATATCGCTACCCCAATAGATATTGAAAATATTAAAGTTAACCTGGGGATTACTGCATTAAATTGATCACCTAATACCCAAAGGGATGGCTCAGAAATTGTAATCAAAAATCCTATTGCTAGTCCAACAATTATTAATAGAATAATTGTTCGTTTCTTAGTAATATAAGATCCAATTTCTTCTGCAATAAACATCATAGATTCATTAGCTCCAAGACCAAAAATTACTAATCCAACTATTAGCATAAATGCCCCTAATGAAAACTCTAATATCTCAGCAGTTGGTACTTTTAGTAAAAATAACACTATTAGAACAACAACTGTTAGAGGTAATACCGCTTGTATAGACTCTTTAATTTTTTCAACTAAAATCTTATTCAAATAACTTACTCCTTTTCTTCTAAATTTATTTCTTGTATTAATTTTATATTATATATTTATATAAAATACACCACTATGTATTATATCATATTATCGCATATTATTGTATACATATTATCTTTATAACTGTCATTAATTTGTAATGTTACAATACATGTGAGACCAATATTGTATAAAACGACAAAATGATTTATACTTATCGTGAAGAAGATAACTACCAGGAAATATCTTCACGAGAGGAGTATAAATCACATGGCTA
>JBAYTA010000024.1:0-22259 GCA_041675865.1 Bacilli bacterium | reverse complement strand
TTTTTATCATCTCGCCTTTATTGCCGATAATAATCTTCTTTTGGGATGCTCTTTCTACAAATATAGTTGCTCTAATATTCATTAGGTTAATATTTTCTAAATCTTGCTTCATTTCTTCTATAATAACTGCTATAGAATGAGGAACTTCTTCCCTTGTTAAAAGTAAAACTTTTTCTCTTATAATTTCTGAAATAATAAAATGCTCAGGGTGATCACTAACTTGATCTTTCGGATAATACATAGGACCATTTTCTAGTTGACTTGAAATCTTATTTAGTAATAAATCAATATTATCACCATTTAATGCACTTATATAATAAACAGCTTCAAACTCATAATTTTCTGTGAACTTAATGATATTTTCCATTAACTTCTGTTTGTTTTTAATTAGATCAATTTTATTAACAACAAGAATAATTTTAGTTTTTATATTTTTAAACTCATCTAATAAAAACTCATCGCCTCTACCATAATCTTCACTACCATCAATAATCCAAAGAATTAAATCAACATCTCTTAGTGTAGATAGGGACTCTTTGTTCATATATTCACCTAATTGATTTTTGGGTTTGTGAACACCTGGAGTGTCAATAAAGATTATTTGTTCATTATCAGTTGTATAAATTCCTCGTATTTGATTTCTAGTAGTTTGTGGTTTTGGGGAAATTATCGATATTTTTTGTTGCATAATTTGATTTATAAATGTTGATTTACCAACATTAGGTCTTCCAATTAAAGCAACAAAACCACTTCTAAAATTATTATTCATGTTTTAAGTCTCCTTCAGAGAAACTATATGGTAATAATTCTCTAACTGTATATTCTTTTATATCTTTGTTTAAATTTGTTAGAAAAACTTTAGAATCTAAATCCATTAATTCACTCATAACTTGTCTACAAGCTCCACATGGAGAAATAGGTCCTTCAGTATTACCGACAACCATTATTGCCTCTATATCATCTTTTCTAATACCTTTCGAATATGCTCTAAATAATGCTGATCTTTCAGCACAATTTGATAGACCATATGATGCATTTTCAATATTAGAACCAGTAATATATTCGCCATTTTTAAGTTTAAGCACTGCTCCAACATTAAATTTAGAATATGGAGTATATGCATTTTTATAAGCTGCTAGGACATGCTTATACATTGTTTCGTCTAATTTCATTATTTATTTTCTCTCCTATAATTTAAAATATCTAATATTTCATTTTGTTTATCAAACATTATCTTTTCTTCTTCTTTTGTTTCATGATCATAACCTTGTAGATGTAATAAACCATGCACTAATAAAAATGCAAATTCTCTTTCAACACTATGTCCATATGTTTTTGCTTGCTCATAAGTTTTATCTATACTTATAAATATCTCTCCAAGATAATCCTCTTCAGCTTCTTCAAAAGAAATAACATCGGTTGGATAATCTTTAGCACGGTATTGTTTATTAATTTCATGAATTACTGAATTATCTACTAAAATAACAGATGCATGTTTGTCTATATCAAAATATTTACTAATATCATTTATTATTTTTTCATAATTAAATTCTATTTCATTTGGATAATTATTAAAAACACTAATCTCCATTTTTATCGTACCTTTCAATAATTCTTTGAACAAGAGGATGACGCATAACATCATGCTTATTAAAGTTTACAATCTTTAATCTATTTACTTCATCCAATATTTTTACAGCGTGAATCAATCCAGAAATAGTATTAAAAGGAAGATCAATTTGCGTTATATCGCCTGTAATAATCATCTTTGATTGATAACCTAGTCTTGTAAGAAACATCTTCATTTGTAAGATAGATGTGTTTTGAGCTTCATCTAAAATGACTAAAGAATTTTCTAGAGTTCTTCCTCGCATATAAGCAAGTGGAGCAACTTCGATAATACCTTTTTCAAGTAATTTTTCAACTTGTTCTTTTCCTAAAGCTTCATATAATCCATCATATAAAGGTACTAAATAAGGATCAATTTTTTCCTTTAAATCGCCTGGTAGATAACCAAGTTTTTCCCCCGCTTCAACAACAGGTCTAACTAAAATAATTTTCCTAAATTCGTTTGCTTTTAATCTACTAACTGCATACATTACAGCTAAAAATGTTTTACCAGTTCCAGCTGGACCAACAGCAAAAACTACATCATTTTTATCTAATGTATCAATATATAATTTTTGTGATAAAGTCCTTGGATAGATAACTTTACCACTATTTGTAGTAATTAGGATTTCTTTTTTAGAATATAAATTTATAATTTTTTTATAATTATCTAAACTTATATTATTTAAAATACTTACAACATCTATCTCACTTAACTCATTTTTATTGCTAATAACAGCTTCTAAAGTAGTAAATAAAATAGTTAAAATATCTAAATGTTTGGAATCTTCCTTTACTTCAACATCAGAATAATTTACAAGTATTTCTTCCTTATAAAAGTCTTCGATTATTTTTAGTATTTTATTCCCAGGACCTAAAATAGTTCTTTCGCTTTTAGGGTTTGAAAAATGATATATTTTTGTATATTTTTGCATATATTACCATCCTAATTATTATTATATCACAGCAAATTTTTATTGTCTATTGTCTTATTTCATCTGGAATAAACTCTGCTATATTTTCATATGTTTTCACGATTAATTTTACATAATAATTATTTCCATCTAATTCTATTTTTACCAATTCATTAAATATTATTTTCTCAAATGGATTTACTTTATTTAATTTAAACTCTTTTAAAACCATGCTTTTCGCATATTCAATAGCATCTGCTTCAGAGTAAATATCTTTCACATGTTTTGTTTCATAATAATCTGCTTCTTTTTTTTGAATAATATTAAATAGATTAAATGTGATTTTTTCTTCTTTTTCAAATTCTTGAAATTTATTTTTACTTTTTCCAAATCTTATACCAAATACATATAGTTCAGTACCTCTTACTATTTTACCAGTTTTAATAATACTTAAATTTTCTTTTGGAATATAAAATTCTTTATACTGTAATACTTCAGCAATTACATAACCCTTAGCTCTAATATTCTTTATTTCACCATTTTGATAAGGGATTTCACCACTTATCAATTTTTCACCTTTTGCAATATATTGTTCTTCTTGTATTAAGATAATTCCTTTTTCTACATGATATCTTTTGATTATTCCATCTATCTTTGCATAATATGAACCTTCTCTTGGATCATTTTCATAGCTAATGTTTTTGATTTCTTTTATATCTATATATAAATACGCACCATTTTTTCTTATTCCAATCCATTCATATTGGTAAAATGTTTTTCTAAGATCAGTGTTAATGATTGTTAGATCGGAATTAAGATAGGAAAATGGTCCTATTTTTTTATAATATTTATCTAAATAATTTAATATTTCTTCATTGTAAGTATCACTATTTGTAAATCTTACTCCAACAATACTTTTACTTTGATTAACTAAAGCTAAAATAATTAAACATATACCTAATATGCTAATTAAATATTTTCTAAAAAACCTTTTAATTTTAATTACTAAAACTTCTTCATATTCTACTTCAATAATTGTAGACAATTGATCTAAAGTAAATTTATCACAATAAAAACTTAAATAATCATCTATAACTTTTAAATTATAAATTTTAAATTTACTTAAAAGTTCTAAATTTGATTTATCTAAATAGCAGTGAAACTTTTTAATCCTATTCATGAATAACCACTCTATTTATATTACCAATGATTTCAATCATATAGTTATCCATTTGTTTTAATTTTAAAAAGTCTCCATAAATAGAATAAATATCTACTTTTATTAATTCTTCAGATAAATCTAAAAGCTTTTGATAATTTTCAATTATTATGCGATTGTCTCTATAAATAGAAATCTTTACATTAATTTCATTTTTCATTAGATCACCTCTAATAATTTATATGAAAAATAAGTTAAATTAATTATAAAGACCCCCAGAAAAAGAAAAAAACCGTATATACGGTTTATTCTTTAATTAACGAGAACGATTAAATGTTTTCTTTTTTCGTGCGGCTCTTTGTTTCATCTTCTTAATATCACTAGGTTTTAAGAAATGTTCTCGCTTGCGCGCTTCAGCTAGGACTCCGTTTCTGGAAACATCTCTTTTAAAACGTTTAAGAGCATCTTCAATTGTCTCATTTTCACGAACTACAGTTTTAGGCATTTATCATCGTCCCTCCTTCCACGCTCAAATTCTTATATATTATAACATAGACTAAGACAAATGTAAAGTAATATTTATGATTTGTAATAGTTTTTTATTAAAATTCTTAAAAAAATCTATTTTCTGACTTTGTTTAATAAAAAGATAATTAATTCTAAATAATGTTTGGCAACCTTTTTAAAATCAATATGCAATGTTTTACTCATACCAACCATATCTTTAAATGTTGCAACATTATACCATTGGAAGCATTGGAATGCTCTCCATAAATGGAATCTTAATAATTCATCTTCACTAGGGTTTTTGTAATATACATGAAGTAACTTTAAACCATCTTCATAGCGTTTATTTGCGAAACAAGCGATATCATAAATAGGGTCATTGTTTGCACAAAACTCAAAATCAACAACTAAAATTTTATCTTCTGTTAAAACAAAATTTGACGGTTGACTATCTCCGTGAGTTAATACTTTTGGAGTATTTTCTAAATATTCTTTAAATGTAAAGAAATATTCTTTTTGTTTTAAATATTCCTCATTATGAACAAATTTTAAATCTTTACAGATGTTTTCATAATTCTCTAATCTCTTAAATGGTTCATAGTCATTAACAGCAGTTAGTTTAGAACCATGTATAATCTTTAGGGCATCTGCTACTTTATCATATGGATATAAATATTCATCAATTGTTGATAAAGGAACACCAGGAATATATGAAGCAATTTTTTTACCATCAACAGTATTTAAATAAATTGTATCATTTGTAATACCTAATTTTTCGACTTGCTTTATATTTTCTTTTTCTACAACACGATCAACAAAATGCTCACTATATTCTCCAGGAATTCTGAATGTATAAAGTATTTCATCAGCTTCAACAACATAGGTATAATTGCTCATACCGCCCATTAATCTTTCTACAACCTTGACATTCTTTGCATTTAAAATAGATTTAAAATCTTTAATAATGATATCTTCCATTATATTACACTTCCCTTTTTAAAAATTTGTTTAAGCTAAAAAGTGCTTTTGCTCTATGTGAGATTTTATTTTTTTCGCTTCCTAGCTCTGCAAATGTCTTATTATATTCAGGCAAATAAAAAATCGGATCATAACCAAAGCCATTATCACTTTGAATAGATTGTGATATCTCACCATCCACTCTGCCTTCAAAATAATGTACTTCTCCGGATTCATCTATAAAGCAAATTACTGATATAAAATAGGCATGTCTATTTGTTTTATCTTTTAATTCAGCAAGTAGCTTTAGATTATTACTTAAATATGTTGCATTTTCACCACTATATCTTGCACTTCTAATCCCTGGATTCCCATTTAATGCTTCCACTACCAATCCAGAATCATCAGCAAATACAGCTATTTTATACTTATCATAAAAGTATTTAGCTTTAAGATAAGCATTTTCATGAAAACTTGAACCATTCTCATCAACCTCGTCATAATCATTTAAATCAGCTAAAGAAATTATATTGTGTTTATTGAAAATTAGTTTAACTTCTTCAACCTTATTTTTATTCGAGCTTGCGAAAAGTAAATCCATATTTAAACCTCTATAATAAGAAATTATACAATATATATAATACTCCCTTTTTTAAAAAAAATCAAGTGATACATGTAATAGAGATTTCTTTAATTGTAATAGAGATTTCTTTAATATCTTTCTCTTATTAGATATTTATCTTCATCCCATAAATCATAAACAGCAAATTCATTGAAGTCAATCGTGTTTATAGTTTTAGCTTCTAGACTTTTTAGTCCATTAGTTTCAACATCAATATTTAATACGGTCTCAATACTTATAAAATTGTCTTTTAAAATAAGAGTAATTTCATATTTTGCATTATTTAAAACTGATTCAGATATTCCTAACAACTCATATATTGCTAGTAATCCAGCAAAAGTATCTTCATCTAAAAAATCTTTTAAATAACCAGTAAGAACAAAATTTTCTAAGATTTCTATCTTTATTAATTTATAATCAATTTCTTCTTCGTCAAATCCCATTGATTCTAAATAATCGCTACTATCCATATAATCAACATACTCAGATTCATCTACTAAATATTTGTCTACAACTTGTAAATCACCTTGTTTAAAATCACGAATAATAAATTCGTAAAACTTACCATCTTCTTCTCTAATAATATCTCTCTTACCATATGCATATGATTCAAAATAAAATGGATTAAAAATAATTTTTAATCTTGATGAATTGCTATCACTAGATGTTTTTTGATTATCATAAGTGTACTTATTCGAAACATTATTATACATATTAATATAGTTTATATTAAGATTGTTTTCAAATTTATTAATTGCGGCTATAAATTTATCATAATTTTCTTTGTTCTGTAATTCATTAATTACAAAACCAGTATCAAAATCAACTTTTCTAAAAGTATAAATTTTTCCAGTTGCTTCAATAATTTCAACGCCGATTGTTTCTAAATCAACTACTTTAGTTTTTACCATATCGTTTATGATAGTTTTACTAGTAGAGTCAGTTCTTGAAAATAAAAAATTATATTCATGATTCATATTTATTACTTCATCACTATTTTCTAGTTTATAACGCACATGATATTTTATTTTTAATTCTAAATTATGAGTTGCTAGTTCTCTCACTGGCTTCAAATCAACAGTTAATTCATAACCTTGATCTAATGTTTTAGCTGTTCCAGTAAATTTATAGAATCTTTCAATATTTGAAACTGTAGCATTATAATTATATAAGTACTCTTCATAATTAATCTTTTGCTGGTTTTCGTCCGTTTTTGTACACGCACTTGTAAAAAATATTAATATTACAAGTATTGATTTAATTAATTTCTTCATCTACTTCTCCTCTATTTAATCTAGTTAATTATATATTAAATGAGAAAATAAAGCAACGAAATGAAAAAATAAAACTCTTGATTTCAAATATAAAATCTTTAAAATTAATTAAAAAACTCTTGGATAAATTACCAAGAGTCATAAGTTATAAACATCTATATCATTTATTATAATAACTATTTCATCAAATTCTCCTATTTGTTCGATACTTCTAATAATCAATCTAATAGCAGCTTCGCTTAACGAATTATTTGGATCTTCTATACTTACTACAAGAAATTTATCTACGATTTCAAAATCATATTTTATTTCTTGATACTTAGATGCTATTTTATTTAATAAAAAGCTTAGTTTATCTTGTTTATGGAAGTAAGTAACAGGTATAATTTCATTTCCGTTTTCATAGTAAATTATTTGTTTTTCATTATTATAAATATCTTCACCAACGATTACTGAATTAATATTATGATTTCTTTCAAGAGAAAATTTATTACCATTAATGTCTAGATATAGTTTATTTATACCTAAATCATGATAAGACCAAACAAGACCACTTAAAAACTCATTTAATCCTGCTTCAAAATATTGCATTTTTAAATCAATATAGAGTATATCTTTATCTTTTCTTACTTTTTCTATTTCAAAATTCCCTTTTAGTGGTGATTTATAACTTGCTGGTAGATTGTTTCTATAGTGATCGAAAAGTTTTAAAACATAAATATATATATTTTCATTAGTATGTTTATTAGTATTAATTAAAACTAATTGTTGATCATCATTTAGAACGCAAACCTTTATTATCTCTTGATCTGTATTTTCCAAAGTTGAAACATATTCAATTTTATGTTCCATTCCACTAAACTTAGAAATTACTAATATGACAAAAGTAAAAAATATTAATAAAATTAAAAATGGTGCAATTTTTCTCATACTAAATAATATGAAATTATCCTAGAATTATTAGTAATAAATGAAAAATCTCATTAAAAATGAGATTAAATCATATTTGCACCTCGATCAACTAATAATTCTATAATATCATCACTAGCATATTCAAGCGCATAAGAAAATATTGTTCTATATTTATAATCAATATAAGTTATATCAGCATTATAACTTATTAATAATTTTGTTAAATCATAACTATCTCTAGTAATACTTCGATATAAATAACTACGATTATAGAAAATTTCATTTACATCAGCATTATTTCTCAAAAAAAATTCTATAATTTTTAGGTTTTCAGTATACATAGCAATCAATAATGCTGATTGGCCATGTTCATCTATAACCTTTATATTAGCTCCCTTTTTGACTAAGAATTCAATTGATTCCAAGGATTCACTACAAATTGCATAGTATAAAACAGATCTACCAAAATAGTCTAGTTGATTTATGTTATTACTATTTATCTTTTGAATTAATAACTGCAAATTTGCATTTGCTGCTGCATTATATATTTCTCCACTTTTCATTAATCTCTTGTATTCTCTACTCAGCATATATGTTTTTAAGAAATCAGAATTTTCTTTCACATTATACTTAATAGCTATATCAAGCGGACTTTGAAGATTATCATTTAATAAAGTAGGGTTATAACCATTTTTAACTAATAATTCAAGTGTTTGTTTATGGCAATAATGTGCAGCAGTATGAAGAGCTGTATTACCATAGATATTTCTTAAATCTGATACAGATAAATATCTTAAAATAAAGGCAACTAATTCATCATTACCAGTGAAACATGCATGATGTAATACTGTATTTTTACGATCATCAAAATCATTTAGACTAGCCCCATTATTTAGCAAGATTCTGATTACTTCTTCATTACCACTTTGTGTAGCATAATGAATAGGTTTAACACCATTTTCATCATTAGCACTAATTTTTGCCTGATTTGAAATTAATAGGTTTATAATTTCAATTCTTCCTCCTTTAGCAGCTAAATGTAGGGGAGAAATCTTCTTTTTGTTTTTCACATTTACATAAGCACCTTTAAAAATTAGTCGATCTACTATAATTAAATTATTAAACTGAACGGCTAAATGAAGTGGTGTATCATGAAAATTATTTTTCGCATTTAAGTCAAGTCCTAATCTTATCAACAAGTCTACGATTTCATAATTATTATTTCTTGCAGCTTTATGAAGGAAACTTTCACCTTTATCATCAGTATAATGAATGTCATTACCATCTTCAATATACTTAATAACAAATTTACAATCATTACTCATTATAGCATCAAGTACATTACTAGATTTGCCATCACCAATATTATGATATAATCTTTTGATAGTTTCCATAAAATTACCTCTTATAATTTATTTTGAAAATCTTTGCTCGTTGAAAAATAGATTCTATTAACCCCCTCACTTTTAATCTTTGAGCCATCTACTGGACTAAATATAGTATGAGGTTTTGTTGTTCTTAAATTAAATGTACCAAAATTTGTTATACTTGCTTTTTTCTCAGTTATAATTTTTTCTTTTAATAATTCTAAATATTCTTTTATAACTATATCTATATACTTTTTGTCTACACCGGTTTTAAGTTTTATTTTTTCTAAATATTCTTCTCTTTTCATAGTTTATAACTCCTAAGAAATGTATTTTTAGTATAACATTAAAATCGACAAATCTCAAGGAGATAACAAAAAAACGAGTAAAATTTTTACTCGCATTTTTATTTTATAAGATAATTGCGATAATTCCGCCTCTACCTTTATTGACTATTTTTTCTAGACTTTCTTTAACTTTATATTGAATATTTTCAGGTAGCATATAAATTTTAGCTTTTACTCCATCATTAACTACTTCACTTAGTTTTCTTCCAAATATTTCAGAATTCCAAATTTCATTAGGATTATTTTCATAATCTTCTAGCATTTTCTCAAGTAATTTCTTTGATTGTTCCTCACTACCAATTATAGGTTCAAATGATGATTCTACATCTACTTTAATCATATGAATTGATGGTGCTTGCGCTCTTAATCTTACCCCATAACGCGTACCTTGTTTTATAACCTCTGGAGTTTCTAGAACCATATTTTCTACTTGTGGGATTGCAATTCCATAACCGGTATTTTTTACCGCTTCAAGTGCACTCTTATAATTTGCATATTCTTTTTGAGCACTTGTTGCATCTTGAAGTAAGTCAATAAATTTACCTCTATCATTAATTGCATCACCAATTATTTCTTCCACAATTCCATTATATAAATCATCACCCAAAGTAATTTCAATCACAACTTCACCAGTACCACTATCTAGCGATGTAAGCTCAACTGAATCAAATAATTCGCATTCTGATAATTTTTCTTTAATTAAATTTACATGTTTGAACTTTCTAAATTCTCCAGTTACATCTGCAATAATGTCATTAAATTCACTTTTAGCTTTATGATCATCATTTAACACTGTTAACCAACTAGGTACTTTAATATCTAGTTTAGATATATCAAATTCGTTTAATGCTTCTTTTAATATCTTATCAATATCATTATTTGTAAGATTACTTACATCAACCGCAACTACGCTCACTTGATATTTCTCAATTAAATCTTTTACTAATGCCTTTGTTGCATCACTATTTACTTGTGAAGTATTTAATACAATTACAAACGGTTTATCTAGATTAAGCAATTCTTCAACTAACTCTTCTTCAACCGCTTCATAATCTCCTCGAGTAAACTCACCAAAACTACCATCGCTTGTCATTAAAATTCCTATATGCGAATGGTTTTCAATTACTTTCTTAGTCCCAATGCTAGCTGCTTCTTCAAAAGGAATGTTTTCACTAAACCAAGGAGTCCTTACTAGTCTTGGGGTTTGGTCATCATTCTTATATCCTTTTGATGAAGGAATAATATACCCTACACAATCAACTAATCTAATATTTAGTTTTAAGTCCTTTTCAATTGTAATATTAGCAGGGTTAGCTGGAACAAACTTAGGTTCAACAGTCATGATTGTTCTACCTTCAGCACTTTGAGGTAGATCGTCAATTATGTTATTCTTAAGATCAGCTCCTACATATGGCAAAACCTTATTTTCTATAAATTTTCTAATAAATAAAGATTTCCCACTCCTAACAGAACCAACAACGCCTATATACATTTCCCCATTAGTTCTGTAAACAACATTACGAATTATGCTATCACTCATATATTCCTCACCTTCTATAATATCTATCTAATAATATGAAGTTATTATATAAATTATGCGAATATTTACAGTAAATCAAAGACATCCTCACCGATTCCATCGGTTAGAATTTTCTTTACTAATTCATCTTCTTTTTGTTTATCGATTTTTTTACCTGCAATTTTACTTACATCTTGGATAATAGATCTTAAATTATTTTCATCTTTTAGATTAGAACTCTTTATTCTTTCTACTAAAGCAAATACATCTTCAGGATTAATATTGTTTTGAGCAATCAATTGCATTAATCTACCAAAGTTCATTTTCTCACCTCAATTAAGTATATGACAATGGTGACTTTAAATTTCTTAAATTTAAAAATGAATAAATGAATCTGTGAAATATAGTCAAATTATGTAATTGACATAGTTTATTTAACGAAAAATGACATCTATACTTAGATGCCATTATGTTTAAAAATTATTTTTAGAAATCATTATCTGTTTCATCGCTTTTTCTTATGATAGATTTAATTTTATTTAGTGGAAAAGTTACTTCATCTTCGGGATAAAAGCCTATGTCTACCACCTTTACAACAACTTCATTATTATTATCAGATAATTAGAGGAATAGTTGAGGTAGTATCAATTATAAAAGAAAATATAAACAAAGAGTTTATAAGAATAAAGAAAAAAAGAGAACGGAATTTATTTACTTTAAATGGAATAAAGATTTAAATAAGAAAACCATATATATAAATCTGGGAAAGTCGAAATTTAGGCATTCTCTATTTTGTCATACCCAGATAAAAAAATGAACTGCTATAATAATTGTAGTAGTTCATTTTTAATGTTTATATAATAGGTATTATACAAAATGGGGAAACTTAAAAGTATAATGTAAAATAAAAAAGAGGCATTTTAGATAATTAAGTTTTAAACAAAAAAGCGGGAAAATTTTTCCGCTCTTTAAATATCTTCTAGTTTTAAATCATTTTTCATTAAGTCTGCTATTCTTTCTTTAGGATCTTTTTTATTGTAGATTACATCATATACAGACTCTATAATTGGTGCATAAATATTATATTTTTTAATAATTTGATGAGCTGCAACAGCACTCCTAGCACCTTCCACAACCATCGTCATTTCTGATAATGCTTGATTTAGATCTTTACCATTCCCTATTTTATATCCTGCTTGATAGTTTCTTGAATGAGTTGATGTACATGTTACAACTAAATCTCCAAGACCTGCTAAGCCGTAAACTGTCATTTCTTCTGCACCTAAGGTTGTTGCAATTCTTTTCATTTCAACTAAACCTCTAGTAATAAGTGCAGCTCTTGTATTATCACCATAACCAAGACCTGCTATCATACCAGATGCAATAGCAATAATATTTTTTAGTGAAGAACATAGTTCAACACCAACTAAATCAGTTTGGCCATAGACTCTAAAATAACTTTGGTTTGAGAAAATTCTTTGAATAATCTTTGCATGCTCAACATTTGTACTAGTAGCAGTAACAACAGTTAGCATTCTCAAGATAACTTCTTCTGCATGACTTGGACCACTTAAAGCAACAAATCCACTTATAAAATCATTGTGTACTTCTTCATAAACTATTTCTGATACTCTTTTATAAGTATCTGGTTCAATACCTTTTGAGGCATTTACAAATAGTTTAGGGGTTTTAATGACTGAATTAATTTGTTTTAAGACTAGTCTACTTACAGCTGTTGGCACTACTAAAACAATAATATCGCAATAATTAATTGCATAATCTAGATCAGTTGTTGCACTTACATATTTATTTAAAACTCCATTTGGAAGTTTATCTTTATTTGTGTGATGGGTATTAATTTCATCAACAACATCTTGATTTACATCATATAAAATAACGGGGTAATTATTATCACTAACAATTCTTGCTAGAGCAGTTCCCCAACTACCAGCTCCAATTATAGTTAATTTTTCCATATCTACTCCTTTTTTCTTAAAATAAATTTAATAGGACAACCTTCAAATTTAAAGGTTCTTCTAATTTGATTTTCTAAATAACGAAGATATGAAAAATGCATATGTTTTTCATTATTTACAAATAAAACAAATGAAGGTGGCATTACATCTTCTTGAGTCGAATAACTTAATCTTAATCTATTCCCATTAAATATTGGAGGTTGATTAATAAGCACAGCATCCATTAATATATCATTTAAGATATTAGTCGGAACTCTTCTAGTAAAATTATCATAAACATTATCTATTTCATCTAACAATAAATGAATTCTTTGTTTATTTATAGCAGATAAGAATACTATTGGAGCAAAATCTATAAATAAGAAATTATTTCTAATTTTTTCAATAAATAAATTCATTGTTTTATCATCTTTTTCTACAATATCCCATTTATTAACAACTATAATCATTGCACGATTATTATCTCTTGCAAAGCCTGCAATTCTTTTATCTTGTTCTGTTATCTCTTCAGTACCATCTAAAACTAAAATTGCAATATCGCTTCTTTCTATGGCTGCCATAGCCCTTAGGACACTATATTTTTCAGCATTCTCGTAAATTTTGCCTTGTTTTCTAATACCTGCAGTATCTATTACTACATATTTATTCTGATTTCTAGTAAATACTGTATCAACCGAATCCCTTGTTGTTCCAGGGATATCGCTTACTATTGTTCTGTCTTCACCTATAATTGCGTTAGCAAGAGTAGATTTCCCAACATTTGGTTGGCCTATAAGACAAAACTTAATAACACCTTCACCATATTGATCTTTTCTTGCTTCGGGTAATAATTCTACAACCTTATCTAATAAATCTCCAACTCCAATACCATGAAGCGCAGAGACTGGCATTACAATTTCTACCCCCATAGAATAAAAATCATATATTTGGTCCACAAAAATATTATCGTCAACTTTATTAGCAACAACTATTAATGGTTTATCACTCTTGTTTAAAATATTAATAACATCAAGATCTTCATATGTAACACCAGTTCTTACGTCAACAACCATAACTATTACATCAGCTTCATCTATAGCAAGTTCGGCTTGAGCTCTTATTTCTTTAGAAAAGGGCTCATCTTCTAAGATGATCCCTCCCGTGTCAATAACTCTAAATTCTTGGTTTAGCCATGAAGTCTTACTATATATTCGATCTCTTGTTATTCCGCTAGCATCATCTGTAATTGATAATCTTTCGCCAATAATGCGGTTAAATAAACTAGATTTACCGACATTTGGTCTTCCAACTATAGCTACAACTCCACGCATATTATACCTACTTCTTTTTCTTGTGAGCTTGTAAGATATCTCCAAATGAACTTGTTAGCTTATCTTGTGGTTGTTTAGTAAACTTACCATAAACTTCACGTTCTTGGAATCTTTCTTGTTCATGACGTAATTGAACAATAAATCTTGTGCTATTAGCATCAAACGATCTAACTCTTACTTTTATAGCTTCACCAACATTAACTGTCTTATCTTGGTTAATGCTTGCTTTTGGTAAATATCCAGAAATTTCACCATATTGGACTTTAAATCCATCTTTTAATTCTTTTGTAACTTCAACTTCAATAAATTCACCAGTTTTTAAACTAACTGTTTCCCATGGATTTTCTGTAAGTTGTTTTTTAGAAAGAATAATTCTTTTCTTATGGACATCAATTTCAATAATTTTTGCTTCTAATGTATCTCCTACATTAAGAAAATCATTAATGTTAACATCTCTTTCATATGAGAATTCACTTCTTGGTAAGAATCCAGTTACATTTTCAGCTAATTCAACAACAATACCAGCATTGTTAATTTCATTAACTTTAACTTCTACAACTGAACCTACATTATGTTGTGATGTGAATTCTACCCAATAATTAGGGATTAAAGCTTTACGTGATAAACCAATATGATCATTTTCAATCTTAATTACTTTAACTTTTACAGTGTCACCTGGTTTAACAACTTTTTCAACTTTAAATACTCTGTAATGATCTAATTCAGAAATATGTAATAATCCTTCTACACCATTTCCGATTTCAACAAATGCACCATATGATTCGATGTTTTTAACAGTACCATCAAATACATCACCAACATTAACAGTTTCTAAGAATGATTTTTTCTCTTCACGAACTTTAATTGAATGAGCAACTGTTTGTGATACTATTAAACGAATACGTCCATAGTCAATACGGATTGGAGATACTTCAATTTCTTTTCCGATTAAATCTTCATCTTTTTCAGATTTTAAAATTTGTGATTCAGGTAATAAGCATGAGAATTCACCATCTTTTAATAAATATCCAGTGCTTAATTTTTTCACAACCTTAGCAGTAATTGTTCCATGATTTTCAATCACTTCACTATATCTCTTTAATTCATCTCTCATCTTTAATAATATAGTTGAGAATATGAATTTCCCACCATCAGGATAGATCTTTTTGATGACAACTTGAACATTATCACCTTCGAAGAATAAATCAAATAATTCTTCATCTTCTCTAATATCAGCTGTATCTTTTCTAAACAAGAATCCTTGTTGACCATCTTCAAGTTCAATTAAAACTCTTTCAGGTTTAGCTTTAAATTGTTTGTTTCCTTTTGAGAAAGCTTCTTTAGCTTCAATAACTTCAACAACTCTACCTGCTACAACTTGTAATGTACGATATTTCGTTTTACCTTCTTGTGTAGATTCATCTGAATCTTCTTCAGTATCGTCATCTTCATCATCAACATCTACTTCATCTTCTTCGTCTGCTTCTTCAACTTTTGTTTCTTCAACAACTTCTTCTGTTTTAACTTCTTCAACTTTTGTTTCTTCTTTAGTTTCTACAACTTCAACTTTTTCCATAGTAGGTTCTTCCTTAACTTTCTTCTCTGATTTTTTATTTTCTACAACTACTTCCCCTGCTAAACTAAGGCCTAGTTCAGCTAATTTTTCTTTTATTGTTTCTAGGCGTTTCGCTGCAATTCCAGGTAATTGTAATAATTCATTATCTGTTTTGCTTACTAGATCACTTACTTTAGTTACTTCAGCTTCTGTAAGTAATTTAGTAACTGTAGGAGTTAATTTTAATACTTCTACTCCCTGATTTAAAATTTCTTGATTAGGTGTTTTTGCAACTTCCTTTGTTGTTTTCTTTTTGTTTTCCATTTTGTAACCTCTCTGTAAAACTAACTTAATGATTTTATCAACGACTTTTTTAGCATCAATCTCCGATGAATCAATAATTATTGCATCTTTCGGAACAGCTAAAGGGTTAATAGGTCGATTGCTATCTTTGTAGTCTCTTTCTTCAATTTCTTTAATTGTCTCTTCTAAACTTTGATGTTCTAGTCCTTTGTCAAGGCGTTCGTACATTCTCCGCCTAGCTCTTTCTTCTAAAGTAGCAGTTAAATAGATTTTTAGATCCGCGTTAGGTAAAACTACACTACCTATATCACGGCCATCCATTACAACATTCTTAATCCCTGCTAGCTCTCTTTGCAAAGCTACTAATTTATTTCTAACATAGCCAATGCTGGCGACTAAAGAAACATTATTGGAGATCTCTAAGGTTCTAATTTTATTACTAACGTTTACACCATCAAGGTATAAATCTTGGTTAATAAAATCAAACTTAGTTTCATTGAGAAACTTGTACTCTTCTTCCTCGTACATATTGATTTTTAGGTCCATAGCTTTTAATGTAACTGCTCTATACATTGCTCCAGTATCAATATACTCAAAGCCGATAGCCTCAGCTAGCATTTTCGCTATGGTACTCTTCCCTGCTCCAGCAGGACCATCAATAGCAATTTGCCAACTCATATCGCACCTCTAAAATTATCTCCCTATTATACCATAGAAACTTTAAAAACTCAATCATTTCTTAAAAAACTTGCGATTTTTAAGAATTTTTGTAATTTTTCATCCCAAACACAAATGTTCAATCCTATCATTACTATCTATTTGGAGAGTACAAATAGTCTTTTTACTTCGTGAGGGGTAAGTGCACGCACTTGTCCTTCCGCAAGACCTTCTGTATTAATTTCTCCAAATCTAATTCTGGTTAACCTTTTAACAGGATAACCGACTGCATTAAACATTTTTTTAACTTGATGGTATTTACCTTCTTTTAAAACAATTCCCACTAAACAAGAATTATTTTTCATATCCTTAGATTGAAAATATGTTCTACAATTTCTAGTTTTATAACCTTCGATCTCTACACCATATTGCATCAATCTAAGTTCTTCCTTAGAAATTATTCCATCAAGCCTTACTAAATATTCTTTCTCTAAATTAGAATTAGGACCAACTAATTCATTCATAAAACTACCATCATTTGTTAGCAGTATTACACCTTTAGTATCGTAATCAAGTCTACCAACAGGATATAAGCCTTTATTCCTTAGTTCACCAGGTAAAATAGAAATAACAGTATCTCTTCCTTTATCGTCATTAACGGCAGAAATTACACCGCGCGGTTTATTCATGACTAAGTAGATAAACTCTTGAACAAATATTTGTTCGCCATTGACTTTTATTATATCTTCATATGAAGCTTTTGAACCTAATTCTGTTACTACAACACCATTAACTTCAACTGCACCATTCTTTATTAATTCTTCTGCTTTTCGTCTAGAACAAAGTCCACTTCTAGCTATTATTTTTTGTAATCTCTCCATAAAAAAATTCCTCAAGTTATATTATATTAAATATTTAAAATAATTCAAGTTATATTTATATTTTTTGTATTAATTCTACTATTTTTGCTCATATTTTAATTCTTGCGTCTAAAAAAGCAGTATCACTAAGATAATCTAGATCATCTAATATATTTGGTCTTACAATATATGAATTATAAAATGCCTTGTCATTGATATATTTTAAATAATCGTAATTTTTAAAACTTAAAATATTATAATAACTAAATACACCTTCACCTATTTCTTTTACTCCCGTTAAATCAATAATCTCTAATTCATAATTAGATGAACAAAGAGCCAAATAATTTAAATCTTTGTAATATACTCTTGATTGATTTTTCGAGACTATGTAATCATTATTATTTGAATTGAATTTAATATCCTTACATCTAGCAAAACTTGAACCGTGAATATAATCGAGTGTAGCAGGAATAGTAAATTTATTTATAAATGTATATGCAAACACACCTTCTTGTAATTTTCTTATATTTTTAGGTAAATTTATATCTGTTAGTAAAGTAGAACTAAATGCATAAGCTGATATTTCAATTAAACTTTCTGGCAAAGTAATTTTCTTAAGATTAGGAGTTGAAAAAAGGTCACTGATTTTTTCTACAAATTCACCTACAACAACTTCACTAACATATTTATTATTAAAATCACGGATTTCAGTAATTTTCTTACCCCTATACATACTTGGTAAAATGAGTTTACTTAAATATAAATTATCTTCTAATAAATAAAGTGCGTAGGAATCAGTTGCTTCTAAGTATTTAAAACGAAAAATTTCATCACTAACTTCTTTAGAATTGATTTTATAATTAAACCCCAGACCATATCTAAAATATTCTTTTAAACTAAATCTATAATGATTATTGTTTTCACCAAATTCTATAACTCTACCTGATTCATTTTCATATGATAGAAATATTTGATTTTCTAAAACAGGTCTAGATATTCCTAAATCTAGTTCTTCTTCAATAATCTTACCACCATTTAAATCTATTTCTATAATAAACTTTCTATCATTTATATAGACTTCTTTTTTTATGCTATCAGTAATAAAATTTAGTTCTAAAGGTTTAAAGGATTGTCCATTAAGTAAAGTGTTAGAAAATGCAGTTTCATCTGCATTTTTATTGAAATCTAACTTATAAAGATGGGTATTTGCGAAAGCATATTTACCTACATAATCTATTTTATTATCTATATTTACAAAGACAATTTCTTCAATTCCATAAAATGCAAAGCTATCAATTTCATCTATTACTACACCTTCTAAAACACCAGGAATTGTTATTTCTCTTGGGTATTCATCTAGTTCATTAGCAGTAATTACATTTAATAATTCATTTGTTTTTTTAATTTTGAATAATTCTTCATCACTAAAACTTCTATACTCAGCTTTTAATTTAAGTTTATCATTATATTGATGATTTTTTAAAAGATCATAACTTAACTCTTTATAAATTTCATTACTATTTTTATATACTTCTAAACCATTATTACCATAATATTTTTTATACTTGATCTTTTCATACATTTTATCTTCCACAACCCTAAACCCTATAAACACTGAATTGTTTTTTATTGGAGTTGGAAAATACAAATCTTTTGTACTATCAAAGACTATTTTTTCAGAAAATTCTATATTATAATTGTGAACATTACATGCACTTAAAAATAGTATTAAAAAAATAAAAAGAACCTTTTTCATAAATTTTCACCATTATTAGTTTTATACAAATCATTACTATTCATTCTATAAAAAAATATAGATTGCAAGAATTGATAATAGGTAACCTAAAATATTTATAATTAGTCCAAATGTAATTACACCTTTATATTTTTTTATACCTATAGCAGCAAAGTAAAAGACTATCATATAAATTGAAGAATCACTAATCGTATGGATAAATGTACTTAATAACCCTTCAAAACTATCGGGTCCTAGCGTTGAATAGATATCTAACATCACAACATAACTACTAGATCCTGAAAATGGTCTAATTAACATTTGAACTAACATTACTGGCGAAAATGTATTTTTAAAAATTGTCTCCTCTAAAAATACTAATATCCCAGATGCTTCAATTAATTTAATCATAAAAACAAATCCTATAATATAAGTAAACATGTTTACAACAGTTTTTGTACCATCTTTAACGCCAATAGAGAAGGATTCAAAACAATTTACTTTATTAAATATCCCAAACAATAAAACAAGAATTATATAGGCAATGATTAAATACGAACTATTCATATTCTTTACCCCATATTTTCACAATCACAATCGAAACAACAGTTAATATAAAACTTATAATTATGAATAAAGGAATTAATTCAATATTTATCTTTGCATTATAAATCTTTCTAACACTTAAGATAGTTAGCGGAAAGATTGTGAAAGCGGAGATATTCATCATAACTAATATAACCATTGATTTTGATGGTTTATTTTTATCTTGTAATTCCTCTTTCATAGCTGTTAATGCTTTTAGAGCAATGGGAGTTGAAGCAATCCCTAGACCTAATAAATTTGCAACTATATTTGCACTTATATATTCATGAACTAGACTATCTTTACTAATATCTTTAAAAATTAATCTAGTAATCGGATAGATATATTTAGAAACTTTTTTAATTAAACCACTATCAATTGCTATTTGAAATAGACCATTATAAAATATTATTAAACCACCGACTTTTATCAATAATTCTAAAGTATCCTTTGGAACATTTAAACTTGCACTAACAAGTTCTTCTGTATTACCACTTATAACCCCATAAACAATACAAATAAAAACTATTAAAACCCAGATTTTATTCACTAATAATACCTATATATATCTACTGAATGGACTAGTTTACCGTCTAAATAAATATCAGCTCTTCCTATTATTTGTTCTTGTCT
The DNA here is from genome assembly GCA_041675865.1 of Bacilli bacterium. GTDB lineage: Bacteria > Bacillota_I > Bacilli_A > ML615J-28 > CAG-698 > DUVT01. The sequence goes on along the minus strand of JBAYTA010000024.1, from coordinate 1,456 downwards.
TGGTTTTTTTAATAATTTTATAACATATTTAACTTCATCATCTGCTTTTATTGGATATTTTAAATCATTAATTAAATATGGGGTTAGATAGAATGTATCATTGACTTTAATGATTTCTCTTCTGGCAAAAACCTTCATCTCATAATTTTGATAACCATAATCAAATAGTGCTAAATGACTATTCCAATCATTACCACAATTAAAGGTTACAACAATTAATTCCATATTATCTTTATAAGCACTAGTAACTAAAGTTCTTTTTGCTCTTTCAGTATAACCAGTTTTTCCACCAGTTACAAAATCTTTTGACTGAATTAAACGATGTTTATTCACAAAATATAAAAGATCTCCAGATTTAGTTTTACTAGTATAGTTTCTTGAACCAGTTACTTTTTTAAAAGTTTCATTATTCAAAGCATAAGCCATTAAAAGTGCCATATCATAAGCGGTTGAATAATTTGCATTTTGTTCATCTAGGCCTGATGGGTTTGAAAAACTTGATGATTTCATGCCTATCTTTTTCGCTGTCTCATTCATTAAATCAACAAATTCATCTAAGCTATCACTTACACTAACAGCAATTAAGTACGCTGCATCATTACCGCTTCGTAACATTAAACCATAAATTAAATCAATTAATTTAACTTCTTGGTCTAATCCTAAATAGATACTACTCCCAATTTGTTTGATAGTATCACCATCAACTTTATAATAATTTTCTAATTCTCCATTTTCTATTGCTACAATCGCAGTCATAATTTTTGCTATCGATGCAGTTAAATACCTACTATGGATATTTTTTTCATATAAGATCCTTTTTGTATCTTTCTCCATTAAGATTGCACTTGCTGCATCAATATTTATGCTTGCACTAACATTTTTAATTGTATAAGAAACAAGAAATAAAAAAAATACTAATAAAAATTTCTTCATACTTTTACCTCTATTCCATTATATGAATTAATTTTAAAGAATATTTTTTAAAAAGAAAAGTCCCTAGTTAACCTAGGAACTTTTATCTCCAGCCTTGTTCTTTTTTTATTTGTTCTTCTAATTCTTTTTTTTCTTTCTCTTTTTTTTCCTTAAAATATTTTTTTGTAGAAACATCGGGTATTATAAAATAAATGATTATAAGGATTATTGTTGCAAGAAAACCGTAGAAAAGTTGTATAAATGAATCTTCTATAAATATCAAAATACCAAAAATAAGAAGAAAAGGAATTGTGCATAGTGATGCAATCACATGAATTTTATGCCAGATCTCTTCAGATTCAAATGATTTTTGAACTTTAATTCCAAAAAATTTGTTTCTTTTGGAAAGAGGAAATCGGACTGTCGCATAGAAAAAACTTATAAATAAAAGCATTATTATAATTGTGCCCATATCAAGATTAAATTTAAACATTTACTTCCCCTTTATTTAAATATTATATTTAATAGTATACCAAATATTGCA
>JBAYTA010000023.1:0-25520 GCA_041675865.1 Bacilli bacterium | reverse complement strand
GCAAGGGCCAAGAGGATTACCTGGACCAACAGGACCACAAGGACCAAGAGGACTACCTGGAGCAACGGGACCAGCAGGTCCACAAGGGCCAAGAGGCTTTCCAGGTGCAACAGGCCCAGAGGGCCCAGAGGGTCCACAAGGTGAGCCAGGAATTGCATCAGCTATAATTCCATATGCATCTGGAGGAAGAATAACTTTACATTCAGTATCTGATACAGTACCGGGTAGACCGGTGTTTATAGGATTTGGTAATAATGCAATTCAAAATTCTCAGTTTACAAATCCGATAAATATGGCTGGCAATGTGGATGTATTTGCATTTCAAATGCCTAGAAGTGGTGTTTTAGACGGTTTATCCGTTACTTTCACAACGACTCAACAGCATACAATAAATACAGGGGCAGTTACTGTCATTGCACAACTTTTTCAAGCAGCACAAAATAGTAATTTATATAGTGCAATTCCTGAGACGCTGTTAGACTTAGAACCAAATCTTTCGGGTCAAACTCCAGCGGGAACTATTCTTACTAATTCAATTGAAAATATTGGTGTGAGTATTGCAAAAAACACAAAATTATTACTTGTAATTTATACTGTATCAAGAAATACTGGCAGCGCAAATAATATATTTGGAACAATTAGTGGTGGTTTAACTATTAATAGCGACTAATAATAAAAAGGTAAATGGTTTATTAAAAATGAGCATTTACCTTTTACTTATTTATATCCAAAGTCTTTAATTTTAATATATAAATACAAACAATTAAAGCAATAATTGGGATTATTATATATGTATAAATATTATCAATCAAAACAACAGCAATGGGTACCGTTATAATGATCATTAAAATTGCAGTTATTTTTGCTTTTTTTGGAACGGCCTTATATGTAACATAATTGTAAATATATCGGCCAAATATTTTATGGTTAATTAACCAATTATATAACTTTTCTGAACTTCTTACATAAAAGTAAGCAGAAAGTAAAAGAAAAGGTGTGGTTGGGAGAATTGGTAAAAATATACCAACAGAACCTAAAACTAAGCATAGGGACCCAAGGATTATATATAATACTTTTTTGATAAGGCACACCTCTTTCTTTTATATTTAAATTATTTTAACATAAAACCTAAAAAATTTCTTCTGTTATAATTTAAAACAATCAAGTTTAAACTTGATTGTTTGGATTTTTAGAATTCGCAATTTTTAGGTGTTCTTGGGAAAGGAATAACATCTCTAATGTTTTCAATACCAGTTACATACATTATTAGTCTTTCAAAACCAAGACCAAATCCAGCGTGTTTAGTACCACCATATCGACGAAGATCAATATACCAATACATCTCATCAATAGGGATATTCATATCTTTCATTCTTTGAAGTAAAACATCAAGGCGTTCTTCTCTTTGACTTCCACCAACTAATTCACCTGCACCAGGAACAAGTAAGTCCATAGCAGCAACTGTTTCATTATCGTCGTTGACTCTCATATAGAAAGCTTTAATATCCTTTGGCCAATTAATTACAAATACTGGAGCTTTAAAATGAACGTCAGTTAAGTATTTTTCATGTTCTGTTGCAAGGTCTCCACCATAGAACACTTTGTTTTCGAATTTCACCTTTGCATTTTGTAAGATTGATATTGCATCTTTATATTCACACACATGCATTTTTGATGAAACTAAATCTTGTAATTGTTTTAATTTTCCAGGATGAACAAATTTATCAAAAAATTCTAGTTCTTCTTTTGCGTGTTCAAGAACATAGTTAATAATATATTTAAGCATATCTTCTACTAATTGCATATCATCGAATATATCTGAAAATGCTATTTCAGGTTCAATCATCCAAAACTCACTTGCGTGTTTTGTTGTGTTTGAGTTTTCAGCTCTAAATGTAGGACCGAATGTATAAACGCTTTTAAATGCTTGCGCAAATGTTTCAGCTTCTAATTGTCCAGATACTGTAAGATTTGTACTTTTACCAAAGAAATCTTTTGAGAAATCAATTTTCCCATCTTTTGACTTTGGAATATTGTTTAAATCTAGAGTTGTAACTTGGAACATTTCTCCAGCCCCTTCAGCATCACTTGCAGTTATTATTGGTGTATGCACATATAAAAAATCTTCTTTTCTAAAAAACTCATGAATTGCATAAGCTAGTAAACTTCTTACTCTAAAAGCTGCATTAAATAAATTTGTTCTTGGTCTTAAATAAGCTTTTTCTCTTAAAAACTCACGACTATGTTTTTTTGGTTGAATAGGGAAGTCCTCTGGGGAGTCACCTTCTAAAAGAATATTTGTTGCTTTAATCTCATAGGGTTGTTTCATTGTAGGGGTAAGAACGATTTTACCGGTTACAGTTAAGCTACAACCAACTCTGAACTTACTAACTTCGTCAAAATTTTCTAATTCTTTATCGTATACTATTTGTATATTAGATAAAGTTGAACCATCGTTAAGGTTGATAAAACCAAATTCTTTTTGGTTTCTATTTGTTCTTATCCAACCTTGAATTACAACTTCTTCTTTTATAGAAGTATAAGCATAGTTTAATTTCCTAATACTAAATTTCATAAAATTCCTCCTTATATATAAAAAAGTCCTTAAGAAAACATCTTAAGGACGAATAATTCCGCGGTACCACCTTTATTCAATACTAAAAAAGTATTGCTCTTAAAACTCAATATCGCGAGTTAACCGGTTAGTTCTACTTTAGTTCTTCTAACTGCTCCAAGTGTTCTTTCACTAAATATTATTATGGTTTTCCACTATCACCAATTCACTATAAATAAGGGATTTAGTTACTTTTCTCTTCACTGCATTTATATTATTATGCGAATATTTTATCATAATTATTCTGCGGTGTCAATTTTTTTTCATAGCTTTTCTTGAATAAATAATTATATAAAAAGAAAAAGATAATTGAACTTATTATATTATATATTAAATGGGAATAAGCGATTGTAATTTTTCTATTGGCTATAATATTTGGGATACTTTCTAAATACTCTAATAAATCTATAAAAGGATTCATAAAGATTAAAAAAATAACTCCACCTATAACATTAAACAGGATATTTACATTAATTGCTTTCTTGGCTATTCTAGTAGCCCCAATTGCAACTATTAGACTTGCAATTGTAGTTCCAGCATTAGCACCTAACATAATGGGAACTGCACTTCTTAAACTTATAATGTCTAAGTAATATAAATTTTGGACTAAACCAATTGTTGCACTTGAAGATTGAATTAATGCGCTAAGAATAGCACCACCAATAAATCCAAGTACACTATTTTTTGAGATGATTACCGTTATTAAAAAGAATAGTGGGGAATCTGCAATTAAAACAAAGGCTTCATTCATAAATGTTATACCTTGAAATAATATCCCGAGTCCAAGTAGGGCATTTGCAATTTGTTTTATTTTAAATGATTTAAATATATTTAATAAGTATGCTACTGCAATAATAGCTAATGAATAACTTTCTATATTTAAACTAAAGATAAATGCTGTTAGTGTTGTTCCAATATTTGCGCCAATCATAATCATGACACCTTGGGTAAAACCTATAATATCTGCAGACATAAAAGCAACAACAATTGCAGTTACCCCTGATGATGATTGAATTAATGCAGTAGTGAGTATACCTGTTAAAAGGGCTTTAAATTTGCTTCCTGTTGCCTTTTGGATTACGTTTTTAAGTTTATCATTATTAACTTTAGAGAGTGATTCTCGCATCAAATTTAGACCAAATAAAAATAGAGCTAGGCCTCCAATAATTAAAAATATATTCCTAATAATATCACCTCTATTAATTATTATGTTAATAAAAGGGTAAATATTAAAAAAACCCATCTAGATAGAAGGGTTTAGTCTTTCTTTACTTAAGTAATGAGGGTCTATGACATTTTCCGCAATATTATTACAGTGATCACTTATTCTTTCAAGGTTTGATAGAATATCAACATAATGAATATCACTACATTCACTTACATTTTCGTGTTTATCTACTAATTGAGTTCTACGATATATTTTTTCTAGTTTATCTATTTCTACTTCAGTTTCAATTATTTTTTTAGCTAAGCGTTTATCGTTATTGTTGAAACAATTTAAGGCATCATTAACTTGTCCAAGAACTAAATCAAAATAATGATTTAAGTTATCAGCTAACTTGCCAGATATCGGGCAGTTTAACTCATATCTATTTTTATAAAACTCGGATAAGTTATCGCAATGATCTGCAATTCTTTCAAAATCTCTTATTGTATCTAGCATAATAATTTGGAATTGTTTATGTCGTTCTGACAATTCAATTGATTGAATTTCCATTAAGTAATCATGAATAGAATGATCATATAAATCAATTCTTCTCTCAAGGTCCTCTATTTGATCAAAATACTCTTCATCATCTTCATTTTGATATTTTCTTGCAATATTGATCATTTCAACTGCAATATTACCCATTTCTAGAATAACTGCTTTTGTGCTTTCAAGTGCTAGGACAGGTGAAGATTCAATTAAAACATAATTTAATTTTTCTTCCAAAGTAGAACCGTGTGCTTTCTTGACTGGTAATATTTTTTCCATTAATAATACAAAGTAGTTTGAAAGCCCAAACGCTAATAAAGTAAATACAGTATTAAATATGATATGAGCATAAGCAATTGTTAATTTATTATTTGGCCCTAAGAATTTTTCTTCAAAGATTATCATTAAATCAACATAGTATTTAAAGAATACTAAAAATAAAACAGTACCAAATGTTTTAAATAAAAAGTTAAATAAACTGGCTTGCTTAGCTTCTCTTCTAGCATTGAGGGAGGCTAAAATGGCGGTTATTGTAGTACCTATATTACAACCAAGTAAGACTGCAAGTGCACCAGTAAGAGGAATGTTTCCATTAAAGAAAATTTGTTGTAAGACACCAATAGATGCACTTGAAGATTGAACGATAGTGGTTAAGACTGCGCCTACTAAAACGCCTAAAATAGGTTGATTTGAAAGTGTAACCATCGCTTGTTCAAACCAAGGTTCTTTAGTTAGAGGTTTTAAGCCAAGACTCATTAATTCTAATCCAACAAATAATAATCCAAATCCTAAAAGGATTCCTCCGGTTAATTTTACTTTCTTAGTTGATATAAATAAAACAATACCTGCACCAATTGCAATAAAAATTAGTGAAAATTCACTTATATTTAATCCAATTAAAAATGCAGTTACAGTAGTACCTATATTTGCACCCATCATAACTCCAATTGCTTGTTTCAAAGTCATGAGACCAGCTGATATCAAACCTATTACAATAACTGTAGTAGCACTTGATGACTGAATTAACACTGTTACTACTAACCCGGTTAGTATTCCTAAGAAAATGTTATTTGTTGCTTTTTCAATTAACATCTTCATCCTATTTCCTGAAAGACTCCTTAAGGATGAACTCATGAATTCAATCCCGTATAAAAACATCCCTAAACCACCTAGTACTGTAAAAATGATACTAACAGCGGAAGAGGGCTCAAAAATAGACAATGTCTGCATTTTGAACTCCTTTATAAAATATTTACAAAATTCTCCGATTATATTATATAATAGAAAAAGTGATTTGTAAAAAATAAAATGTTTTCATTTCATTTTATATTATTGGATTATTTTTTTATATTTAAACTTACATATATATAAATGAAAAAAATGAAACAAAATTATAAAATTTAAAATATAAAAAAGCGTGGAAAATATTTCAAATAAGTGATATAATAGAAAAAAAGGAGTTGGACAGTATGGTATATAAAGCATTATACAGAACTTACAGACCGCAAAAGTTTTCTGAAGTTATCGGTCAAGATCACATAGTTCGAACATTACAAAATTCAATAGTTAATAATAAAACTTCACATGCTTATTTGTTCAGTGGTCCTAGGGGTACCGGTAAAACATCTGTTGCTAGGATTTTCGCAAAAGCATTAAACTGTGCATCTCCAAAAAATATGGAGCCATGTGGTGAGTGTTTATCTTGTCAAGAGATTTCTCAAAGCATGAGCCCAGATGTAGTTGAAATAGATGCAGCTAGTAATAACGGTGTTGATGAAATAAGAGAAATAAGAGATAAAGTTAAGTTTTTACCTGGTGGATCTAAGTTTAAGATTTATATTATTGATGAGGTTCATATGTTAAGCCAGGGTGCATTTAATGCACTTCTTAAAACATTAGAAGAGCCACCAAAACATGTAATCTTTATTCTTGCAACAACAGAACCACACAAAGTAATCCCAACTATTTTATCTCGTTGTCAAAGGTTTGATTTTAAAACATTATCAGTGCAAGAGATTGCATCTGTTATTAAATCAGTATCTTTAAAAGAAGGATTTAATATTACTGATGAAGCTATAATCGCAATTGCTGAAGGCGCAGAAGGTGGAATGAGGGATGCTCTTAGTTTCTTAGACCAAGCAGCTTCATTTACTGATGATGAAATAACAATTGATGATGTAAATAGTGTTACTGGAAATCTAAACTTTGATAAGATTGTTGAACTAGCTAAATTCTTTGAAGAAAAAAATATGAATAAAGCTCTAAAAACTATTAATGATTTAGTAATAATGGGGAAAGAAATAAATAAAATAGTTTCATCGTTATTGCAGTTTTATAGAGATTGTTTATTGTATAAGAATATAGATGTTTCAATGTTTTCAAAATACATTTTTGAAAAGGAAGATTTTAAAATTCTAGCTGAAAAAATTAGTGTAGATAAAATATTTTATTATATAGACATTTTAAGTGATGTACAAACTAAAATTAAATTATCATCTACTCCTACTATTTACTTAGAAGTAGCTACAATTAAAATGATTAATTCTAGTGATGATGATTTCTTATATAATAAAAGAATCAAAGAATTAGAAGAAAGATTAGAAAACTTAAATCTAGACGGTAACTCTAAAGGTGCTGATAATATTGATAAAGTTAATAGTCTTGAGTTAAAACTAAATAAGGTCATCAATGAATTAAGTAGGTTAGAACTACATAAATTAGTTGAAAAGGTTGATAGTTTAGAATTTGGTTCTCCAAGTGTTCAAGGAGATTATTCAAAATTTGAACAAGAGATTGAGACCTTAAAGCAATACTATAGAGAATTAGAAAGTAAAATAGGCACTAGTAATAACGAAGAACAAAGTGATTTTTCTGAAGAAATTAATGAATTAAAAAATGCTATAATTAAATTAAAGCATGAAGTTGGTGAAAACAGGAATAAAGAATCATTTAATAACACTAGTGTAAATAGTATTGATAGTGATATTGATGATAAAATCCAAAAACTTAAAAATATTATTTTAGGAATGCAGTCTGACATTTATAGTTTACGTAGTATGAAACAAGAAACTGAACAAGTTAATCTTGATGAGTTAAAAGCTGAACTTGACGATATATACTTAAATAGGTTTTCAGCAATTGAAACTGAACTAAAAAATATCAAAGCGCATAATCTAAACTTAGCGTCTCAAAATGTTAACACAAATCAAACATTAGATGATGATATAGTTTATGAATTAGAACGAATTAAAGAAAAAGTAAATAGTATAGAATCTAAAGTTTATAAACTTATGTCAGGTGAATTAGAAAAAGTTACTACTAAAAAACCTAAGACAAAAGTAAACCGCAGGCAAATAGTTTTATTTGGTGATGAAGTTATGAATATAAATGACTTTAAGAAGCCTATAAAAGAATCTGTAGATTTTGAAGATATCCAAGAAGATAAAGAGTTTGAGGAAGATTTAGATATTGAACCAGTAGAAGATAAAGTGGAAGTTGAAGTTTATAATGATGAGTCTTCTTCTATGTTTAGTGAAGATGAAAATACTAAAGAAGTTATTGAAACAAAAAAAGAAGAAAAACCTATCGTTACTATAAAAACAGAAAACGAAGAGATAATTGAAAGAGAACACTCTAGTTTAGTAAGAAAAATAAATACAGAGCAACCTCCTGCAGTTGAAGAAAGACAAGAGGTAGTTCCTAAAGTAAAAGATACAAATGTAATAGAAAAAGAAGAGTATGTAACAACTACACATAAATATACGCCACCTATGGATATGGCAAATGATGAGTTTAGTAACTATGATGTAACTGTATTAGAGAGAATACTTCATGATTCCAGAAGTGAAATAGCTAGAAATGATAAAGTTAGAATTATGAATTTATGGAAAAATTTAGATCGTAGTGTTCCTAACTCACAACTACATATAGCTTCATTATTACAAGATGGAAATTTAGTTGCAACTGGAATAAAAGAGTTTGTGCTTGTTTATCCAAATGCTGCACTATGTAATCAAGTTATGAGAATGTCATTCAAGAAGGAATCACTAAAATTGTTATATGATTTCTTAGGTGACACCTATAATTATTTTGCTGTACCTGAAAATATATGGATTGAAAAAAGAACAGAGTATATCAATCAATATAATATTGGTACAAGGTATCCTAAATTAACACCTATTAATGATAGTAATCTAAGTGTTATTGAAGAGAATAGGGAATTTTTAAGAAAACAAGATAGTTCTAAGAGTAAGGCTGTGTCCTTCTTTGGTGAAGAACTAGTAAAAGTAGAATAGGAGTTATATTATGAATCAACAAGCAATGTTAAGAAAAATTAAAAAAATGCAAGAAGAAATGGTTGCTGCACAAGAAGAGTTAGAAGCAACAAGTTTCTATGCATCAAGTGGTGGAGTAGTCAGTGTTGAATTAAAAGGCACTAAAGAACTTGTAAAAGTAACAATAAGTGAAGATTTTGAAGCTGAATCAAAAGAAGATTTAGTATTACTTGAAGAAATGGTTGTTGCTGCATGTAATCAAGCATATAAAGATATTGAAAAAGCAACAAAAGAAAAAATGGGTAAATATACTGATATGCTTGGTGGTTTTGGCGGCTTAGGCGGTTTTTAAAAAATGAGATATCCAGAGGCTCTTCAAAGATTAATTGAAAGTTTTCAAATGCTTCCAGGTATTGGTCCTAAAACAGCAGAAAGATTAGCTTTCTTTGCTTTTTCAAAACTAAGTGAAGAAGATTTGTTATCTTTTAGTAGAAACTTATTAACTTTGAAGTCTGATATTCATTATTGTAAGAACTGTGGTGTTTTAGCAGATAATGATATATGCGAAATCTGTAGTAATCCAATTAGGGAGAAAAGAATAATTGTTGTTGAAGGAAGTAAAGATGTAATAATTTTTGAAAAGACAAATCAATATCAAGGAAAATACCATGTGCTTAATGGTTTGATATCACCTATGAAAGGGGTATCTCCTGATGATTTGAATTTTCAGAGTTTGTTTGAAAGAATTGAAAACGAACAAATAACAGAAGTTGTTATTGCGACTAGCGCTACTATCGAGGGGGAAATGACTGCATTATACATTAAAAACTCTTTAGAAAAGTTGAATATTGATGTAAGTAGAATCGGTTATGGATTGCCTGCAGGCGGGGATATTGAGTATGCCGATGAAATTACTTTAATAAAAGCACTTGAAGGGCGAAAAAAAATGTAGTATAATGTTGGTACTAATTACCAAAGGAGATAGTTATGGGATTTATAAGGGATTTATTCGTAAAAGCAAATGACTTTTTACAACAATATATGGCTCCAATTATAGACAAAATTAATCAATTCCTAACTAGTGAAGAATATGCTGTTATAGGAGTAATTGGTTTTTTTGTTGCATTATTAGTATTGATTGGATTATTTAGATGGCTTAGAAAAGCACCAAAATTCTTTTTTATAGTTTTGATTTTATTTGCAATTGTAGTAGTATTATGGATTGTAAGTAAACCATAAAGATAAATGTGAGTTTAAGCTTTCTAAGATAGGGGTTTTTACTCACAACAATATAATAACAACCTCAAGAAGAGAACGTAATATGTTCTCTTTTTATCTTTTTTATGAGGAAATATTTATTAAGCAAGAGCGATTAATTTTTTATATAAATTGTAAAAAAACAATTGCCTGTGCCGAAAAAGGGTAAAGATTAAATAAAATTGTTTACGCTAACCATCAATTATGTTATAATATGAATATAAAATTATATAAAATAAGGAGATTAGAATGGAAAATGAGAAGGCTAAATTAGCTAACGAAACTAATGGTAGTTATGGTGGAAAAATCGAACTTAAAAGTGTAGAAGTTCGCCTACAAAATCTTACAAAAGAGTTCGTAGATAAAGCTGGAAAAGTTACAGTTGCTGTTAATGATTTTTCTGTAGTAATCCCTGCTGGTAAACTTATAGGTTTACTTGGTCCAAGTGGTTGCGGAAAGTCAACCACTTTATATATGATAGCGGGATTACACAAACCAACTGGTGGCCAAATATTCTTTGGCGACGACGATGTTACAAACACTCCTCCAGAACAAAGAGGAATTGGTTTGGTATTCCAAAACTATGCGCTATATCCGCATATGACTGTAAGGCAAAATATAATGTTCCCTTTAGAAAATATGAAAGTTCCTAAAGAGGAAGCAATACAAAGAGCTATGGAGATGGCTGAATTAGTTCATATTGGAGAATTGATGGATAGAAAACCTAATCAATTATCTGGTGGACAACAACAACGTGTTGCTATTGCTAGAGCACTAGTTAAAAAGCCAAGAGTTCTTCTTCTTGATGAACCTCTATCTAACTTGGATGCAAGACTTCGTCTGCAAACACGTGAAGAGATTAAGAGAATTCAAAGAGAAACAGGTATTACTACAATATTTGTAACTCATGACCAAGAAGAAGCTATGAGTATTTCTGATGAGATCGTAGTAATGAATTTTGGTATAAAACAACAAATGGACAGACCTCAATCTGTTTATGAAGAACCAGCAAATTTATTCGTTGCTAAATTCTTAGGTAATCCTCCAATAAATACATATAATGCAAAAATTAAAAATGGTCAATTAGTTATCCAAGATGGTACAGTAATTGAAAGAGGATTTGAAGTTGAAGATCAAGAAGTTATTTTAGGTCTTAGACCAGAATATCTAAAGATATCTACAAATGGTAAAGTTCCTGCTGTAGTTGATTTAATTGAGCATATAGGTAGGGATACAATGATAATTTGTGATATTCCTGAAACCGATCAAAGAATAAGAGCTATTATTCCAAGCGAAAAAGAAGTACATATAGGTCAACAAGTAAAATTCAATTATACAAAACTGTTTGTTTTCAATAAGGAAACAGGAGAGAGATTAAGATAATGTTAGAATTTAAGAAAGATGATGTAAAAGCTTGGATAGTTTTAGCGCCAACTTTGTTACTGATGGCCTTATTCACATTTTGGCCAATTGTTAACTCGTTTGCGATGTCCTTTCTGGAAGGATTCTCATTTACTGGGATGCCACCAGAAATTCATCCTTACTCATGGATAGCGGGTGGTACATTTGAAAGTGTTGGATTTGCAAACTTTGTTCAAGTTTTTAAAGATCCAGATTTTTGGTTAGCCCTTAAAAACACATTCTTAATGGTTATTATTTCAGTTCCTATTTCAGTAATTTTAGGTTTATTAATAGCTGTTGCTCTAAATGGAGTTAAGAAATTTCAAAGTTTCTTCCAAACAGTATTCTTCTTACCTTATGTTACAAATACTATTGCCTTAGGTTTAGTATTTGGATCTGTTTTCCATTCTGAATATGGTTTAATAAATAAATTGTTTAATACTGTCGGTGTGGCTTGGATAAATAGTGGAGCTACATGGGGTAGAGCAATGGTTGTATTAATGGCTTATACGGTTTGGAATGGTTTAGCATTTAAAATATTAGTATTCTTAAGTGGTCTACAAAGTATCGATAAACAATACTATCAAGCTGCTCAAGTTGATGCTACACCAAGATGGAGAGTGTTTTTAAAGATAACAGTTCCTCTTCTTTCACCAATGATATTATATATCACTATTACATCTTTCATTGGAGCGTTTAAAGCTTACTCAAGTGTAATAGCAATATTTGGTAATGGTAGATATGGACCTGTTGGAAATGATAAAATGTTAATTACAATAGTTGGTTTTATTTATGATAAATTATGGGAATCTTCGATGCCGTTTGGAGTTGCATCAGCTGGATCATTAATATTATTTATAATAATAATGCTTATCACGTTAGTTCAATTCCAAGTAAGTAAGAAGAGAGTTCATTATTAGGAGGTGCATGATGGAAAGAGAATTATACTTAGATCCTCATGAGGTTAAGAAGTTTAAGATTAAGAAAATAACATCACAAACTCTTATTTATACATTCCTAATTATTATGGGCTTATTTATTGTTATTCCGTTTTATTGGATGTTAATATCTGGTGTTAAACAAACATGGGAAATTACATCTCCAAATATTACTTTACTTCCAGTTGGCGAAAATGGTAAGGCGTTAATGCCTTGGAGTTGGGCATGGGAAAACTATGGGTATCTTATAAAAGGATTTACTAATAGTGAAGGTGTCCAAATCTTTAGACCAATGCCATTTGGTTGGATGTTCTTAAATACAATTATTGTTGGTGCACTTACTACTGTAGGAACTGTTATAACAGTTGTCTTAGGAGCATTTGCATTCTCAAGATTAAATTTTAAAGGTAGAGATTTATTATTCACAATCTTACTTGCAACAATGATGATACCAGGCGAAGTATTTGTTATTACAAACTATATGACAATATCTAACTTTGGCTGGATTAGGCAAGAAGCTCATATAAAGACTATCTTTGCGTTAGTTTTACCATTTATAACTTCAGTGTTCTATATATTCTTCTTAAGGCAAACGTTTAGGCAAATCCCTAACGAATTATATTTAGCAGCTAAAGTTGATGGAACTAGTGATTTTAAATATCTTATTAAAGTTATGATACCGATGGCCCAAGCAACTATTATTACAATAATCATCTTAAGTATGATTGGTACATGGAATGCTTTTGTATGGCCTAACTTTGTTACTGATCCACAGTATACAAACCAATTACTTGTAAGTAATGGTTTGATTGCCGGATTAGCTGGTGCGGTTGAAACTAGAGGACCGAACTCCATTTTGAATCTTCAAATGGCAGCTTCTACGATGGTTACAATTCCGCTTTTAATTACATTCTTTGTGTTCAAAAAGTATATAATGCGTGGAGTATCGCGCAGTGGTATTAAAGGTTAAAAAAGGAGAGAAAAATTTAATATGAAAAAATCTTTATTATTATTCATTCTTGTTTTTGCTGCTTTAGTATTTGCAAGCTGTAAAAACGTTAGAAAACCTACAGATTTCAATGTGTTAAATATTGCAGACATTGAAAATTTAGAAACAAATATTACATTTAAAGTACGTCAAGGTGTAATTAGTGATGCACTAGTTGATTTAGTAGATGAATTCCAAAAAGAATATCCATATATTAAAGTTAAAGTGGCTACTGTTTCTGGAAATTACGATTTACTTCGTTCATCAACTATTTTAGATATCAACTCTAAAAACAAAGACAATATACCTGATTTAATTATTGGTTATCCTGACCACTTTGCAGAGTATTATGGTGGAAGTAACTTAGTTAACTTACAATACTTTATTGATGATCCAGATGTAGGTATGGATGAAGCTGAAATGGCAGATTTCATTCAAGCATACTTACCAGAAAATCGTGGATTTAATGCTAGTTTCCCTAATGATTTATATGGATTACCATTTAATAAATCAACAGAAGTTATGGTTTATAACAAAACAGCTTTTGAAGCATTATTTGGTGAAAACTATTTAGATAAAGTTCCTTCAACATGGGAAGAAATGAAAACTGTTGGTGCAGAAATAGTTACAAAAGTTAAAGCTGGTGAACTAGATAATACATTTATTGATACATATGATCCAGATACAAAAGTAACTACTTATATGAAAATTTCTGATTACTTAAGCAATCCAGAAAATGTACAATTCGTACCATTTGGATATGACTCATCAGATAACGGATTCATTACTCTTACAAGACAATTTGGTGCTAAATATACTGAAAGAGAAAGTGTTCTAAAAGGTTATATTTATTTTGATAATGCAGAAGCTCGTTCTGCAATGACATATTTCCAAAATATGAGAAATGATGGTTTATTTGCAACTGCTGCTGTATTCGGTGCTCAATATAACTCTGATGCTCTAAAAGCTATTCAAGTATTAATGACAGTAGGTTCTTCTGCTGGTGTTGGTTATAATGCAAGCACTAAGTATGAACTTGGATTTGCTCCAATTCCTTACTATAATGAAGATGCAAAATATGTTATTCAACAAGGTACAAACATTGGTATGTTAAGTCATAATACGGATGAAGAAAAATTAGCTTCATGGTTATTCATTAAGTTCTTAATGCGTCCTGAAAACACTGCTCAATTTGCAATGGCTACAGGTGGTTACTTACCAGTTAAAGAAAGTGCTTATGAAACTGATGAATATTCTGAATATTTAGAAAACCCAACTGATGATAAGAAAGAATTTGCTGCTGCAGCTAAGGTTGCATTATATGATTATATTGAAAAAGAATATAAATTCTTCGTTGATGATGCATTTATTGGTTCATCAAAAGTACGTGAAGAAGCAGGAAGAATTTTTGACTCAGTAATTGTTAATAAAGAAAACGTAGCAGATAGATTTAAAGCAGCATATAGAACATTAAGTCCATATGTACCTAGCAATTAATTTGCTATAGGTGGTTATTATGTTTTTTAGAAAAAGAAGTATATTAAGTTTTCTACTGATATTATTATTTGCATTTGTCATGGTTGGTTGT
Organism: Bacilli bacterium; assembly: GCA_041675865.1. GTDB lineage: Bacteria > Bacillota_I > Bacilli_A > ML615J-28 > CAG-698 > DUVT01. The sequence goes on along the minus strand of JBAYTA010000023.1, from coordinate 10,764 downwards.
GACCCAGCTGGCGATGACGATGATGACATTAAATATACAGTAGAGGATTTAGATACAAAACACACAGATGACCTTAAGTTAGTAACTTCATATGCAAATAGAAGTTTTCTAGCTGAAGGTATTGAAGAGGTTACTCTCTTACGTAGTATTGATGGAGATACAACACACTTTTTAGACAAGAACCGTGAAACTATAAAAATTAGATATCTTGGAGTAAATACTCCTGAATCTACTGGAAAAATTGCACCATGGGGTAAGCAAGCTAGTGTATTCACAAAATCAAAACTAGAAAATGCATACTCTATCGTGATTGAAGCAGAAAATGTAGGTTCCGCACCAGAAACAGATACAACTGGTGATAGATACTTAGGATATGTTTGGTACAAACCAACTGCAGATTCTAATTATAGATTACTAAATCTTGAAATAATTGAAAACTGTTTCTCATTCTTCACTGGTGACTCTGATAATTTAAAATATGGAGATAAAATGCGTGAAGCTTATATTGAGAAAAGAGCAATGAAATTAAGAGTATTTGGTGAACTTGATCCAAATTATGATTATGATAGCAATATTAATGAAATTACTATTGCTGAATTAAGAGCGAATTATTCAAGTTATTCTTCTGGTTCAAAATTGAAAGTTAAAGTAATTGTTGTAAGAGTTGTTGGAAGTAGCTTATATGTTGAAGACTTGGAAGAAACATATAATGAAGAAACCAAAGAATCATCAAAATCAGGTATTTTCCTTTATCATTCATTTGTTGCAAATGTTGGTAAATATCAACCTGGACAAATTATAGAATTCGAATGCCAAGCATCCGATGACGAGACATATGGTATGCAACTTGTAAGTCCTAGCAAAATTAGAAGCGGTTCTACTGGTGAATATACTATAAGAGAAATCACTTCTGATGTTACTTCCTTAAGAGATTATGAGGGACTAGTAGTAAGAGTTAATGATTTTACTGTAACTTCGGTTTCAAATGTAAATCAAGCTGGCGCTTATACTATTAGAGGAACAATGGAAAATGGTTCAGAAATGCAAGTGAGAATAGATGCAGATGTTTCTCCTTCACTAAAAGCAACTTATCCAGAAGTAGGAAAGAAGTATAATGTAATTGGTGGAGTTAGCAAGTTTGTAGATGTATTCGATAATAATAAAGTTCATTATCAAATTAAACTTGGTAATTTACAATATGATGGCGTAAATGATTTTATATTATCAGACAACAATTAATAAATGGAGGGAAAAGACATAATGAATTTACTTAAACTCAATGCAAAGAAAATACTTGTATTGATATTGGCTTTCATTGCTAGTTTTGCAATGATTGCATGTGAAGACGAAAAAGATGATGTTTTATTACAATTAGAAGAAGCTGTTAATTCAATCACTCTTGGTGATACTACAGCTTTAGTAGCTGATTTTACAATTGTAAATAAAACTAATAGACATGATTTAGAAATTACTTGGGAGTTGGTTGATGCAGATGATACTCTTAAGTTAGAAAGAGTAGATGATGACTTTACGAAAGTAGTTGTTACACCTACTGAATATACTGAAGATGAAGACGGAGAGCAAACAAACCCTTGGGGTAAAGGTACATTAAAAGCTACCGTTTCTATCGGTGATAAATCGAAAAGTAGAGAATGGGATCTTCATGTAAAACCTAATGGTAAAACAGAAGCTCTAACTGTTACTCAAATTAAAAAGGTTGCAAACGATACTGGTGTTGAAGCAACTGGAACTGTAAGTTTTGTAAGAGCTGATGGTTTTTACATTACTGATTCAACTGGTTCATTGTATATTTATACAAGTACAGCTCCTGCAGAAGATGTTAAATTAGGTGCAGTTGTATCTGTAAAAGGTAAAAAAGTTGAGTTTTACAGTGCCCCTCAAATTACAGGACCAACTGTTGAGATAATTACAACAGCTCCAGCAAGCGGATATGATTATTCTAATGTAGCTCCAATGGAAATTGCTGATATGGAAGCAATGACTACAAATGATAAAGATCATTATGGAAAGTTAGTTAAAGTAACAGGTATGGTTATTAAGAACTATATTTCACCTGCGGATGGTTCTACTGTTTCAGAATATGCACTTCAAGATATATTAACTGGTTCAGTTGCTGCAATTTATAATAGTACAGAAAAATCTGTAAAAGATATTCTTGCAACTAAAGTTGGACAATATGTAACTATGGTAGTTATGGTTTACGACCGTCATTCTGTACAATTAGTATGGCGTAACTATGGTATTCCTGGAACTATTGAAGATGCAGAAACTCCTTCATTAACTGATGAAGAAATTGTTGCAAGAGCGGCAAACGAAATAGAATTATTATTTGAAGGCAAATCATTTGCTACCAATTTAAATTTAATTACAGAAGGAACTTCAGGTGGTACAATTAGTTGGAGTTCAGGTAATACAGACGTTTTAGATGATGACGGAACTATTACTACTCCTGATAATGATACTGAAGTTACACTAACTTATACAATTACTTCTGGTGATGAAACAGAAACAGGAACAGTTAATGTAACAATTTTAGCTCTTCAAAAATCTACTATTAAAGAAGCAATTGATAAGATTGATCAAGAAGAACAAATGGTAATCATTGAAGGTGTAATTATTGGTGCAGATTCAGATGATTATTACTATCTAGCAGATGAAACTGGTGTTATTTTTGTAAGAAATAAACTAGCAGCTGATGATTTAGTTGTTGGTAATAAAGTAAGAGTTGTTGCAACTGGCACTATCTTTAACCGTTCGTCTGAATTTACAAGACAAGTTGGTGCAAATTATACAGTAACCAAACTTGATGATCAAATTCATCCATCACCTCTAGAAGCTGTAGATGCAGATATCACTGATTTTGATTTCACAATTACAGCTGATGATATGGCTACAAAAGTTCCTCAAGAAGAATTATATGGAAAACTTGTTACTATAACAGCTTACTTTGTAAAACGTACAAGCGGAAACTTTACAGATCCTTATTTAGCTGTGTCATTAGAAGATGGAGCTGCTGCAATGATTATTCATCATAAGTCAGTTAACAGAGCTGTATTTGATGATTTAATTGGAAAACAAGTTACAGTTACAGGTGTTATTTATTCATTCAACGTTAATAGTGGTTGGAGATTTGGATTTATGGACCGTGAAGGTGATTTAGTTGTTGAATTAACAGAAGCTGAAAAATTAGCTTTAGCTAAAGAAGAAATTGAAGCTGTTGTTTCAGATGATAAAGCAGTTAGCGGAGATTTAGACTTCTTTGAAAGTGCAAAAAGCCAATTTATTAAAGATGCAAAATATACTTGGGAATCAAATAAAACTGATATCATTGCTAATGATGGTACATTTGAAGCTCCTGATGCTGATACTGATGTTGTAATTACTGTAAAAGTATTCTTAGATGGTAATACTGAAGGAACACCTTCTGCTACACATACATATACTGTTAAGGCTAAAGCTCCTGCAGAAACTACTGGTGGAGTTATGATAAGCCAAGCATACGGTGGTGGCGGTAATAGTGGAGCTACTCTTAAGAACGACTTTGTTGAATTATATAACTCAAGTGATGAAGATATAGATATTACTGGCTGGGTTGTGTGGTATGCGTCTGCTACAGGACAATTCAAAGCAATAGGCTCTGAAAGCTATCAAACTGGCTATGTTTTAACAGGAACAATTAAAGCAAAAAGTTTCTTCCTAATTCAAGCTAGTGCAGGTACAGGTGGAACAGAAGATCTTCCTACTCCTGATGATATTTCAGAATTAGGGATTGGTGGATCTGCATTTAAGATTGCTTTAACAAATTCAGATACAGTTCCAACAGGACCAGACGGTGCAAACATTGTTGACTTTGTCGGTGCTGCTTCAAATGCTAGTTTATATGAAGGAAGCGGTGCTGCTCCTGCTCCAAGTAACACTAAAGCAATAGTTAGAGATAACTTAACTGATACAAATGATAATAGTGCTGACTTTGTAGTAGCTGATCCTAATCCTAGAAATTCTAGTCATAAATAAGTAATATAAATCCTGGTGGTTAATTCTACTGGGATTTTTTCTTTTCTTGACTATAAAAAAATGTAGTGATAGAATTATTTTGTAAGATTTAGAAATTTGGAGAATGGATTATGGAATATAGAAAATGGGATAAGGTGAATCTCAAGACATCGCTCCTGGGATTTGGTGCAATGAGATTAAAAACTATTAATGGTGAAATTGATGAAGACAAAGCATTTGAACTTTTCGATTATGCTTATAAGAATGGAGTAAACTATTTTGATACTGCTATGCCATATACGGATGGTAAAAATGAAACCTTTGTAGGTAAAGCTCTTAAAAGATACAAAAGAGATTCATTTTTTCTAGCAACCAAATTATCTTTTGGAATGGTAAAGAGTAGAGATGATGTTTTAAAATTAATTGATAAGCAATTAGAAACACTGCAAACGGACTATATTGATATGTATTTACTTCATGCTTTAAATAAAGAAAGAATTTCCCAAATTAAAGAATGGAATGTTTTAGAGATTGTTGAAGGATGGAAAAAAGAAGGTAAAATAAAGAATATCGGATTTTCTTTTCACGATGATTATGATACATTTGTGGAAATATTAAACATGTATGAATGGGATTTTTGCCAAATCCAATTAAACTATATGGATACCAATTTTCAACAAGGTATTAAAGGCTATTATGATTTAGAAAAAAGAGGAATCCCTGTAGTTGTAATGGAGCCAATTAAAGGAGGGAAATTAGCATCCTTTAATAGGGATATTGAAAATATCTTTAAAAATTATTCAGATAGTTCAATTGCTTCATGGGCTCTTAGGTGGGTTGGAAGTTTAAGAAATGTGAAAGTAATCTTAAGTGGGATGAATGAGATGGATCAATTAGTTGATAATCTAGATACTTTTAAAAATTTTGATATTTTATCAACTGAAGAATTAGAGAAAATTGAACAAGTAAAATATGCATTAAATAATATAATAGCAGTAGATTGTACTGATTGTAGGTACTGCCTTCCTTGCAGTGTTGGTATTAATATACCGGGTTTCTTTAAAATACTTAATGATTATAAAATGTATGAAAATGAAAATAATTCCTTATGGCAATATAATAATCTTCTGAGTAAAAGCAGTGATTATAAGGATTGTATAGATTGTGGAATATGTATGGAAAAATGTCCTCAAAAAATTGAAATACCTAAAGAGTTAGCAAGAATGGGTGAAGAATTGAAATTTCTATCTAAATAAAAAGCAAAAAGAATCTACAAATTTAGATTCTTTTTTTAAATTTATTAAAATATTATAGGAAATTGTTGCTAAATATGGTATACTATAAGTATGAATATAAAAAATAAAAAAGTAATAATAGTAGAAGGTAAGAATGATCAACACAGAGTAAAGATGCTCCTTCCTAATGTGCCTGTATTGATTACAAACGGCAGTGCAGTAAGTGATGAATTTCTAGACTTGGTGAAAAAAATTGCAAAGGATTCACAGGTTGTTCTTCTTCTTGACCCTGATTATCATGGGGAAGCTATCCGTAAAAAGATTGTAAGTGTTTGTCCAAGCGCATCTCATATATTTGTGAAGAAGGAAGATGCAATAAGCAAAAACAAGAAAAAGCTTGGTGTTGAGCATGTGTCTTTAGATAAACTCGCTATTGCTTTAAAAGATATAAAAGAAGCAAAATATAGTAAAAATATAACAATCCAAGATGTATATAATTTAGGACTTGCTGGCAATGATAATAGTAAAATTTTAAGAAAGAAATTATGTGATAAATTAGGGATTGGTTATGTTAATGCAAAGCAACTCGTTCAAAGGTTGAATTTGTTTAACTTTACACTAGATTATATTAAGGAAATTATATGATTGGAACACTAAAAAAAACAAACCAAATATTAACCAAGTATAATTTAAGAGCTAAAAAAGGGTTTGGCCAAAACTTCTTAATTGATGAAAATATATTAAAGAAAATAATTCAAGTTAGTGAATTAACTAAAGATGATGGAGTTATTGAAATTGGCCCTGGAATTGGTGCGCTAACTGAACATCTATGTTTGAATGCGAAAAAAGTATTAGCATTTGAAATTGATTCCAATATGTTAGAAGTTTTAGGGAATGAATTAAAGGATTATTCAAACTTAAAAATTATAAATCAAGATTTCTTAGAAGCAAAACTGGAAAATTTAGACTATTTTAATGATTGTAAAAGAATAAAAGTTGTTAGTAATTTACCATATTATATAACAACACCAATAATAACAAAACTTTTAGGGATTAATTTTGTTGAAGAGATGTATCTAATGGTTCAAAAGGAAGTCGGAATGAGGCTATCTGGGAAACCGAAAACAAAGGATTATAATTCTTTAAGTGTTTTTATGGCATATAAAAGTAAATGTAAAATTGAATTTACAGTTGCTAGAAATTGCTTCTTGCCTGCACCTAATGTTGATAGTGTAATTATTAGTGTGAAAAAGATAAAGAGCGATTTTACCGTAAATAACGAAGCTCATTTCTTGAAATTTATCCAAATTATCTTTGCTCAAAGAAGAAAAACAACAATTAATAATATAGCTAATGGTTATTCTTTATCTAAAGAAGAAATTAGTTTACTTTTAGAGAACTTAGGTTACTTACCAAGCGTTAGAAGTGAAGAATTAACTCTTGAAGATATCTACAAAATATATATGGAAATCTTTAAATTAACAAAATAAATCTTTACTCATAGAATAATATAGGTGAGGATTTTGGAAGTATCAAGTTTAGTTATCCATAAAGGAGATTTAAAGAAGATAATTTATGTAATAGATAAAATATTTGATGATAAAGTATATATTAGCGGCTTGAATTATCGAATAAGAAGAATTGTTAAAATAGAAGATTTAGAAGAAGCTACTCTTGAACAAATTCAAAATGAAAACAAAATTACAGAAGACTATTTTTTGAGTATTTCTAATATAAATCATAGAAATAATAAAAGTTATTTACTAGGGAGGATATTGCATATTGATGGTGATCAGAAATATTTAAATAAATGTTTGGAACTATATAAAGAGATTGGTGTATATGCAAATGGTGTAGAAATTGAAGAAAAATCTATGCCTGCTGAAGTGCAAAAATTGTTACTTTCTCTAAATCCTGATATAATCGTAATAACTGGTCATGATGTATATAACAAAAAAGGGGTAAAAGATTTAGAGAATTATACAAATACATCCTATTATATTGAAACGGTAAAAAAAGCAAGGCAAATTAAAGGCAGAAGTGATTTAGTAATTATAGCCGGTGCATGTCAATCAAATTTTGAAGCGTTAATTGCAAGTGGAGCAGATTTTGCTAGTTCTCCGAAGAGAATTAATATTCATACATTTGATCCTGCTGTCATAGCTATAAAGGTTGCTTCTACTTCTCTTTCTAAAATTGTAAATTTAAGCGAAGCTTTAAGGTATATTGATAATGGTCAAGATGCTTTTGGTGGCTTAGAAACATATGGAAAGATGCGTTTGTTTGTGTAGGGAAAGGAGATATGTATGGTTGTAGAAAGAGCATATGCGAAAATAAACTTAGGATTAGAGGTTGAAAGAAAGAGGGAAGATTCATTTCATGACCTTGCAATGGTTATGACTAATATATCTTTATCAGATGAATTATATTTTGAAGAATTAGATAAAGATGTAATTAAAATTGATTCAGAGAAAATGGCTCATATCAATTTAGAAGATAATTTGATATATAAAGCTGCAAAATTAATAAAAGATAGATACAATATTAAAAAAGGCGTAAATATAAAAGTTGTTAAAAACATTCCTGAACAAGCTGGTCTTGGTGGTGGAAGTGCAGATGCTGCTGCAACCCTTAGAGGATTAAATAAACTCTTTAAGATTGGTCTAAGTTTAGATGATCTGGCAAAATTAGGGGATGAATTAGGTAGTGATGTTCCGTTTTGTGTTTATAATAAAACTGCAAAAGTAACAAGTAAAGGTGAAGTCATAGAATTTATCAGTGATGTTCCGTTTCTTAATCTAATTTTAGTTATCCCACCATTTAAATCATCTACTGCAGATGTATTTAATAGTTTTAAAGTCCACAGACGCAATAGAGGAAAAATTAAGAGTTTAATAAAAGGAATTGAATCTAAAGATATAGATGAAATAAGTAACAACTTATTTAATGATTTAGAATATTCATATTTCTTTAAAGAAATATCAAAAATAAAAGTAGAACTCCTAACTGCTGGTGCAAGAGCTGCGTTAATGACTGGTAGTGGTTCTAGTGTCTATGCGATTTGTTTAAACGAGAAAGATGCAATTAAAGTTAATAATAAGTTTCTCCAAAAAAATCGTCAAATGACTACTATGTTAGTTCAAACAAGATCTAATACAAAATATGTTTGGAGTGGACAAGCTAGAACTCAAGTAAAGTTTAAAACTCTTGATAACACAAAGACTAAGGTCTATGGTTATATCCCTTTAGTTTATCAAGGTGTGGATAATGATTATATATCTATAAAAACTCCTGTAAATTTATATAATGAAGTCTTTATAGAAAAGATTAATACAAAAATAAGTGAAGTATATTTAAACGAATATTTAGAAACGAATCTTCTTTCTACATATTTAGAAAAACTAGTAAGTAACTTAGATTATGGACTTAGGGTAAAAATAAAAGAAGGTCTACACAGGGGTTTTAATATTATAAGTAGTGAAAACTATCTTGCTTCAATTATTAAATCTTTAGAAGATTTTGAAGAAGATAGTGAAAAACTATTTTCACTATTTGGTAATAAAGTAAAAGCATATAAAGATAATAAAGTCTTCTGCTATGAATCAAGAGGCGATAGATTAGAAATTTTAAATGATGTGCCTTTTGGCTATGTTTTGATTGCTGATCTGGGAATTAAGAGTTATAAAAATCCTAGATATACAAAACAAATAGAAATAGCAAAAGAGATAAAAACACTAAAAGAAGGAATTGATGAAAAAAGTTTTTATAAGGTTGCTGAAAACTTATATAATAGTCTTTCAAAATTTGATTCAAGAAAAATTGAAGCTGTTAGCAATTTAAAGATTAGCAAAATTAAAAATGATTGTCTTAAATTTGGTGCACAGGGATTCTTGTTAAGTGTTGATGGTAAATCGATAATCTGTCTTTCAAGATATGAGAAACATCTTAAATCTGTAAACAATATTCTTAAAAATTTTCATAATTTAAGAAAGACACTATTTACTAGTTTAAAATCAAATGTTACACATGAGTTTAGTGAAAGTAAAGTATTTGTTAATCTGGATATAGAAGAAGCGATCGAAGAAAATATTGTTTTGGATAGTGGTTTAGATTTATTTAAGAATGAAGTCGTTGAACAAGAGGATTATAGTAGATATGACTTTGATGATTTCTCTAATCCATTTAATGAGACTGAAGATATTACTGTTGATAGGGATTCTAAAACTAAATATAGAAAACCTGTTGAAAAGTCAAAAACTATATCAAGAGATATCGAAGGAATACTCCATATTCATAGTGGTGGCAGTTTATTTAAATTATACGATTTCAAGGAAATTGCTACATATTTTTTAAAATATTATAATGATAAAAAAATATTGTTTAAAATTGATGATCAAGTTGTGAGTGTAATTTTTAAAACTCAAAATCTACCACATTTATTAGGACTTCATAAAATTGATCCTGAAGATGAAAGTCTAAAAGGGAATAAGGGTTTTGAGAGATTAATTAGTGGGGCTATTACTCATAATAACTTAAAAAATAGATTAGATAATAAAATATATAATCAGATAATAAAAAGAACGCAAGGATTGGTTTTAATTTTTAATGATTTTTATCACGGAAGAGATGATGAACTTATTTGCTATGATAAGGAGATAATATCTAGAGGTGATTCGAAATTGAGTGATAAATTAAGATGTGGAATTACTAGGGGGGTTGCGAGGAATCAGTTTCATACAAGGAATGTTTTAGGAATAGGATTTGAAGAAAATAGTAATTATAATTACTTCATTACTTCATTTTTATGGGATGCACAAGCTAGTCTTGGAAAAAAAGAAGGTTACAAGGTCGAAATAGTTAAATATTAGTTTAATGTGATGATTTCAAAAATATTAGATGGGAGAGTTTTATATGAAAGTATCAGAGGTTAAAGTTTATAAGGTTGAAGGAAAAGAAAAACTAAGAGCTACAGCTACTATAACACTTAGTGATGCGTTTATGGTTCATGGGTTAAAAGTTATTGAAGGTGATAAGGGATTATTTGTTGTAATGCCAGCCGTTAAGAAAAACGGTTTATTCAAAGATATAGCACATCCTATTACTGTAGAAATGCGTAACGAAATAGTAAACGCTGTTTTAGAAGAATTTAATAAACAACCTGATGTTCTAGATAAAGATAATGATTCTAGCGTAAGTGAATTAGAGGGATAATCGAAAATGGATAATATTAGAGCCGTTGTTTTAGCAGCTGGTAAAGGTACTAGAATGAATTCGGATGAGCCAAAATGTGCACATTATATAATTGATAAAACTATGATTGCATATGTTATAGACAGTTTAAACGAAGCTAAGGTTGATGATATTATAACTGTCGTAGGATATCGTAGTGAAGTAATAGAAGAATTAGTTAAAGGAAGATCAAGATTTGTATATCAAAAAGAACAATTAGGAACTGCTCATGCTGTTTTAATGGCGGAAGAGTTATTAAAAGATAAAGATGGAATTACTTTAATAG
>JBAYTA010000022.1:0-25798 GCA_041675865.1 Bacilli bacterium | reverse complement strand
ATATCATTCTTGATCACCTTCTTGTTTATTTTTATTCATTTGAATCATAACACCAACTATAGCACCAAAGACAATTAATATTAGTGATAGAAATCTAAATGTTATAAAGAAACTAAGTCCAAACGCTAAAGCTATTAACAAGTAACTGATAAATACTTTTTTTGAAGCCTTAAACATCTTTATCCCAGCATTTAATATTAAGACTGAAACACCTGCTCTAATACCTTTAAACGCAGCTGCTATTATTGTTACTTCTAAGAAGTTTTCAAAAAATAAAGCTATTAAAGTAATAAATACAATTGAAGGGAGAACAACACCTAGGGTTGCGAAAAAGCTTCCCCAAAAACCAGCTACTTTATAGCCAACAAAAGTAGCAGAATTAATTGCTATTGGTCCAGGAGTTGATTCCGCAATTGCAATAATATCCATCATTTCATCTTCATTTATCCACTTTTTCTTTTCAATTGCTTCGTTTTGGATTAATGGGACCATTGCATAACCACCACCAAAAGTAAAAGCTCCTATTTTAAGAAATGTAAAAAACAAATCACTTTTTTTAGACATAATTTTGTTTACTCTCCATACATCTTGTATAAAATATAATTTACTAATCTAGACGGAAGTATACGTTTTAAAAATACAAAAAGTTTATATATAAATCCTACAGTTACCTTAACTGGTGGATTTTTTCTTTTTAAAAGTTTATAAATTACTTTCGCAACACTTATAGGATCTTTTCCACTTTGTTCATCTTTTTCCATCCTACTTATTGATCTTTCAATTCTATCTTTATATAACTCATCTACTACTTCAGTTTTTTTGCGATTTTTTGAGAATGAACTTTTAGTATCACCTGGTAAAACAGTTGTTGCTTTAATTCCAAAAGGTTTTAATTCCATTCTTAGCCCTTCTGTATATGTAGATACAGCTACCTTAGACATTGAATAAAACGTTTGAAATGGAATAGTTAACTCGCCTGCAACACTTCCAATATTAATAATTTTCCCTTTTGTTGCTCTTAACCTTGGAATTGCATATTTACAAACATTAATAACACCTTTAATATTAACATCTATAATTCTACTAACATCTTCACTTGTTGCATATTCTATAGCTCCACTAATTCCCATACCTGCATTATTAATTACTGCATAAATATCTTCTTCAATATTTAAAAATGCATTTTTTACATCTTCTTCATTTGTAACATCACATTTAATATATTCAATTTTTTCGCTAATAATAGGAGTTCTATTTAATCCGTAAACTTTATAGCCTTTATCATATAAATAATTTGCGCAAACTTTGCCTATTCCGCTTGATGCACCTGTTATAACTACTACTTTTTTCATATTATCACCTTTTAGATATTATAAATAAAAATATGGATAATTGCAAGCATTATCCATATTTGTTATATTTAGTTCAATTTATTTTATTCAGCATAACCTTTATATTTTTTCACCAATTCTAAGAATTCTTTCTTTAAAGCATCATCTTTAACACATCCTAGTTCTTCAATTCTAGATATTAAACTATATAGATTTGCAGTTCCTTTGTGTTTGGAATCTCTTAGAACTAAGCCAAACTCAGCTACCGCTGAAATAAATAAGATATCCTCTTCATTTCTTGAAAGAACAGATTTATCATCAATACTTTTATTGATTTTCAGGTCTTCTTCAGTTTCTGGATCCTTATAAGATATTTCTACATTTACCCAGCCTTCATCTAAAGTTTTTTCAACTTCATCTTCAGTATTTAATACAAGCTCATAAATTGCAGTTGTTGTATGACCTGCACCAATTTCACCTGCATCAGTTTTATTATTGTTATACTCTTCTTCTGATAGCATTTGATTTTCATACCCAATCAGACGATATTCTTTAATAAAACTTGGATCAAATGTAACTTTTACTTTTGTATCTTTTGAAACTATATTTAGAGTTCCACCTATTTCATCTACAAGAACTTTTCTAGCTTCAGTAATAGAATCAATATAAGCATATGTTCCATTTCCTGATGTAGCTAAAACTTCTAGATTATTATCTTTTAAGTTTCCATATCCAAAACCTAAAACACTTAAATAGATTTTTTCTTCATCTCGTTTTTGACTTATAAAGTTTTTTAATCCTTCATTAGTAGAAATTCCTACATTAAAGTCACCATCAGTACCTATAATAACTCGATTATGACCATTAGGAATAAAATTAGCTTTTGCTAATTCATAAGCGGTTTGAATTCCTTTAGAACCAGCAGTAGATCCGCCAGCTTCTAAATCTTCAATTACAGCTAATATTTTATTTTTCTCAAATCCTTTAACTCCATTTAATAAAACCTTGTCGCTACTTGCATAAGTAACAATAGAGATTGTATCGTTTGCATCTAAGTTTTCCACAAACAATTTAAATGCAGATTGTAGGAGTGGAAGTTTATTTGGAGCAAGCATAGAACCACTTACATCTAAAAGTAATACTATATTACTTGGTTTTTTATTTGTTAAATCAACTTCTTTTGCCTTAACACCTATGGATAATAATTTATTATTACTATTCCATGGTGCATCTACTATTTGAGCTGAAATACTTAATGCATCTTCAGTAGGTGCATCATAATCATAAGAGAAATAGTTAATCATTTCCTCAATCTTAATCGAATCTTTTGGAATTGAAGTTACTTGATTATTGATCATTCTTCTTAGATTTGCATAACTAGCAGTAGAAGTATCTAAAGAGAAATAGGAATTAGGACTCTTACTTACTTCCAAAAATGGATTTTCACGAATTTCTAAATATTCATCACCGTTTTCAACAAAATAAGGACTATCATTTAGACCTTTATCAAAATCATCATATGAACTACAGCTAGAAAGAATAAATAGGCCTACTATTAATAATATTGGATAAAGTATTTTTTTCATTTTATCACCTCGACACTAATATAACAATATTATGTCTTTATTTTTTAATACAACTATTTTTTATCTTTTAATAAATCACGAATCTCAATTAAGATCTCTTCAGTAGTAGGTTTTAATTCAACTTCCTCTACCTCAGCTTCTTTTTCTTCTTCTTGTTGATTTTCTTCTACACTTTTAATTTCTTCTATTTTTGCTAGCAATTTTTCTTTTGCTTCTTCTGCTCTTCTATGCATCCCTTTTACAATCTTCACTATTACAAAGACAGTTAAAGCAATAATTAAAAAATCAATTACAAATTGAATAAAGTTTCCATAATTTAATGTAACCGCATTTTTTACAATCTCCCCGTTTTCAACAACCGCTGGCACTAATTCTAGTTTAGCTTCTTGAATATTTTTTCCACCAATTAAACTAACAAGCGGCATAATGATGTCGTTAACTAAACTACTTACAATTTTATTAAATGCAGTCCCAATTATAATCCCAACAGCTAGGTCTAAAACATTTCCTTTTTGGATAAAATCTTTAAATTCTTTAAAAAACTTTCTCATAAAATATCCTCCAAATTTATTATACCACAATCATCATAATTAATAAATTAAATACCAAAACAAATTAAAATAAATATTTTGTTTATAAAATACCAAATAATGGTATAATAAAGTCGAGGTGATAAAATAATGGATGAATTAATTCAAAAATATCAGGCTATAAGAAATAAGATGCTTGCTTATAGATTTGCAAGTTTTATTATAAACTGGGATTCAAACACAGAAGCTCCAAGCGGAAGTTTTGAAGCTAGGTCAAGACACTTTGGTATTTTAAGTGAAGACTCATATAAATTCTCAACTTCAGAAGAAACACTAAGCGTAATTGAGGAATTATATAAAAACAGAAACTCATTAGATGAAGTTTTAAAACATGAAATAGTAGAAGCAAAAACTAGTATAGATAAACTTAAAAAAGTTCCAATGGATGAATATGTAGAATACATGACTTTACTAGCAAAAAGTGAAAATATATGGGCAAAAGCAAAAAACACTAATGACTGGAATTTATTTGAACCCATCTTAGAAAAAATAGTCGCATTTTTAAGAAAGTATGTAGAATATACAAAAACACCTAAATTACAAGGTTACAATATATTACTAGATGAATATGAAAAAGGAATGACTCAAGCAGATTACGATGAGTTTTTCAATACAATCAAAACAGATTTAGTTCCGTTTGTGAAAGAAGTTACAAGTAAAACATTAGAATATAATAACAGTTTTGAATCTCATAAATTCCCGATTGAAAAACAAAAAGAATTTATGAAATACATTATGGAAGTAATGGATTATGACCTTACAAGAGGTTTAATGAAAGAAAGTGAACATCCATTTACTAGTGGAATTGGTACAACTGATGTTAGAGTAACAAACCATTACTATGAAGATAATTTCATTTCATCAATATTCTCAGGCATTCATGAACTAGGACATGCAACTTATGAACAACAAGTAGATCCAGAACTTGATTTAACACTATCAGGTGGTGGAGGAAGTATGGCTCTTCATGAATCACAATCAAGATTTTATGAAAATATAATCGGCAGAAGTAAAGAATTTTGGAAAGAACATTACCCAGTTTTAAAAGATCTATTCAAGAAAGAACTAAAAGGCATTAAATTAGATGATTTCTATAAACATATAAATAAGTCGACAACTTCATTAATTAGAACAGAAGCTGATGAACTTACATATCCAATTCATATAATGATTAGATATGATATTGAAAAAGCTTTGTTTAATAACGAACTAGAAGTAAAAGATCTTCCTAAAGTTTGGAAGCAAAAAGTTAAAGAATACTTAAATATTGAAGTTCCATCTGATAAAGAAGGAGTACTTCAAGATGTTCATTGGTCTGGAGGTATGTTTGGATATTTCCCAACTTATGCTTTAGGTAGTGCCTATGCATCACAAATGTTTAAAGTAATGAATAAAGATTTTAATGTTTTTAAATCTTTATCATCTAAAAATACTAAAGAAATAAATGCTTGGTTCAAAGAAAATCTTCATAAATATGGTTCATCAAAAAGTCCAAAAGATTTATTTAAACTTTGCACAAACCAAAAATTTAACCCTAAACATTATGTAAATTATTTGATTAAAAAATATACAAAAATATATAATCTAAAATAAACTAGCATCCTCAAATTTGAGGATGCTTTTTAATTAAAAAAAGTCCTAAAATAGGACTTATTCTTTCGCAATAAAAAATTGTGAATATGTTTGTTGATTATTATATACAATAACAACCTCTATATTATTTAAATCTGTAATTTCAATTAAATCAGATAAATTCCCAAAGTTGTTTTGTGTATTAACAGTTTTGTTAATATTCTTATCTTTATTTACAAATAACAAATGTTGTACTTTAGGATCGCCTACTTGATTATAGAAATAATAATAGATAATGATATCTTTACCATCTTCTTCTACATACGCCTTATAGATCCTTAACTCTTCACCTGTATATGATGAACTGACTAAAATCGGTTCTTCTACATATTCAATATTTGCAGCTAAGAATAATGAATCTACATCTGTATAATTATTATTATTATCTTTAATAAAATTACCAACAAGTATTACAATAAATAATAAAGCAACACCGGCAAAAACTCTAGAATAGGCGGTATACCATTTAGTTTTTTCTCTTTTTGTAAATGGTATATTTTGATAAGATATTTCTTTTAATAATCTATAACTTGTTGGTTCACTTTCAAATTTGTAAAAATGAATATCGTGATCCGTTGTAAACTTTTCTTTAATTTCTTTTAGTTTCACTGTACCCACACCCCATTACAATTTTCCTCGAAATATATTGTACCACTAATCTAACTATTTATCAAGAATTTTTATTTTTTAAAAGCTCTAATGCTAAATTAGGATAGTCTGTTACAATTGCATGAACTTTCTTTTTAAACAACATCTTCTTCATTATTTCTTCATCATTAACAGTCCAAACACAAACTTGTTGCTTTCTTAACCTCATTCTAAACATAAAACCAAACTTCAACAATCTATAATGAGGTGAGATGAAATCACAACCGCTTTTTTTTATTCTTCTTCCTGGAAACAATTCACTAAGCCTAGTTCTTATGACTTTCTTTTTAATGTCCCTACCTAAAAGTAGTGCACATACGATATTCTCATCATATGTTTTCGCATCAACAATTACATCATCATTAAAACTTCTTATATAAAACTCTTCATTTGTAAGATACTGTTTTATAATTGTTAGTGCTTCTTCCACATATCCTGACTCTTTAAATTCAATATCGATATGAATCTTGCCTTTTATAAACGAAAGAGTCTCTTCTAATGTAGGAACCTTAAAACCAACTAATTCTAAGAGCTCAGCATAATTTAAATCTTTTATTTCTTTATCTTGAAAAGAAGAATCATGAAAAACAATAATTTTATTATCTTTTGTCTTTCTTATATCTATTTCAATGCAATCAGCTTTTACATCGATTGCTTTTTGAAATGCTTCAATTGTGTTTTCATGGGGAACCAACCCCTTTGCTCCTCTATGAGCTACTACGGTTTGTTTTTTAAAAATCATAATTTTATCCTATTATATTTAATTCTTTACCTACTTTTTCAAATACAGCGATTGCTTTATCAAGGTCTTCTAAAGTATGAGCAGCACTTAACATACATCTAAGTCTACCCATTCCTTTTTGAACAGTTGGAAATACTATTGCGGAAACGAAAACTCCGTTTTCTAATAATTTTTTAGAAAACTCCATTGTTTTAGCTTCTTCACCAACCATTACAGGAGTTATTGGAGTTTCACTTTTACCAATATCAAAACCTAATGCTTTTAACTTTCCTTTGAAATAATTTGCATTATCCCATAATTTTTTAGTATACTCTTCTGTTTCCATTAAAATCTTAACAGCTTCAATTGTAGCTGCAGTTGCAGCAGGCGGAAGAGCAGTTGAGAAAAGTAGTGGTCTACCCCTATGTAGTAACCATTCTTTTACAATCTTCTTAGATGCAACATAACCACCAATTACACCGATTGCTTTACTTAAAGTCCCTATTATAAAATCAACTTCACCATGCAGGCCAAAATGATCAACAGTACCGCGACCACTTCTACCTAAAACTCCACTTCCGTGAGCATCATCAACATAAGTTAAGGCATTATACTTTTTCGCTAATTCCACAATCTCTGGAAGTTTAGCTAGGTCTCCATCCATAGAGAATACTCCATCAGTGATAATTAAAACATTATTATAATTACTACGATCTGCTTTAAGAATTTCTTCTAAATGTTTAATATCATTATGTTTATAAACTCGTTTATCAGCTCTTGATAATCTTACTCCATCAATTATACTTGCGTGATTTAATTCATCACTAATAATTAAATCACCTTTTTGCGCTATTGCTTGAATAGCCCCAATATTACAGTTTAATCCAGATTGAAAACATGTAACAGCTTCTTCTTCTTTAAACTCTGCAAGTAATGTCTCTAATTCTTCTAATACATCTTGATTCCCTATTATTGTTCTAACACTACCAGAACCAACACCATATTTATTTGTAGCATCAATTGCAGCTTTTTTAAGTCTTGGATGACTGGCTAATCCTAAATAATTATTGCTTGATAGGTTTATAACACTTTTTCCGTTTAACTCAATGACATTAGCATTTGGCCCATAATTAATTGGTAGAGTTCGATAAACTTTATCATTTTTTAATTCTTGAACCAAGTCTTCTATAAATTGTAATTTATTCATTTATTTCCTCCGGAATCAAAATAATTTTACCACACTCACCACTGCCCATAATCTTTGCAGCTTCATTAATATCTCTAAGTGGTAGTTTATGGGTGATTATTTTATCAAGATTTAGTTTTCCACTTTCAATCAAATCTCTTACTTGGTACCAAGTATCATAGATTCTTCTACCTGTAACTCCATAGATACTTATACCTTTATAAATAACATCTTTAGATAAATCAATCTCTATATTTTCTGAAGGTAATCCTAACATCGAAATACCTCCTCCAGCTTTCACATATTTAAACGCTTTTTCAATTGCACCTTTATTACCAGAAAATTCACCAATAACATCAGCACCACGATTGTTAGTTTCTTCCATAACTCTTGCTACTACATCTTCAGTTAATGGATTAATAACAACATCAGCACCTAGAGATTTTGCTAAATTTCTTCTATATTCTTTGACTTCAATCGCAATTACTTTTCTAGCTCCAAGTGCTCTACTTACGTCAACTGCCATAATTCCTATAGGACCACATCCCAAAATAACTACATCTTTATCTTTTATATTAAAATGATTCATTGTATGAACTGCATTTCCTAATGGTTCTTGTACAGATAAAATTAAAGGATTTACATCTTTACTATTTACAAAACAATTAGCTGCAGGCATTTTAATGTAATTTGCAAAACAACCATCAGTATCAACACCAATTATTTTTGTGTTCTCACAAATATGGCCTTCCCCTCTTAAACAAAATTCACATTCATTGCAAATTATATGAGTTTCAGCACTTACGATATCTCCTACCTTCACTCTTGATACATCCTTACCAATTTTAATAACCTCACCACTAAATTCATGGCCTACTGTTAATGGTAATTTTAGACGATTTTTTGCCCAATTATCATACTGATAAATATGATAATCAGTCCCACAAAATGATGCTGTATTAATCTTAACTAATACCTCATCATTTTTTAAATCCGTTGTAATAGTTTTTTCTTGTAATGAAAAACCAACTTCAGGTTTGTCTTTCACAACAACTTTCATTTTTAAGGTTTCTTGATTCATCCGACATTCTCCTTGTATATACCAATTATAACATAGTGAAAAATTATTTTCCATAAAAAAATTGGACAATAACTATTCTTATTAAAATATAAGTAAAAATTAATATTTTATTCTCATATTTTTTTATCATTGAACTTTCTTTTGTTTCATGGTAAAATATTAATATTATTTTAAATATTATAAGAGGTATAAAAATGGTTAGATTATTAATCCCTTTATTGTTTGTGATGTTGATTTTCACATCAGGCTGTAAAGATAAAGAAAGCACACCAAGAGTGAAAATTATATTAGAAGATGATAGAGCAATTCACTTAGAGCTATATCGTGATTTAGCACCAACTACAGTTGACAATTTCTTAAAATTAGTTGATAAAAACTTTTATGATGGTGTAATATTCCATCGAATCATTATGGATTTCATGGTTCAAGCAGGTGGATTTACTGTAGAAGGAAATCAAATTATCCAAAAAGAATCACAAAAAACAATCAAAGGCGAATTTACAAATAATGGTTTTGAAAATAATTTAAAACATACTTTAGGTGTTATATCAATGGCTAGAACTAGTGATCCTAATAGTGCAAGTAGTCAATTCTTTATTTGTACTGCAACAGCAATACATTTAGATGGTGATTATGCTGCTTTTGGAAAAACAATTGATGAAGAAAGCAATAAAGTATTATTAGAATTAAATGAAGCTACTACAACTACAATCGATTACTTAGAAGATTTCCCAGTTCCTGTAATAAAAATAAAAACAATTGAAAGATTAAAATAAAAGACCAAGATTTTTGGTCATTTTTACTTTTTCAAGCATATATATTTATGTAGGCCATATTAATTTTAAAACATTTGCCATTTCAAATATTATGTAGTATAATTTTATTGACAATAAAAGGGAGGAAAAAATGGATAGAAAGTTAATTAAATCAGAAGCTAAACAAGCTTTAGTGGGTAACCGCCTTATGTTTTTACTTGCAATTATTATTGTAGGTGTAATTTCTGGAACGGGAATTGGAGCAATCTTAGCGCCTATTTTAGGAGCTGGATTATTCTTAATTGGAAAAGTTTTATTATTGGAAAAGAAATTTAATTTTGAATTAATCATTGAGTATTTTAAAGATTTAAATCATGCTCTTAGATTAATCGGTGCAACATTATTATATGCACTAATCGTTTTCGTAGGATTTTTATTATTTATAATCCCAGGAATCATTTTCTCATATCAATATTCTCAAGTTATGTATATTTTAGCTGAGGATAAAGAAATTGGTGTTTGGGATGCATTTAAAAAGAGTAAAGAAATGATGGTAGGTTATAAATTTGATTTATTCATTTTCCATCTTAGCTTCATTGGACATATTCTTTTAGGTATGATTACATTTGGTATTTACTTATTATATGCAATGCCATATATGCAATTATCATATTATAACTACTACCTTCACTTAAAAGGTAAAGATGTTGTAGAAACAAGTGTTGCTTCTGCATAAACTAAAAACAAAACGGGTACTTTAACCCGTTTTTTTCATTTTTAGTATTCTTGTTGCATTTAAAATTGCAATTAATGAAACACCAACATCAGCAAATACAGCTATCCACATATTAATAAATCCTAAAGCAGCAAATATTAATACCGATATCTTAACGAATAATGCAAATGCAATATTTTGCCAAACTACTCTACTAGTTTTTCTAGCAATTTGTCTTGCATCAACGATCTTCATTAAATTATCATTCATAATAACGATATCACTTGCTTCAATCGCTGCATCACTTCCAGCTTCACCCATAGATATTCCTATATCAGAAATAGCTAATACAGGTGCATCATTTATTCCATCACCAACAAAAACAATCTTCTTATTACTATTCTTAACTTTGTTCTCTAAAATTTCAACTTTTTGATGAGGCAAAACCTCACTATAAAATTCATCAATCCTAAGCTCATTTGCGACTTCGCTTGCAACACTTTCTTTATCTCCCGTAATCATAGTTATTTTATTAACACCTAAGTTCTTTAATTTACTAATTACACCTTTAGCCTCTGCTTTTATTTCATCTACAATTACTATACTACCTACAAACTTATTATCTATAGCAATATAAAGTATAGTTCCTGCTTGTTTTGCTTCTATAAAATCAATTTTATTATCTTCCATTAATGATTGATTTCCAATCAATATATTTACATCATCAATAATAGCACTAATACCTAGTCCAGAAAATTCTTGATACTTCTTAATTCTTGCAATATCTATATCTTTTTGATAACTTTCTTTTATCGCAGCAGCTATTGGATGAATTGAATAGTATTCAGTATATGCTGCAAATTCTAATAATTTTGCTTGATCGATAGCAGTTGTATTAATCTTTGCTATTTTGAACTTTCCACTAGTTAGAGTACCTGTTTTATCAAATATTATTTCTTCTGAATTTTTGAATGCCTCTAAATAATTGCCTCCCTTTACTAAAACCCCATTCCTAGATGCAAACCCGATTCCACCGTAAAAACCTAGAGGAACCGAAATTACAAGGGCACAAGGACAAGATACTACAAGGAAGCTTAATGCTCTGTAAATCCAGATACTAAATTCTTGTTTTAAAATAATTGGTGGTAAAACTGCAAGTATAAATGCAGTTAATACAACTATTGGAGTATAAACTCTTGCAAACTTTGTTATAAAGTTTTCAGTTGGAGCCTTTCTGCTACTAGCGTTTTCCACAAGTTCAATAATTTTACTTACAGTTGAATCACTATATAGTTTTGTAGTCTTAATAACTAATACTTTATCTTTGTTTATAAAACCACTTAAGACTTCACTACCCACCTTAACAAATCTAGGAATACTTTCACCAGTAATGCTAGATGTATCAATATGAGCTTCACCTTCATAAACAATCCCATCTAAAGGAATCTTTTCTCCTGGTTTTACTATAACTAAGCTACCAACTAAAACATCTGCAGAAGCTAACTTAATAATTTTTTCGCCTTCTAAAACATTCGCATAATCGCTCTTAATATCCATTAGTTCAGAAATAGATTTTCTCGATTTATCAACAGCCAAATCTTGAAACATTTCCCCAACTAAGTAAAACGCCATAACAGCAATAGCTTCATGATACTCACCAATAAAGAAGGCACCAATTGTTGCAATCATCATAAGTGTATTTTCATCAAAGAAATCCCCTCTAGAAATACTCCTTAATGCTTTAGTAATAACACTTCTTCCAACAATCAAATAACTTACTAAGAATAATCCAAGTTCAACGAAATTATCTAAATTAAGAAAGATAGCTAGTAATAAAGGAATAGCAGCAAGAACTAAAGTAGTTACGGTTTTTTTAACAATACCAGCATCCCCGTGATGGTGATGATGATCGTGGCTACCATTATGCTCTTCATGAACATGAGCACCGGGCTCTATGCTTTTCACAATCTTCTTCGTCTCAATTAACACTCGATCCAAATCAGCTTTAGATGCTGCAACTATATTTAACTTTGAATTCACAAAATCTATTTCTGCCTTTTTTACACCACTTATATTTCTTACTTTAGATTCAATCTTAGCTGCACAATTACTGCAAGAAAGTTTTCCAATTACTAAAGTTTTACCCTCTTCTCTTTCTAAAGACTTTTCATGAATCTTTATTGTATGTTCATGATTATTTAAAACATTATTTATATACTTGATTAAATTATCATATTCACTGCCTTCGTTAACAGTAAATGAAATGTTCATAGTTTTATAATCTATTATTAAATTATAATCTTTTAAGTTTAATTTATTTTTTATATCTTCAAGGCATTTACTACAATTCAAGCCTTCAAGAAGTAATTCTTTTTTTAATACTTCAGCCATATTCTTCTCTCCTTCTAAGGAAAAGAGATATAAATTATTAAGTTTTGTTCATTATTCCAAATGAATTTTTCCTATTTATATACTCGATATTTATTCTTCTTTTCTTATAATTAATAGCTAAAAACTTATCTATATTATATTATATGCGAAAAACACTTGAATGTCAACTCATATGAGTATTTATTCAAGTGTTATTTTTATTTGTATTTGCTAGCTATTTTATCAAGTAAGAAATTGTAATGTTTTTCAAAATCAACAGCTGTTATTTTGCTTTCTAAAAGCATCTTTTTGCCATATTCAATTTGATAATTAAAGTCTTTAATATCAACCACAAGTGCATTTAATTCATTAAGCATAACAACGGCAGATGGTGTTACCTTAGATTTTACTTGCACATTTTTAGAGCCTTTCTTAGATCTTTTAGGTTTAATAATAAAATTTTCTCCAGAGATATCTGCAAAATCAGTAAACTTTTTTGATGAATAAAGAGTCAAACTAAATGCCTGTTTTGATCTTTTATAAATTAGATAAAGAATCCCTAAGATAAATACAACAAGCCCAAGACCAGCTAGCGCAAAATTTGCACCTGCAAATAAGGCATCTAAACTACCACCCATAAAGAATCCACCAACCATTAATAAACCGCCAATAATCATTAAACCTATCCAAATTTTACTTTTTTTAGAATGGTAAAATTTAGAATCTACCCTATCAATAAAGTCTATTAAAAACTCATCTCTATAAAACCCACTATTATTTTGTGATTCTAAAACAATTCTTTTTGTAGTCACAATCAAATTTTTTTCAACTTCTCCAACTTCTTTATCTTTTGTTGAAGAGGAATAATAACGATATGTTTTAATATATTCTTCACTGTTTCCAGTAACAAGTTTATGCATTGAATTCATAATTTTCTCCTTTACCCTTCAGCTTTTTGCCATTTCCCATCTCTTACAAAATATTTTCTTTTCTTGTTTTTAGCTATTTTTTTAAGTAATTGTTCTTCTAAATTAATCCCTAAAATTTCAGAAATACCTAAAATATAAATAACAACATCAGCTAATTCTTCGCCTAAATCATCCTTCTTATAAATATATGCTTCAAATGCCTCAGATAATTCACCATAAGCAAGATTAAATTCTAAATTAATATCTTCCACATTAAAGCCTTTTTCAATTTTATTTTCTACAACTTTCTTTTGTAATTCTTTTAAATCTACCATTTTCTCTAAAATCCCTCTTTTTTCTTTACACTATTATATCAAAATTTTAAATTAAAATATAGAAATATAAAACAAATTAAATTAAAAAAGCCGCTTATTAAAATAAGCAGCTAGTTTAATTTATTTTATTTCCAAATTTTTCTTAGAATTTCTCTTTCTTCTTTAATTTGTAATTTTAAAGCAATTGAATCTTGCATTAATACTTCATGCACTTTGCTTAATTCATCTCTAAATTCAAGAATTAATTTTTTAATTTCTTCTTCTAATAAAACTTCAAAATATTCTTCTAAATCTTCTAATTCAATTCCTAATTCCTCGAATAAATCTTCGTACTCATCTTCAAGATCATCATATAAATCATCCTTAGGTTTTATCATATTTCCCATATGACCCTTACCTCTATTACTAAATCTAATTTCAAACTCAAGCTCTTTTATTTCTAAAGCAACTTCCTTAATTTGTTCTAGTAATTCTTCAATATTCTCTTCTTCAGAAAATCTAATTCCTCTTAGATCTTTTAAAAGTCTCGCATACTCTTTTTTCAACTCTTGATAAAGATGCATATTAACTTGATCTTCTTCTTCATCATCATCGTTTTCTTCTTGAACAGGAACTTCTGCTGTTAATAATGCCTCTAAATACTTTTGATATAAGGCTTTAACTTCTTCAACACTAACTTCACTATCTATTGTTAATTCAATAAATACTTCAGCGTCTGCCTCT
Organism: Bacilli bacterium; assembly: GCA_041675865.1. Taxonomy (GTDB): domain Bacteria; phylum Bacillota_I; class Bacilli_A; order ML615J-28; family CAG-698; genus DUVT01. The sequence goes on along the minus strand of JBAYTA010000022.1, from coordinate 11,217 downwards.
TGAATAGCATCATTAATTAATCCTTTTACAGCTAACTTAAATTCCAATTTTAATTCTTCTTTTGATTTTTGGTATAAAGATCGAATTTCTTCCGAGTAAAATTCTCTAACTTCTTGTCTACCTTCTTTAATAATTTTATTTAAATCTCTAACATGCATCATAGCTGCAACTTCAAAACTTAAATCACTATCGACTGCCATAGTATGAGTAATCATTTTAACTTTTCCAATAGATATTTCATACTCTGCAGCCAACTCTTTAATATCACCACTTGCTTCTAAACTAGCTTTTAAAATATCCGTCAATTTTAGGGAAACCCTAGCAATTATCTATCCAAACTACAAAAACCTATTTGAGAGCGTTTATAGCGACGAATCTCTTAAGTTTTTAAAACTTTACCCACATCCTGAGATGTTTATCTCAAAATCAAAAGAAGATAATATAAAATCATTATCTGATACATGGAACCACAAGTCAAAATGGTGTTTAACCAAGATTGAAAAGGTTTATGCCTTTTTAAGTGAAACAGTTCCAGGATGTGAAATAAATGATCCCGATGTAATTATACTTGCATCATTTATTACTCAACTTGAATTCTATTTAAATCAAATAGACATCACGATTAAATCTATGTCAGAACTAGCTAAGTCAACTACACTATATGAATTAGTTATTTCTCTTCCTGGTGTTCAAGATAATCTAACATCTAGATTTATAGCTGAACTAGGCGACATATCAAGATTTAAAAATTATAATTCTATAATTGCCTATGCTGGAATAGATCCTATGATACGCCAATCAGGAGACAAAGATGGATTACATCTAAAGATTTCTAAAAAGGGTAACCGAAGGCTGAGAACTATTTTATATTTAATGGCAGATAGCATGAGGAGAGCTAATAGAAGTCCAAACGCTATTCAAGATTATTATACAAAAAAGACACAGCAGGTTAATCCTTTAAAACCAAAAGCTGCGTCTATAGCTTGTGCCTCAAAACTAGTTAGAATAATCTACTATATGCACAATACGGGTTCATTATATAACTACTCTAAATAATTATATAAGTCCCAAGTGGTATTCCCACGTATTTATTATAACACACTGCTTATAATTTTAAAATAAAATTTACAATATTACTGCACTAAAAGTGTAATATTACTGCACTAAAAGTTGTTTTGATGAAATCAAAGGGACAATACTTTTTGCGGCTTTTTTTTCATTATAATCAAATATAAAAAATATATTATAATAATACTTGATTACTTATGTATATTATATCACCAAATAAAAAAAACTGTACTATTTTCTAGTACAGCATCATTATCAAAATGGAGCAGGTAACGAGAATCGAACTCGCACGGTCAGCTTGGAAGGCTGAAGTTCTACCATTAAACTATACCTGCAAATGGTCGGGAAAACAGGATTTGAACCCGCGGCATCTTGGTCCCAAACCAAGCGCTCTACCAAGCTGAGCTATTTCCCGAATTAGATAGTTCATCTTAATAAAAGTCAAGTGAACTGCGCTCTTGTACGCTATAATATTATATAACAAATGAATTAAAAAGTCAACTTTAAAATCAATAATTTTTAAATAATTTTAAATTAAATAAACGGTGGATTTTACCCACCGCTTAAGTTCGCATAAGCAAGTAATTATATCACCTTACTTCTGCATGGTAATTAAATTGCATAGAAATTTTAATACAGTTTATTCATTTAGTATCTATAAACTGTATGCTTTATTTATCCATGTAATAAAACCTCCGATATTATTATTATCATTTATTGTTTTTCTATGCATATAATAATATGCATATTGCATAAAAATTGAAAATTTACGCATTATAAATTATAATAAGTAATAGAAAGTAAGGTGATCATAGATGATTAAACATTTAGACTTAAATGATTTCGCAACCTCAAATAATGAACTTATAAATAGTATCTATCATTTTTCGATTGCGGATTACTATGATCCAGATAATATCAATTTCGGAAAGCTTAGAGTTTTTAATGATGAGATTATAAAACCTACAGGTGGATTTGATTTACACCTGCATCGAAACTTAGAAATTCTTTCTTATATAATAGAAGGAGAGTTAACTCACAAGGATAGTTTAAACAACTTTGTAGTTCTTAAAAAGGGTGATCTCCAGCATATGAGTGCTGGTAAAGGAATTTATCACAGTGAGTTTAATAAATCCAATGAAGATTTACGCCTATTACAAATATGGATTTTGCCTAACAAAAGGAATTTAGATCCTGTTCATAATTTAATTGATACAACTGATTACCTAAAAGATAATCAATTAACTCTTGTTGCAAGCATGAAGGAAACTCCCATCTTAATAAATCAGGATGTGAATGTTTATATCTTAAATCTTGAAAAAGATAACAAGATTGATTTTGAAACATCTGAAGAGCGCCAAGCATATCTTGTACAAATAGATGGCAGATCTAATATTAACGGTTTTGATTTAAAATCAAAAGATGCAATGCAAATTGTTGAAGATAAAATTAGCATAACTGCAATTACAAATTCCCATTTCATTATTATTGAAATGAAGAAAGGATAATTATGTTAGAAATAAAAAAAGGACAAAATAGTTTTTACATCGGAGATAGCGAAGATAACGTAACCGCTGAAATTACATATAAAGTTGATGGTGACACTTTTATAGTGGAGCACACTTATGTTAGCCCAGAGTTAAGGGGTCAAGGAGTGGCTGCCAAGTTACTTGATAAACTGCTTAATTATGTAAGAAGCAACAATATAAAAATCATACCTATATGTCCCTATGTTTTTTCAATGTTTGAAAAACATCCAGAATGGCATGATTTACTTAAGTAATTAACATCTCAGATTTGAGATGTTTTTAATTTACTTCAATATCTTTATAAAAAGCTTGAATTAGTTCTTTCTTTTGCTCAAAATATTTTATATAATCACTTAAATATTCATTATTTAAATCATGAAATATCTTTATTTTAAATTCATTATTGTTTTTATATCTATATAAAAGAGTTGCCTTATGATTTCTAATTATAACTCTATTATTTAATTTTGATTTGTAAATATCAACACTAACAGACATACCTATTAATCTATCTATTCCTTTTTGATCTGATAAAAAGTTACCAAGTGAATATATTATAAATGTATCTCTACTATCACTATTAATTAATTCTACAGGTTGAATAACATGAGGATGATGGCCAATAATAAGATCAACACCTAAACTTGATAAAAATCTAGCTTGCTTTTTTTGAAGTTCATTTGGATAATCTTGATATTCTTCGCCCCAGTGCATACTAACTATTACAACATCAACTATATTTCTAATTTTTTGAATATCAACTTTTGCTTTTTGATCACTATATACATTTGCAAGGTATTCCTTTCCTCCTGGATGCGGTATACCATTTGTTCCATATGTATAAGCAACAAAAGCAAATTTAATTCCATTTTTATTAAATAATTTCACATTGCTCTTATAACTCGAATCTAAGGCTCCAGAATAAGTAACAGGTAATTTATCCCAGTATCTAATAGTATTTAGAACTGCAATTTCACCTCTATCAAGTGTATGATTATTGGCTATTGATATTAAATTAAAACCCGCATCCACTAAAGCATCTCCTAGTTCATAAGGACTATTAAATGCTGGATAAGTTGAAAGTCCTAATTCTTTACCACCAATAATTGTTTCTTGATTTATAAATCTTAAATCATATTGTCTTATTAGTGGTTTTACTTCTTTAAAAATAGGTTTAAAATCATAGTTATTGTTAGATTTTACTGCTTCATATATTGTGCTATGAATTAAATTATCTCCTACAGCTAATAATGATACATGATAGAATTCTTCCTCTATTTTAATTATCTCCTTATCTTGCACTTTATTAGAAAATAAAAAAACTAATAAAAGAATCATAACAAGGAGAATTATTTTTTTCATATTAATCACCATTATTATTTTTCTCATTATTAGTTATTTCTAATATGGAAAATTTTAAATATTATATTTGTAATTTTTTTATAACTTCAATTATATCATCATTTATAACTAAATCAGCATCCATATCATAGGATGTTTTTTGCTTGTTTATTAAGACCAAATTTTTACCTCGAAAGTATCTAATTAATCCTGCTGCTGGATAAACAACTAAAGATGTTCCAACAACAATCAAACAATCAGAATCTTTAATCGCATCTATTGCATTAAATAGAGTTTCATCATTTAATGTCTCTTCATATAAAACTACATCAGGCTTTATCATCCCACCACACTCTTTACAATATGGAATATCTTTTTGATTTATAATATAGTCTAAGTCATAAAACTTCTTACACTTCATACAGTAGTTTCTATGAACACTACCATGAAGTTCAAAGACATTCTTACTTCCTGATTCTTGATGAAAATTATCAATGTTTTGTGTTATAGTTGCTTTTAGTTTACCTACTTTTTCTAAATCTGAAAAATAATAATGAGCAACATTAGCTTTTGCCTTTGGATAAATTAAATGTTTTTTATAATATTCATAAAACAACTTTGGATTTTTATCAAAGAATGTTTTTGAAATAATTACTTCAGGATCAAGATTTTTAAATTCACCACTAGAATACAAACCACTGCTAGACCTAAAATCTGGGATCCCGCTTGGAACACTAATACCTGCTCCAGTAAAAAGTACTATTTTAGAAGACTCAGCAATGATAGCCTTCAGTTTGTTTATTTTATCCATATTTTATTCCTCTTTCTATATTATAAGACCTAGTAAGCATCTACTAGGTCATTTTTTTTAGAACTGTTCGCTAATAGTCTTTCCTTGCATATGCAGAATTAAATAATCAGGACCACCAGCTTTAGAATCTGTACCACTCATGTTGAAGCCACCAAATGGTTGATAACCTACAATTGCACCAGTACATTTTCTGTTCAAATATAAATTTCCAACATGGAAATCTTCTCTTGCTCTTTCTAAATGCATTCTATTATTTGAAATTACTGCACCAGTTAAGCCAAATTCAGTATTGTTTGCAACTTCTATTGCTTGATCAAAATCTTTTACTTTACAAATAGCAAGTAATGGACCAAATATCTCTTCTTGCATTATTCTAGCATTAGGATCTACATCAACAACTACTGTAGGATTCACAAACCAGCCTTTAGTTGAATCACTAACCCCACCAGCCACAATCTTCCCTTCAGTCTTTGCAATTTCAATATAGTTGTTTAAACGTTTAAATGCTTTTTCATCAATAACAGGACCCATATAATTATTATAATCAGCCGGTGCACCAACTGTTAATTGATTTGTTTTTTCAATAACCTTACTTACTATTTCATCATATACATCTTGATGAATTATTGCTCTTGAACAAGCACTACATTTTTGGCCACTAAAACCAAATGCGCTTTTTACTATTTCACCAGCTGCAAAATCTGTATCAACATCACGATCAACAACAATAGCATCTTTTCCACCCATTTCCGCAATCACTCGTTTTAGCCAAATTTGACCTTTGTGAACTTTTGCAGCTTTTTCATAAATCTCAACTCCGACTTCTTTAGAGCCTGTAAATGAGATAAATCTTGTTTTTGGATGATTTACAAAGAAGTCTCCTACTTCCCTACCACTACCTGGAACAAAGTTTACAACTCCTTCTGGTAGTCCTGCTTCTTCTAAGATCTCTAACATCTTATAAGCAATTACTAAAGTATTAGATGATGGTTTTAAAACAACTGTATTTCCACTAACAACAGCAGCTGTTGTCATACCTGTAAGGATTGCAAGTGGAAAATTCCAAGGGGATATAATTGCACCTACACCTAGAGGAATATATCTATATTCATTTCTTTCTAATTTTGGTCGGCTTAAAATTTTATTATCAATTTCAAGTAAATCTAACATTTGGTTTGCATAATACTCTAAAAAGTCAATTGCTTCTGCAGTATCTGCATCTGCTTCAGCCCAGGGTTTACCTGCTTCTAGTGTCATTAATGCACTAAGCTCAAACTTGCGTCTTCTATAGATTGCAGCTGCTTTAAATAAAACATCTGCTCTAACTCTAGGATCTACTTTTTTCCATGTTTCAAAAGTTTTTAATGCTGTATCCATTGCAAGGTCTGCTTCTTTCATTGTAGCTTGATGAACTCTACCTATCAACATATTATGATCTGCTGGATTATATGAATCCACAATTTTACCTGTTTCAATCCTTTTACCACCAATAACAATTGGATATGTCTTTCCTAAATAACTCTCTACTTTTTTTATACCTTCTAAATAAAGTTTTCTATTTTCCTCTTTAGTAAAATCTACTAACGGTTCTGTTTTATATTTATAAATTGCCACTTTACCCTCCTTAAACTACTGATTTTTCATATGTATAATCGCGTTTTTCTTTAAATCTATCCATAGATAACTCATGAATATCAAAACTAGGTTCTTCACCTAAAATAATCTCAGATAACAATATTCCTGTTACCGGTGCAAACATAAATCCATGACCGCTAAAACCACAGGCAATATAAAATCCTGGAAGTTCGTCAGTCTTGCTTATTATTGGTTGTCTATCTGGTGACATGTTATATAAACCTGCCCACTGACGAGTTACTCTTAAATCACCAACTGGTGGAAGCAAATCACAAACAGTCTTAGCCATTTCATCTAAAAACTTCCAACTAGATATTGTACTATGGTTCCTTGCAACACCAATTTCACTTCTACCCATTATGAAACTTCCATGAGGTACTTGTTGGCAATAAATGTTTCTTGAAAATGACATTACCATTGGACCTTGAATTTTTTCAATCGGTTCTGTTACTAAGATTTCATGTCTTTCAGAATAAACAGGAATGTCTACTCCAGCAAGTAAGCCTACTTCTCTTGAATAGCCTCCAGCAGCATTAATTACATTTGCTGCTTCAACTATGTAGTTAGTAGTAATAACTTTTTCAATCTTATTATCTACAATAACAATTTCTTTAACTTCTTCTTTAAAATAAAACTTAACTCCAAGTCTTTTAGCTGCATTATAAAATGCATCTGTTGTCGTAAATGGATTAAGATGACCATCTGTTGGACAAAATGTTGCACTAATAATTTTTGAAGTATCAAGGTGAGGAACTATTTTCTTTGCCTCTTCTTTTGTTAATTTTCTTGAAGAAATCCCTAAACTATTTTGAAGAACAACGTTTTTACTAAATTCTTTATCTTCATCTTCAGTAACTGCAAGAATCAAATAACCATCTTGTTTAAACTCTAAATCACCAGGATAGTCTAGAGTTTCTTTTGCTGTTTCAAAAAAGTCAATACTTGCTTTTGCAAGTTCACAGTTCATTTTAGTTCCCCATTGTTGCCTAACACCAGCACCACATCTTCCAGTTGCTCCACTTGTTAAATAGGATTTATCAAAAACAACAATATCCTTTACACCTTTAAGAGCAAGATTATAAGCAATACTACAACCACTAATTCCTGCACCAATAATCACGTAATTAGCTCTCATCTACTGCACCATCCCTTATTGCTTTTAATTTAACCCCTGTAACAAGTGGTCTTACTTTTTGCGTTTTCACATCTTCAACTTTAACACCTAAGAATTTCGCAACCTCTCTTTGAATTAAAAGATTACATGTATTACCTTGACATGGCCCCATACCAACTCTTAAGATTCTTTTTATTTCTTCAATATCTGTATAACCTAAATCGAATAAATGATGAATATCTGCAAGAGTCACATCTTCGCATCTACAAATAATAATATTTTCTTTATTCATCTTCTTTTCTCCTGATAGTTACAAAGTCATATAGTAAATTACGATCCACTTCTACATGAACTAAAAGAGTCTTATCTTGTCTTAGATTAGAATCTACCTTTTCAATTAAAGCTTCTCCTATTATTTTCCCTTCTCTATTGATTGCATGCCAAACTTCACCTTTAATAGGCGCAGGAAGAAATTCATAAGGAATTTTAAATAAAGCTTTGTTTTCTTTAATTCTACCTATAATAATCGCTAGGCCAGGACAGCTATATGCACAGATTCCACAACCAGTACATTTATCAAAGTCAACAACTGGGATTGTATTAATATCTGCACCAATTGCAATAGCTTCAAAAGGACAACTAGTACTACATGGATTACAAGCAATATTTTCATAACACTCGATAATCGCTTTTGGTTTTACTAAAGTTTCAATGCTTGGAAACTTAGACATTACTTGCTCTTTAATTGCTACACCATCTTTATTAAGCATGATTAGGTCCTCCTAATTTCTGATAACCCACCCTGATTTTTTCTCCAAATGGACCACTTCTTAAATTATCTAGATCAGCTAAATATTCTTGTTTTAATTTTTCATAATCAGGATGAATTCCGCCCAAATACTTACTAGCAACTAAACCAACTAATTTACCTTCAACTATTGCACTACTAGCTTCTTCTACTGATGACGCGTCCCCACAAGCAAAAATTCCTGGGATGCTTGTTTCATTATCACCACTTAAAACAGGAACTAAGCCACCAAGTTCACTAACATATTTCATATCGCATTCTATCATTGATAATAATGAAGTCATAGGAGTTAGGCCAACTGCAATACAGAGGGCATCTACATCAAATATTTCCTCACTACCTGCAATCATTTCCCATTTATCATTTAATTTTACTGTTTCTACTTGTTCTACCTTATCCTTACCAATTGCTCTTTTAATTGTAGTATTTGTATAAATTGGTACACCATAACGTCTTAGCTTAGAAGCATGAACTTTAAATCCACCGATATTGCCTGCTGCTTCAATCACACCAAGTACTTTTACACCAGCTTGCATTAATTGATAACTAACAATCAAACCTATATTTCCACTACCAACCATTAAAATCTTATTTCCTGGTTTAACACCATAAACATTCATTAAAGTTTGGACAGCCCCAGCTCCATAAATACCTGGTAGATCATTGTTTTCAAACGCTAATGATTTTTCACTTGCTCCAGTTGCAACAACTATTGCTTTTGTTTGAATTTTTAAATACTCTTCTTCTTTTAGGACTGTAATTACTTTATCACTATAAAGACCGACAACAGTTGAATTTTTCCACACTTCAATTAATGGATTTTCTTCAACTTCTTTTATTAACCTTTTCGCTATATCGATACCCCTGGTTTTCGCATATTGTTTTTCACTACCAAAGAACATATGAGTTTGTTTTATCAACTGCCCACCTAACATAGGATTCCTATCAATGATAAGAGAACTAACTCCAGCATTTGCAGCATTAATTGCAGCACATAAACCAGCAGGTCCCCCACCAATAATAACTAAATCTTTACTTAACATTTAGTTCACCTTTATTCAGTTGAGATTCAACCTTCATACCTTCTTTTAAGATTGTAATACATGTTCTAACATTAGGTATACCATCAACAATCATATTACATGATGCACAATTACCTATAGCACAATAAAATCCTCTCGCTCTTTTTAAGGAAGCGCTTTCACTTAACTTAGTAATACCCAAAGCATGCAAAGCTGCTGCTATAGTATCACCCTCAAAACCATAGACAGATTGATTATTAAAAGTAAAGTTAATCCTTTTTCTGTCTTCACTAAAGTCTAGTATTGGATGTTCTTTAATCCGCAATTTATTCACCCTTTCATAAAGATATTATACCATTTTCTTCTATAAAGATAAATAACAAAATGTTATAACTATTTATAAATTATTGATTATCTAAAAAGTTTGTTATAAAAATGTATACAAGGTTTAAACTCATATGCTATAATTTAGTTATATTAAGAAGAGGAGTTTGTATGCAAAAGAAGGAAATAGGGAAATATTTAAAATATCGTACTTTTCAAAACAAAAAAATTCATCATTTTATAGTGATACCTGTAATGATGATTGCTATTTATTTATTAGTTTACTTTACAGATGACAAAGTCTATGCCCATGCTATGTATATACCAATTATTTATGCTAGTTTCGCATTGGATTTAAAATTTTCCACACTCGTTGGGTTTATTGGTGGAATAGCACTCGGTCCATTAATTCCTTTTTCCGTTGAAACTGGCGAAGCTCAAAAAGTTATTCATTGGATATTTAGACTCTTTAGTTTTACCTCAATCGGCTTCTTTAGTGGCTATTTGATTTCAAAAATTCAAGATGACTCAGTTAAAATAATCGATTTATTTTCACTCGATCAAGACACTAAACTAATTAATTTATATGGCTATAAATTAATCGAAGCAGAACAGAATAACACATCACCAAAAACTGTTATAGCTTTTCATATCTATAACTATGAGGTACTTTTAGATATCTTTGGATTCTTTATCTATACTAAAATCTTAATCAAAGTTGCAAATTTACTAAAGCCTTTATTTGAGAATTCCGTGATAATTAAACCTAATGATAATAAACTCTGGATAGTTGCTGATAAAACTGATACAGATATAGTAGCTAGTAAAATCTATCAAATTTTACATAACAATCTAGTTATTGAAGATGTAAGCTTTTATATAGAATATTATATAGGTATTAACCACACAAATTCTCCAAAAGACTTTATTGATAATAGAGCTTTCTTAAATGCAGATATAGCAGCTAGATACGCTTTTAAAAACCAAGTGATTTTTAAAGAGTTTGATGCTTCTAAAATTAATACAAAACAAGAATTCACAATAATCGGTTCTTTTGAACACGCACTAAATAGCAATGAACTATATTTAGACTATCAACCAATAATTGATCTAAAGAATAATAAAATTAATATGTTTGAATCCCTTATTCGATGGAAGCATCCAAGAATGGGTCAGGTAAGCCCAGATCTATTCATTCCTTTTCTAGAACAAACTAATTTAATTAATGTGCTCTCTATTTGGGTATTAAATAAAGTTATAAGTAAAATTGAAGAATTTAATAAAGCTGGTATTGGTATGAAGTTTTCTGTAAATATATCAGCTAAGAACTTAAGCGAACCTACCTTTGTACGAAGAATGATTGATCTAAAAAACAAAGGTAAAATTAAGGATGATCAAATAGAATTAGAAATAACAGAATCAATACAATTAGTAGATAATTATGACAAGTTAAGAGAACTAAGAGCAAATGGCTTTTCAATTGCGATAGATGATTTTGGAACGGGTTATTCTACACTATCTAACCTTTATGATTTTCCTGCATCAAAAATCAAAATAGATCGCTT
>JBAYTA010000021.1:0-25859 GCA_041675865.1 Bacilli bacterium | reverse complement strand
ATATTATAACATTTTTTGACCAAAATGTAAACCTTTTTATATTAGCCAATAATAAACTAAAATGACAAAAAAAGGGAACTTATTTATTCCCTTTCTTGGTATTCTTATTTGCATTCTCAGTTAACTCTTTAGAAATCTCAGTCAATATGTTTCTTTCTAAATCCTTATGATCAATCAAACTTTTATAAGGTTTTTGATTTTCTTTACCTTTTTTTCGATTCATAATATCACCTAATTAATTTTATGAATCAAAATATAATTTATTCAAAATTGTTTAACAATTCAATTATTTTAGAATACTCATATCCTTTATTCATTAATTTACTAATAATTTGTGATCTTATTTTATAATCAATAACTTCATATTTATTAATTTGTTTAGTAAGTTCTTTTTCTAGTTCTTCATCGCTTTCATCAATATATTCAATACTATTAATATTGCTAGTAATAATTTCTGTACTAAAACCATCTCTAAGTAATTTTTGGTAAAGCAAAAGTTTTTGTTTTTTTAAAGGATAATTTCTGTATCTAGGTAGGATATTATCTAGTAATTCTTCAATTACCATTTCTTCTTTCATATAATCATACTTCCTAACTGTAGAACTAATTAAATCTTCATCTAACATTTTTTGCTTTAGTTTTTCTTCCAAAACTCTTGGACCTTTTCTTGTTCTCATTACATAATCAAGTAAAGAATTTACAAGAGCCTCATCATCTAAGTAACCTAAATTTTGAATATTTTCAATTATAACTTCAGCTAATTCAAGACTACATTCTTTATCTATTAAATACTTTCTAACTTCATTTACACTTCTTGCTTGATATGATAAATAATTTATCGCTTTATTCATAAGCGAATTTTTATTTTCTTCTGCTTCAATTAATGCAAGTTCATCTTTTTCAAGTTCTTTACCTTTAAAGATTGAATATTTGATGATGGTTTCTTCACTAAAAGAATACTTATTCTCGGTTGTTTCAACTCTATATTTTGTTTTTAGTTTTCTAACACTTAAAACTATTTCTTTAGTCATAAGTGAATCCTTCTCCACTCACTTCATTTGCCCTAACAACAAAGAAAAATGCATTTTCATCAACTCTATTGATAATTGTTTTTAGCTTATTGTATTCATTTGAATTTAAAACACATAAAAGCATCTCTTGTTCATTTTTAGTATATTCACCAATAACTTTTATGGTTGTTAAACCTCTTTCAAAATCATCAAGAATATGTTTCTTAATTTCATCATTATTTTTTGAAATAATATAAACAGCTCTTCTATTAAACCCACTATATACAACACTATCTATTACTAATCCTGCTAGGAATGTAAATATGATAGCATATAAAAATGAATCTAGCGTTGTAACACCTAAGAGGATACCAGCTACAATTACTGCTCCATCTAGAATATATAGACTTGTGGAAAAAGAAGTATGGAAATACTTAAAAAATATCTTTTGAACAACTTCAGTTCCTCCTGTGGTTCCTCCAAATTTAAGGACAATTCCAAGACCTATTCCGGATAAAACAGAAGCAAACAAAACAATTAAAACCATATCTAAATTTAATATTTGGGCTTCAAAGTTAAATGCCTTATAGACAAGTTCAAATATATAGATAAATAACGGAAAAATTATTGATCCATAAACAGTTTTTATTAAGAAATCTTTTCCTAGTAAAAACAAGCCAATTATAAGCAAAATGATATTTACAACTAAGATTGTTATTGCTGGGTCAAAGCCATTAATTAGATTTTTTAGAATAATCCCAACTCCAGATACTCCACCAATAACCAAGTTTTTTGGATTTAAGAAAAAACTAAAAGCAAATGATGCAATAGCAACACCTAAAGTTATATATAAAAATTCAGATATTTTTTTCTTAGCAAATAATTTTTCCTTATCCATTTTTACCTCACATTAAATTTAGATTTTAAATATGCATTCACAAACCCATCTAGATCTCCATCCATTACAGCATTGACATTTCCAACTTCATAACCAGTTCTACTGTCCTTAACTAAGCTATACGGGTGAAAAGTATATGTTCTAATTTGACTTCCAAAACTATTAAGCAAACCACTATCAGTTAGTTTTTTAATTTTTTTATCGTTTTCTTCTTGTTCTAGCTGATATAGTTTAGATTTTAAAATCTCAAAAGCCCTCTCACGATTTTGCATTTGACTTCTTTCATTTTGACAAGTTACAACTATCCCTGTTTTCAAATGAGTAATTCTTACAGCAGAATCAGTTTTATTAACATGCTGTCCACCAGCACCACTTGCACGATAAGTATCTACTCTTATATCTTCAGGTTTTATTTCAATATTAATATTTGCATCAATTTGTGGAGTAACTGTAATAGAAGCAAAAGATGTGTGGCGACGACTATTACTGTCAAAAGGTGAAATTCTGATTAATCTATGAACTCCTTGTTCACTTTTTAGGTAACCATAAGCTTTCTCGCCTTTTATCAATAGTGTTGCACTTTTAATACCTGCTTCATCACCATCTTGATAATCAATTACTTCAATTCCAAAATTACTTCTTTCTGCATATCTTTTATACATCCTAAGTAACATACTAGCCCAGTCTTGGGACTCAGTACCACCTGCACCAGGATGTATATCAATAATTGCATCTGCATCATCGTACTCATTACTTAAAAGAATTTCTACTTCAAACTTGGATAAATTTTCTTCTAAAACACCAATAACTTCAGTTATTTCTTCAAGCAAACTTTCTTCTTGATGCATCTCAAAATATAATTCTAATTCCTCTAATTTACTAATTAAATCAGTAAGACCATTAAACTTATTTTTTTTACTATTTAATTCTTTTATTATCTTAGCAGCTTTATTTGGATCATTATAAAAATTAGGATTATATGTAAGTTTTTCTAACTCTTCTATTTCATTATTTAAAACATCCAATTTCACAACCATTTGAAGTTCTGTAATTCGAGTTTTAAAATCTTCAATATAGCGAACAATTTCATAATTCTCCATAATTAGTTAGCTACCTTCCACAACAATTTTTATATTTTTTGCCAGAGCCACAAGGACAAGGTTCATTTCTTCCAACCTTATTTGAGACCGCTTGTGTTCTTCTTCTTGTATCTTCTTCTTTACCACTAGATGTTGAAGTTGGCTTAATAACAGTCTCACGTTCTAAATTATCTCTAATTTGAGCACGGTTAACATATTTTACAGCATCATTTTCAATTGACATAATCATTGATTCAAACTTTTCAAAACCAATTTCTTGATATTCACGAAGAGGATTGATTTGTGCATAAGCTTGAAGTCTAACAGCTTGACGAAGCTCACTCATTACATCAATATGTTCCATCCAATATGTATCTACAACTCTAAGCAAGACAACCTTTAAGAATTCACGATATAATTCTGTAGGGAATTGTTCTTTCTTTTCATTCAATAATACTTTACATTTTTCTAAGAAGAGATCACATGCGGCTTCCATATCTAAATCAACAAACTCTTCTTTATTAATATATCCAAGCGGAAAATATATTCCGTCAACTTCTTTGAAAAATTTATTTACATCTAAAACAGGTTTCTTTTCATCAGTCATTGTATTACCAATTATTCTATAACCTGTATTATCCATCATCTTTAAAATGATATCAGTAATATCGTCTAAAAACAAAATATCTGATCTTTGTTTGTAAATAATTTCTCTTTGTTTTCTTAATACTTCATCATATTCTAAAACAGTTTTACGGCTATCGTAGTTATTTCCCTCAATTTTCTTTTGGGCGTTTTCTACAAACTTAGAAAACATCTTTGATTCAAGAGGTACCTCTTCGCCTTGTTGGTTTACAATTAAACCAAGCATTGCTTTAAATCTATCACTACCGAAACGTTTTAATAGTTCATCTTCTGCAGATAAATAAAATCTAGTATAGCCAGGGTCACCTTGACGTCCTGAACGTCCTCTTAACTGATTATCAATACGTCTTGCTTCATGTCTTTCAGTACCAATAACTGCAAGCCCACCAAGTTCAACAACTCCAGGTCCTAACTTAATATCAGTACCACGACCTGCCATGTTAGTTGCAATAGTTACTGATTTTTGGTAACCAGCTTTCGCAACTATCTCCGCTTCTCTTTCGTGTTGTTTCGCGTTTAATACATCGTGAGGAACACCTATTTTAGTAAGCAGTTCAGATAACAACTCACTTGATTCAATTGATACTGTACCAACTAATACAGGTTGACCACGGTCATATCTTTCTTTAATATCTTTTGCAATCGCAGCATATTTTGCTTTCATTGTTAAAAACATTAAATCTTTTTCATCTTTTCTAATAACAGGTAGATTTGTAGGTACTTCTACAACATACATATTATAGATATTTCTAAACTCTTCTTCTTCAGTCTTAGCTGTACCAGTCATACCTGCTAATTTTTTATACATTCTAAAATAATTTTGGAAAGTAATAGTAGCAACAGTTCTTGTTTCTTTCTTTATTTCTACATTTTCTTTTGCTTCAATTGCTTGATGTAAACCTTCTGAATATTGACGACCATGCATAAGACGTCCAGTAAATTGGTCAACTATAATAACTTTATTATCTTGAACAACATAGTCAATATCTCTTTGCATTATATAAGTTGCACGTAGAGCATTATTTATATGATGTAGTAAATTTACATATTGAACATCATAAAGATTTTGGATACCAAAAAATCTTTCAGCCTTTTCCATACCTTGCTCAGTTAAAACAACATGTCTTGTTTTTATATCAACTTCATAATCGCCTTCTTGAAGTCTTTTCGCAAGTAAACTAGCTTGTTTATATAAATTACCAGTATTCTTTGCTCCACCAGAAATAATTAATGGTGTTCTAGCCTCATCAATTAAAATCGAGTCAACCTCATCAATAATAGCAAAATTAAGTTCCCTTTGAACCATTTGCTCTTTATAGGTAACCATATGATCTCTTAAATAATCAAATCCTAATTCATTGTTTGTGGAATAGGTAATATCACAATTATAGGCAGCACGTTTTTCTTCAGGTGAAAGTTCACGTAAATTAAGTCCTACAGTAAGGCCTAACCACTTAAATAACTCACCCATTTCTCTTGCATCACGACTAGCAAGATATTCATTTACCGTTACAATATGAACTCCCTTACCTTCTAAAGCATTTAAATATGCAACCAAAGTAGAGGTAAGAGTTTTACCTTCACCAGTTTTCATTTCCGCAATATTTCCACCATGCATTGCAAGTGCACCCATTAATTGCACATAAAACGGAGTCATTTTCAAAACTCTAGTTGATGCTTCTCTAACTGTTGCAAATGCTTCAACTAAAATATCATCAATAGTTTGCCCGTTGGCAAGACGATCTCTAAATTCTACAGTTTTAGCTTTTAGCTCCTCATCCGTTAATTTGTTATATTCTGATGCTTTTGCATCAATCTTATCTGCTATTTTACTTACTCGTTTTAATTCTTTGTAACCACTATCAAATAAACCTTTAAACACAAGAATCTTCCTTTCTATACCTAAAACAAAAATATAGCAAGTTGCTATTTTTATTTTATACTTATATTAATAATACCATTTTTTGCACTTTTATTCAAGAAATTAATCATTCGTATTATGACATATTAACACTCTTTAACCAAAAAAAGTGATGAGCACAAATTCTCCTCATCACTTATTATACTACTTTTTACGTCTAATAAACATGAATAATGCAAATAGACCAGCGAACAAAGTGAAACTATAGTTAAGTTTTTTACACGAAAATAGAGAATCTTCCCCTTTATTAATTTCTTCATAAATAGGGTTAACTTCTAAATCGCTAGTAATGTTACTTAAATCTTTGTCCCATTCTTTAAATTCATATCCTTCTAATTTAGGTGGATTAGGTGGGGTTATTGCACTTCCATGAGCTACATTAATTGTTTCTATTAAATTACCATCACTATCATAAAATTTCACAAAATAAGTATTTTTAGTATAAATTGCATCTACTCTAATGTCTTTTGTTATATTTGTAAAATCAGTAATACTCCAAACAGGACTAATCTTATCATATCCTACTTTAGTAGGAATTTTTGGTATTTCAAAATTAAAATCGGATGCAAAACTTGCTAATAAATAATTATCTACATAAAAACTAATACTGTAACCAGGTTTTGGATCAGGTGGTAAAATAGTTGCATAACTTTCTTTTCCTAATGAATTAGTATAGCTCATTGCTTTGATACCATATGTATAACCATGACTATCTAAATCAATATAGCTAACTTCATTTCCACCAACAATTGCAAAGATTTCATCTTCACTAAAGTCCATTGCTAAACCATCTACTTTAAATATAATATAAAATTTAGCACCATCTAACTTATCCCAGCTTAACTGATCTCCTTTTATCTTAAAATTACTAATCTCACCTGGAATAATTTCAGCCATTGTTCTGATCTCTGGTAAATATCTTTTTGTAAACCAAATATCTCTACCAATCGTTTGTAAATTTCTAGAAGAATTTGTAGACTGATTATTATAAGCGCCTTTTAAATGTTTATAAGCATAAAAGCTAACTCCTCTTACATTTTCTAGTTCTTCCACATAACTTAATTGTTTGTATAATTGATCTTCTGTATTTGTCCAAGAAAATCTATTTGCTTCTTCAGCTTGATAAATTCCAATCCCAGAATATAAATTAACATCTAAATTAGCAAAAACCTTATTCCACCAATCCATTAATTTATAATAAGATGCAACAGAATGATCCGTTGCCCAATAAGATTGAGGAATTAAATAATCAACCCAACCTTCAATTGCCCATTTTAAACTATCCGCAAACAAATAAGAACTATAATGCATTTGACCTCCAGTATCTGAACCCGTAGTTATTGGTTTGCCATTTTCATCATATGTTACAATTCCATTACCATTTTTATAAATACCAGTTGGTGAAATGCCTAATTGTACATGCTTTCCATTTTGTTCATTATAATTGCTAATCTCATTATGCAAACCTTCAATAAATAGATTTACTTGTTCTCTTCTCCACTCTGCTTTATCATAAGCACTTGAAGTATTATAATTACCTGGATAAGTTAAAAATGTAACTTGATCTGGTTCATCAAGAATTGTTTTAGCTCCAGTTAGTTCTCCATTTGCACCTAAATTTGTATAAAAGTAATCATCAAAGTGAATTGCATCAACATCATAATTCTCAATAACTTCCATCACAGTATCAATTAAGAACTCTCTAACATTAGGTAGGCCAGGATTAAGTAGACCATAATTCAGTAAATTTTTACTATCACTTGCAGGATTAACTGCAGGTAAAGCAGTTGCATATTGGCCAGAACTAACCCTATAAGGATTCATCCAAGCATGAAATTCATAACCTCTTTTATGACATTCTTCTATTAACCATTCAAGTGGGTCAAACTCATCAAAGTTAACATTTCTCCAGTAAATTGATAATGGGTTTAAATCAGATTTATATAAGGCATTATTATGAGTCCTTATATGAAAAATCATTGCATTTAAGTTAAATCTTCCCATTACAGAAAAAACTGTTTCCATTTCGGATATAAATCCATTTTTACTATAATAAGTACCAACATCACCAGTAATATTAGTTATCCAAACTGCCCTAAACTCTTTATTAAAAGTAAGGTTTTTAGGAACTTCATTGGCATAACTAATACTACTTAAACTTAAAAAACTAATTATTAATAATAATAAACTTAAAATTTTTTTCTTCATCGATATCCTCTCATTTAACTTATCACCATTATATCAAAGATAATTTACTTTTAAAAGACAAAGGTGGATTTAAAATCCACCTTAAAATTATTTCCTACGTTTAAATACTAAGAATAAAAGTGCAAGTCCAGAGAATAATACAAAACTGTAGTTTAACTCTTTACATGAGAAAACCGTCTTAGGACTTTCATTTTTTATCTCTTCATAAACAGCATTTATTTCTAAATCATCTAAAACTTCATCAAACTCCGTATCCCAATTTTTAAATCTATACCCATCAACTTTCGGAGCTGTAGGGCTTGCAGCCTTAGTTCCATGAGCAGTAAGTACATCATCTATTAAGTTACCATCCATATCATAGAATTTCACATTATACATATTAAGTGTATAAATTGCATCAATTCTAGTGTCTGTTTTTAAATTCTTAAATTCAGTTATACTCCAAACAGGATCAATTCTATCATAACCTTCTTTGTTTGGAATAGCGGGTAATTCAAATGCTTGATTCGACTTATGGGTTGCAATTAATTCATCATCAACATAGAAACTTAGATTAACTCCTTTTGTTTGGATAACTCCTTCTCCAAGTGTGTTAGAATGACTCATTGATCTTACACCATAAACATAATCGCCGCTTACATTATCAGTATAAGTAATAACTTCATCTTTACTTGAAAATATCTTAATTATTTGACTATTATCAAAAGTCACATTGTTAGTTCCTCTATATAAAACATAGAATTTCGCATCTCTCATTTTATCAAATGATATTACATTTTGATCCTCTTGATATTCTACATACATATTAGTTACCTTTGCTGGTGTGATTTTATCAAAGGTTCTAATTTCTGGTAATAATGCTATATCAGTCCATGCTTGCTCTTTAACTTTTGAGAATGCTTTTGTTAATTGGTTACTAGTTGCATTTGTCCTTGTCATTTTAATATGCTTATATGAGAAAATACTATGACCTCTAACATTTTCTAAACTTGAATTAAACTTAACTTGATCAATTGCTTGATTTTCACTAGTATACCATCCATCGGATGAACTAACCGTAGCCGCTTTATATAAACCCATCCCTGAATATAAATTTACATCTGAATATTTTAAAGCAGCATCCCACCATACCATTACATCAGCAAACGCAGCAGATGGTTGTTCAAAAGCCCAGTAACTTTGGGGAATTATATAATCAATCCAACCCTCATCAATCCATTTTTTTGTATCAGAAAACAAATATGCATCATAATGTGAGAAACCATTTGTATTTGAATACAGTGGATAAGTTAAATGTCCTTGCTCATTATAAGTAAAATCAGTCAAAGGTACATAACCACCATTTCTATAAATTCCACTTGGGGAAATTCCAAGTTGTACAAAACGATTATTTAATTCGTTATAAGTAGACATTTCATTGTATAATTGCTCAATAAATAAATCTACTTGTTTTCTTCTAAAATTATCAACCGATAAACCTTCAGAATTATATTTAACTCTTGTAGTATAATCATCAACACCTGTAATATAGAAATAATCATCAAAATGAATTGCATCTACATCATAATTTTCAATGATCTCCATAACAGAATCAATAATGAAATCTCTAACCCTAGGTTCACCTGGATTAAGTATCATATTATTATCAACTTTTAATATCATCTCTGGATCACTTGCAACATTAACACTTGGTTGTGTTGCAGCAAATTCATCTTTTGTACCAGAATAAGTAGATAATCTATATGGATTTAACCAAGCATGAAACTCTATTCCTCTTTTATGAGATTCATCTATAATATATTCTAGGGGATCAAATACATCAAAATCAACATTCCTATAATAAGATGCAACAGGATTTAACTCTGATTTATATAAAGCATTATTATGAGTTCTAACATGAAATATAATAGCATTCATATTAAAGTATTCCATAGTATCAAGAACATCATTAATTGCACTCTTATATTGAGATACATTTTGATAACTAGGAAAATCACTAACTAAATGAGAAACCCATACAGCTCTAAAATCTCTATCTTGAACAATATACTCATCAGGAATCATAACATCAATGTTTGTTCCTCGATACTTCACATTAGCGCCACTTGCTGTTTTGTAAGGAACAAAATTAACTGCACTAACGAAAACGCTTACTAAACTAAATAACAAAACTAATAAGACTAAAAATCTTTTCTTCATACTTCTTCCTCTCTTATGTATATTATACCAAAAATCGACTCAAAATGGTAGAAAAAGTTTAGCCAATCTTTGCCTTTAAGGCCTATACTTTACTAGCATAATATGATAATATAATTATGTGATATAATATTTGTAAAGGAAAAAGAAAATGAAACAAATTACAACACAAAACGAGCTTGACCTTGCATTAAGCAATGATTTTAGTTTAATTTTATCCAAAACTAATGGCTGTTCAGTATGTGGAGCAATAAAACAAAGACTAGAGTTAATTGAAGATACTTATAAAGATATCCCTTTCTATGAAATCTATATTGAAGACTTACCTACATTTCAAGGACAATATTTAGTGTTTACAGTACCTACAGTGTTAGTTTTTGAAAAAGAAAAAGAACTCTTAAGAGAGTCTAGATTTGTAAATATCAGAAATATTACCAAATTATTAGATAACATCAAAAATTAAACAAAGGAGCAAATTGCTCCTTTTTGATTTTTCTTAATGATTAGTTTCAAGTATTCCATAAGTAAGATCGCTTCTTATATAAACTACACTAACTTTATTTGTTTCTGAGTTTAAGAAGACGAAGAAATTATGGCCTAACATTTCCATTTGAACAATTGCATCTTCTGTTGTCATTGGCTCTAATTCAAGAGTTTTGTTTCTTACTAAATTCGTTGCCATTAATTCCGATTGCATTTTTTCAAAATCAAAATCAACTTGAGTCGCGTAGTATTGACCAACTCCCGAACGACGCTTCATACTCTTGTAGATTTTTGATTTGTGTTTTCGAATTTGTGATTCTAATTTATCAATAGCTATATCAATAGCACTGTAAATAGATTCCGCATTAACCTCAGCTCTTAAAATAATATTTTTAGTTGGAATTGTTATTTCCACAGTTTGATATTCATCATAAACCTTACAAACTACAGTAGCCTCTAGTTCTTCACGTTTATGAAAATACTGCTCTAGTTTCTGCAATTTATTTTTCGCATACTCCTTAATTGGATTTGATGGCTCAAACTTATTTTTGCCTCGTACAATCACTTTCATATTATCAACTCCTTTGCTTTTGGTCATCTTTATTATAGCATATAAAATTTACAGATGCAAAGTAAATGATGTAATTTTAGTTTACTTGTTTTACTTATTTTTATGCTATTTTTATACATTTACATTGTTATTATTTGAATACTAAAATTATCTTCAATAATTTTTTCAAACATTTCATAATAATTATCTAATTTAAAATCCTCCAAAAAACAAAAGAATATTTCATCTTGATATTTAATTGCATCTCTTAGTAGAAGCTTTAGTTTTGGATTATCATAAACTAAAAAATCTACATCAATCTCCAAATTGATACAATTATCAAATAGATGATAAATAGCAATCACATTCCTTCCTATATAAATATATTCATCTTCTTTTTTATTTTTACAACCAGTACAACTAAAAAATTCAAAAAGATTAAATATATTTCTTTTAATTATACATTTCATACACTTCACCATTTATATATTATTGCAATATATAAAATTTACGAGTATCTAATTTAATATATTATAGAATAATTTGTACTTATGTAAGGGACAAATAAAAAAAATAAAATTAGACCAAGTTATAATTTATATATATTTGTAAATAATAATATTGGGTGAACAAAATGAATAACGATAAAAAACGAAAACGAAATTATGCAAGATTTCTTGAAGAAGTTGCAGATGAATTTCAATTTTCTGATGATGTTTTAAGAAGTGATCATGAAATTGATGATCGCCATTTAATTGATGATTTAGATATCGTAGATGATGAAGATGAAATAATAGAACCAGATAGATAAAAGAGTCGCTAAAACGACTCTTTTTAAACTACAATATTAACTAATTTATTAGGAATAACAATGACTTTTCTAATTTCTTTATTTTCAGTAAATTGTTTTACCTTTTCACTTGCAAGAGCAAGTTTTTCAAGTTCATCTTTATTCATATTAACAGCTACTTCAATTTTATCTCTTATTTTACCATTTACTTGTACAACAACAGTTATATTATTGTCTACTAATACTTCTTCATTATATGTTGGCCAAGTAGCATAGCTTATTGAATTAGTAAAATTCAGAACATTTTGATATAACTCTTCCGTTAAATGTGGAGCAACAGGATTTAATAATTTTAAGAAACCTTCCAAGTATTCAAATGGAACATTTGAATTTTTATAACACTCATTTACAAAAGTCATCATTTGACTTATTGCAGTATTAAATCTTAAATTATTATAATCAGTTGTTACTTTCTTAACAGTTTGATGATATACCTTTTCTAAATCTTTATTTTCATCAACTATATTAGCAATTTCTGTATATAAACGATAAACTCTATCTAAAAATCTTCTTGGTCCTTCTACACCAGATGTAGTCCAAGGTTTTGTAGCTTCAAGTGGTCCCATGAACATTTCATATAATCTTAAAGTGTCAGCACCATATTCATGAACAACATCATCAGGATTAATTACATTACCTTTTGATTTACTCATCTTTTCACCATCTTCACCAAGAATCATACCTTGATTAAATAGTTTTTGGAATGGTTCTTTTGTTTTCACAATTCCACAATCATATAAAACTTTATGCCAGAATCTTGCATATAGTAAATGTAATACCGCATGCTCTGTTCCACCAATATATAAATCAACTGGTAACCAGTAATTTACTAATTCTTGAACTTCTGGTTTACTTAAATCTAAGTAATCACCATTTTCTCTTAAGATGTAGCCTATATAATACCAACAACTACCTGCCCATTGAGGCATAGTATTTGTTTCTCTTCTTCCTTTTACACCATCGCTTCTTACAACATTTAACCAATTCGTTGCATTTGCAAGTGGTGATTCACCTGTTTTACTTGGAACTATTTTTTCCAGTACAGGAAGTTCTAGTGGAAGATCATCTAAAGGTACTAAATCTATTTTTCCATCTTCCCAAATAATTACAGGGAATGGTTCGCCCCAATATCTTTGACGAGAAAAAATCCAATCTCTTAGTTTATAATTTACACTATATTTTCCAATTTTTTTAGCTTCTAAGAACTTAATCATTTTATTGATTGCATCATCTTTATTTAAACCATCTAAAAATTCAGAATTTATATGTAATGCATCACCAGTAAAAGCAGCTTCACTAATATCACCATCTAAAACTGGAATAATATCTAAATTGAATTTCTTTGCAAATTCATAATCTCTTTCATCATGAGCAGGAACTGCCATAATAGCACCTGTGCCATAACTACTTAAAACATAATCAGCAATCCAAATTGGAACTAATTTATTGTTAGCAGGATTTACTGAATAAGCTCCAATAAATACACCAGTTTTATCTTTATTTAAATCAGTTCTATCTAAATCACTTTTGCTTTTCGCAAATTCAATATATTTTAAAACTTCTTCTCTTTGTTCATCACTTGCTATTTTTTTAACTAACTCATGTTCTGGAGAAAGTACACAATATGTAGCTCCAAATAATGTATCAGCTCTAGTAGTAAAGACAGTAAAATCATAATCAGTACCAGCTACTTTAAATGTAACTTCCGCACCCTCGCTTTTACCAATCCAATTTCTTTGCATTTCTTTAATAGATTCTGGCCAGTCAAGATCTTCTAAATCAGCAAGTAATCTTTCTGCATATTTCGTAATCTTTAAAACCCATTGTTTCATAGGTTTCTTAATAACTGGATGGTTTCCTCTTTCAGATACCATTTTTCCATCAATATTTAAAACTTCTTCATTTGCAAGAACAGTTCCTAATTCTTCACACCAGTTTACTTCCACATCTTTAATTTCTGCTAAGCCTAATTCATATAGTTTAGTAAATATCCACTGTGTCCACTTATAATATTTAGGATCACAAGTTGCTATTTCTTTATCCCAATCAAATGACAAACCTAAAATTTGTAATTGGTTCTTAAAGATTTGAATGTTTTTGTCCGTAAATTCTCTAGGATTATTTCCTGTTTCAATTGCATATTGTTCTGCAGGAAGTCCAAATGCATCCCATCCCATTGGATGAAGAACATTATATCCTTGCATTCTTTTCATTCTTGCAATTATATCTGTAGCTGTATAGCCTTCAGGGTGTCCAACATGTAACCCTGCTCCAGATGGATATGGAAACATATCTAATACATAATATTTTGGTTTACTAGGATCAGTTTTTGTCTTAAAAACTTTATTTTCTTCCCAATACTTTTGCCATCTTTTTTCAATCTCTAGATGGTTATAACTCATAATACTCACCTTCGTCTTATTTTTTTATTATAGCTTTACTCATTAAATTAGCATATATATAACTTACAATTACCCCAATAGTGGATAAGAAAGTTAATCCAAATAAATCACCGATTAATGTTAAAACAATATATGGCGTCATTGCATAAATGACTAATTGCCAAATCTTAGCAAATGTGAAGACAGATGCTAATCTAATCCTCTGGAATAATGCTACTAGTAAACTAAAGAACATTAGAAATAATGCTTGAGCTAATAAAAACCCAACTGAATTCATTATTCTAGTTTTTGAACCATGTTCTTCTAGCGCATTATTTACTACTGGAAAAACCTTGTCCCAAAATGCGGAATCATTATTTGTTGCTCCAACAAAATCTAAATTTTCTAATTCACTATAATCACTATATTCTATTTCAATCACATCAAAGAACTGTGTATAATAAACAACTTTATCATTAGAAAATACCATTATAGATCCTATATGTAGTGGACTAATTTCAATTTCTTCAGCTTCTGCTTCTTGAAATATTATTTCAATTGTCTCTGATAGTTTAATCGATAATGGTTCCTCACCAGCTGTTTCCTTTTTTACTAATTTATGATCGATTATCTCATAAGGAATATGTTCGTTCTTTAACTTAGTTCTGATTTCTAATTTATCTTTATAATCTAGGCCAGCGCTAGAAAATATCAAAATAATTGATGGTATTATAGCTAAGAATGCAAGTAGAAAATAATATACAAAAGTTTTAAACCTTGAATCATTTTGATAGTTTGCAATTTTAGCTGGCTGAAATAGTGCTGTTTTAAATCTATTATACAATGCTAGCCCTCCAGTTCTATTTATATATTATATCAAAAATAACATTTCTAATCAAGAAAAACAAAAACATACTTAAACAAATTAAGTAGAACTTATTTTATGTAAGTTCTACATTTATTTCTATATTCTATTTTTTTTTATTTAAGTACACTTTTTCAACAATTAAAAACCCTAGAACAACTATTGCCATAATTAAATGAAGGAGTGAAATAAACGAAAAGAAATAACTAATTCCTTTAAGTAACATCAATACACAATAGATTAAAAATCCAAAGCAAAAAAAGAAATACTTTAGTTTAGAAAATGCATCTATAAGTTTTTCATTTTCAAAGCCTATTTCTAAAATCATAAATAAAACACCAATTGCAATTATCGGAAATGAAACAGTATCAATTATTATAAATGCAATAAACATAATTATTAACAAAAAATTAATTACTAATTTCACAACCCCTTGTTTTCTTAGTTTACCCATAATTCCCCCTACTTTATATAATATTCAATTACTTTATCAACAGAAAAATCTCTTAATTTAAAATGTTTAATCGACATTTCCACAATTTCTTCTAATGAATAGTCAAGTTTTTTTGTATCAGGCATTCTCAAATAATACTTTAAAGAATTTTCTAAACACTTAACACTTACTAAACCAACAATTTCTGTACTTAAAATTTCAGTATTAAATCTTTTAGCTTCCATTTTCACAGCTTCAATTGCTTGGTAAAGAGCTGTCTTTTCATAATCTGTTAAGTTCATAGTTACTTGATAGATATCTTTATCATGCAAGTGAGCAGCATTAGCTTGGATATATCTATATCCCCCACCAGAATACCTTACTCTCCTTGCAATTCCAGCAACTTGATTTTTATTTTTACTATTAACATCAATATTAAAAGCAATTAATGGTTTCCTACATCCAACTGCAAATACACCAGCTGTTTCATGAGGATAATTATTACCAAAATCACTATGCCATCTAGGGTCTTGCATTTTTTCCTTTAAACCCTCAAACTCACCTTCTCTTATATCCGGTAGGTTTTCTGTATGAGGTCTAGTTGCACTTTTAGAATATAAGAAGATAGGAACATTTGTTGCTTCATTTATTCTTTTACCTAAATCTTTGCTTAATTCTATACATTCTTCTTCAGTAATATTTTGAATTGGTAAAATCGGAATTACATCTACTGCACCCATTCTTGGATGTTCACCGCTATGTTTTGTAAGATCAATTAGTTTTGTTGCTATTTTTGCACTTTCAACCATCTTTTCTAAAACAATAGTTGCTTCTCCAATAACAGTTAAAACACTTCTGTTATAAGATGCATCCATTTCTAGTTTAACTAAAAAAATATCTTTTTCATTTTCAAATGGACTAATAATTTCCGCCATTATATTATTATTTATACCTTCTGAATAGTTTGGAACAATTTCTATAATCTTTTTCAAAGAATAGTCCTCCTTTTTTCTTAATTATAACATATAATATATCTAAAAAAAAGACAGAAAATTTTCTGTCTTAAATTTCTAGAATACATCCTCCAAAAGTTTCACTTAGTGTAGGATGAGCAAAAATTATATTTTTTGCTTTCTCTATTCCTATATCTGCATTCATTAAAATAGCTGCTTCATGAATAATATCTGATGCATTTGGCCCTAAGATATGAACCCCTAATATTTTATCAGCAAAACTAATTATTTTCACAAATCCATCACTTTCACCGATAGTATGGGCTTTACCATTTGCTTTAAATAAAAACTTATTTACTTTATAATCTACGCCTTTTGCTTCGTCTTCAGTTAAACCAATGCTTGCAACTTCAGGGAAAGTGAAAACACAGTTAGGAATTAAGTTAAAATCAATAGCCCTATCTTCACCTAAGATATGACTTAAAACTTTATAACCACTATATGTTGCTGTATGAGCTAGCATCATCTTACCAGTTACATCACCAATAGCATAAATATTATCAATGTTAGTTTTGAAGTTATTATCTACTTCAATTCCTTTATGTGAGTAATTAATACCAACATCTTCTAGACCTAAGCCATCTACATTAGGACGTCTTCCAACAGACACTAATACTTTATCATAGACTGTATGGATAATTTCACCTTTAGAATTAAAATATACTTTATTATCCTCTATTCCAACAACTGAAGATGATGTATAAATTTTAATTCCACTATTTTTTAAATAAGCAGTAAGTCTTTTAGAAACTTCTTTATCAATCATCGGCAGGATTCGATCTTGTGCTTCAATCACTTCCACATTTGAACCATAGTATTTAAAAATGCTTGCAAGTTCAATCCCAATAACTCCACCACCAATAACCACTAAGTTTTTAGGCACTTCATTAATGTTCAACATTTCCGTTGAACTTACTACATTTTTATTATCAAAACCTGGTAATCTTAAATTAATCGAACTAGATCCTGTTGCAATAACTATAAAATTTGCACTATATACTTCTTCATTAACTTCTACTTCATTTTTAGAAATCAATTTAGCTCTACCATATATAGTTTCAACTTTTTGTGTCTTTAGCTGAAAGTTTATTCCGCTATGAAGTGTATTTACAACTTCATTCTTTTTTTCTCTAGCCTTTAAATAATCAAATTCATAGTTACTACATATACCAAATTCTGAATAAGATTTTATGTCTTTTAATATTTTTGCACTATGATAAAGGGTTTTTGTAGGAATACAACCATGATGAAGACAAGTCCCCCCAACAGCCTTCTCTTCAATTAATAATGTACTTAAACCCTTCTTACTAGCAGCAAGAGCCAGTTCGTATCCGCCCGGCCCTGCTCCTATTATTATTAAATCCTTTGTCATAAGATATCCTTATATTTTACTTTAGGGGATTTTGCAGCTTTAACTTCATCTAGTCTTCTTACAACTGTATGATGTGGAGCTTCCTTTAAAATTTCAGGATTTTCTTCTGCTTCTTTTGCTATCTTTTTCATAACATCAATAAAGTCATCTAAAGTTTCTTTTGATTCTACTTCTGTTGGTTCTATCATCATTGATTGATGGAAAATTAATGGGAAGTAAATTGTTGGTGGATGATAGCCATAATCAAGCAATCTTTTCGCAACATCAAGTGTCGTTGCATTTTTATTTACCAAACCATCAAATACTACTTCATGCTTACATAAACCTTTAATAGGTAAGATATAATCATCTTTTAGAGATTCTTTAATATAGTTTGCATTTAATACTGCAAAGTTAGCAACATTCTTTACATTCTCTTTTCCTAATGTTAAAAGATATGTATATGCTCTTAAAACCACTAAGAAATTCCCATAAAAACCACTAATACTTCCGATAGAGTCGTTTGAATATGATAAGTGATACATATTTCCTTCCTTAAGAACTCTTGGATTTGGAAGCAAATGAGCAAGTTCTTTTGTAACACCTACTGGTCCACTTCCTGGCCCTCCTCCACCATGTGGTGTAGAAAATGTTTTATGAAGATTGATATGCATAATATCAAACCCCATATCACCAGGGCGATATAATCCAAGTAGGGCATTTAAGTTAGCTCCATCATAATATAATAATCCGCCAGCTTCATGCACCATTTCAGAAATCTTACATATATCTCTTTCAAAAATACCTAAAGTGTTTGGATTAGTTAACATGATTCCAGCTACTTCATCATTTAAAAGAGGTTTTAATTTTTCAACATCAACAATTCCATCTTCAGTACTATCTACTTGAATAACTTCCATTCCACAAACACTAACTGTTGCAGGATTTGTTCCATGAGCAGAATCAGGTACGATAACCTTAGTACGTTTTAGATCTCCGCGATTAATATGATATTGCTTCATTATCATAATCCCTACAGCTTCACCTTGTGCTCCTGCATATGGATTAAACGAAAATTCATGTAGTCCTGTTAATTCAGCTAACATTCTTGAAGTTTCATAGTAAACTTCTAAAGAACCTTGAGTTGAAGCAACGTTTTGCAGTGGATGAATATTAGTAAATTTTGAATTGTTTACAACTTCATCATTTATTTTCGGATTATATTTCATTGTACAAGAACCTAGAGGATAAAATCCTTGGTCAACACCATAGTTCTTTTGGGAAACATTTGTATAATGACGAACAACATCAAACTCAGTAACTTCTGGCATATCAAGACTTGCTTTTCTAGTAAGTTTAGAATCTATTTCATAATTACCAACTTTTTCTTTTGGTAATGAATAACCAATACGACCTGGTTTAGAAATTTCAAAAATCAATTTATCATACATTTTAAAACACCTCAACCAATCTTACAAATTCATCAATCTCATTTTTAGTTCTAACTTCAGTTGCACAGAACATTACTAAATCTTTAAATTTAGGATCAACTTGTTTTAAATCTAATCCTGATAAGAAACCTTTTTCTAATAAGTATTCATTTAGTTTTTCTAAATCAACTTTAGATTTTAATACAAATTCTTTAAAGAATACTTGTTTATCCACTTTTTCAAATTTCTTAGTTGCAAGTAATTTTTCTTCTAAATAATGAGCATTATTATATGCCATCTTAGCAACATCAATTAATCCTTGTTTACCCATTACAGCCATATAAATAACAGTATGAAGTGCCATAAGACTTTGGTTTGAACAAATATTTGAATTTGCTTTTTCACGTCTAATATGTTGTTCACGAGCTTGAAGTGTTAAAACAAAGCCACGTTTTCCATCAACATCATTAGTCATACCACAAATTCTACCAGGCATTCTTCTTAAATATTTTTCAGTAGTTGCCATAAATCCAACATAAGGCCCTCCAAAATTATATGGAATGCCTAAAGTTTGACCATCACCACAAGCAATATCAGCACCATACTCTCTAGGTGTTTTTAAAACACTTAAAGTGGATGGGTCTACATTCATAATATATAAACTTTTATTATTATGGATTAATTCTTCAAATTCACTAAACTCTTCAATTGTTCCAAAGAAATTAGGATTTTGAACAATCACAGCAGCAACTTCATGATTAAGTTTGTTTACTAAATCAGTTTTAGATGTATAAAAACTTTCAGTTTCAATTAATTCAATTTCAATATCTCGATACTTAGCATAAGTTCTTAAAACTGCAATAACTCTTGGGTTTACAGCACTACTAACTAATACTTTATTTCTTTTTGTTGCAGCTATAGCCATAAACATAGCCTCAGCAGTTGCAGTAGCACCATCATATACAGATGCATTACTTACATCCATACCCGTTAGTTCACAAATCATACTTTGAAATTCAAAGATATATGTTAGAGTACCTTGAGATATTTCAGGTTGATATGGAGTATAAGAAGTCAAGAATTCTTGTCTTGAAGTAAGAGCTCCTATGATTGAAGGAGTATAAACATCATAAGATCCAGCACCTAAAAACGAAGTATATTCTTCATTCCTGTTTGATAAATCCTGCATATGTTTTCTTATTTCTTGCTCGGACTTTGCACTTGGTAAATCAAAATCTTTATTCGTTTTGATATGTGCAGGAATCTCAGCAAATAATTCTTCTAAACTTGCTACCCCAATCTTTGAAAGCATTTCTTCAATATCTTTATTTGTATGGGGAAAATATTTAAACATTAATCTAATGACTCCTCATATTGTTTTGGATCTAATAAATTATCAAGTTCAGATTCATCTGACATTTTAACTTTAATAAGCCAACTTCCATAAGGATCGCCATTTACATCTTCAGTATTATCTAATACATTTTCATTAACTTCCACAATTTCACCACTTACTGGACTTAATAAGTCAGAAGCTGCTTTAACACTTTCTACAGCACCAAATTCTTCACCTTGCGCTACTTCATCTCCAACTTCACCAACTTCAATATAAACAATTGAACCTAAGCTATCTTGTGCATAATCTGTAATTCCGATATAAGCAAATCCATCCTCAACTCTTACCCATTCGTGGGAAGCAGCATACTTTAAATTTTCTAAAATTTTACTCATAATTAACTCCTATCTTATATATTTTTTCTCAAGAAACTTTTTGTTTCTAATTTTTGATGCAACTCGATGTTTTCTAATTTGAATAGAAACATCCAAACCAATACTAGAATATCTAGCATCAACAAGAGCAAATGCAAGTGTTTTATCTGTATTTGGTATCATATATCCAGTTGTAATATAACCTATTTTTTCTTCACCATGATATACTTCATAACCACTTCTAGCAATACCTTTTTCTAATAATTCTAGACCGACTATTTTCCTATTTAATCCCGTTTCTTTTGCATGCTTTAGAACATCTCTACCGATAAAATCTTTATCTAATTTTACCGCAAAGCCAAGTCCTGCTTCTAATGGATTAATATCTTCTGATATTTCATGGCCATAAAGAGGCATAGCTGCTTCAAATCTTAAAGTATCTCTTGCACCTAGTCCACATAGACTTACTTCAGGAAAACTAGCTAACTCTTTAAACAAGTATAAAATATCTTCATTACTAGCATAGATTTCAAATCCATCTTCACCAGTATACCCACTCCTAGATACCATACATTGTTTGCCCAAAACCATAAATTCAGCAAAGTCAAAAAGAGTAAGTGAGTTTAAATCAAAATCAGTTATTTTTTGTAATACTTTAAATGAATAAGGACCTTGAATAGCAAGTAATGAAATTTGATCACTCAAATCATTTATTTCAATATCAAAATTTCCTTTATGGTTTATAATCCACTCATAATCTTTATCTTTATTACCTGCATTAACAACTAATAAATAATGTTCGTTATTATATTTATAAACCATTAAGTCATCTACTACACCACCATTTTCATATAGCATTAATGAGTATGCCATTTTCTTATGTCCAACTAATCGTAAATCATTAGTAGTAAGATAATTGATGAACTCTGTAGCTTCTCTACCCTTAACTTCTATTTCACCCATATGGCTTACATCAAATAAACCACTTCTCTTTCTCACAGCTTGGTGTTCCAAAGAGATATTAGTATACTCTATTGGCATTAAATATCCACCAAACTCAACAATCTTAGCACCATGTTTTAGATGCTCATCATATAAAATAGTCTTTTTCATTTTATGAACAATCCTACCTCCAACTTAACAGATTTCGTCTATATCATACCATACTTTACCTAAATAAAGAATACCTTTTGCGTAAATAATCAAAAAAATTAAAAACGCTTTCTTAATTATAGATAATTCTTATAAACTATATGCTTCATAAGCCTTTGTGTCTTAAATTTTAAGTACAAATACATATATTCCTTTAATATTAAACCATTAAACAAATAAAATTTCTGGAGGTAATTGTAAGCCAAAATGTGATATTCTTTCAGATAAGTAAAAATGGCTTTTGAAAAGGAACCAGAAAAATATTATTATAACTAAAAAAGTTTTATGATAGCAACCATAAAACTTTTATTTTCATTTAATTTCCGTAAGATTCTAAATCTGTTGGATATGAAATTGTTTGTACTGATGTTCCTCTATATTCTACAACCATTGTTTTAGTTGTAGTGCCTTCAGTTGTATTAATTTCAACTTTTGAAACTAAATCATTAGTAAATGTTGTTTTAATAACGATCTTATCATTATCAGTATTAAATACAGTACCATCATATTCATTAAGATCTAATTCGAAAGTAACTGTATTATCTTCTTTACCAACAAAGTTTAGTGAATCATAAAACTTTTCTTCAGTATAGAATTTTGTAACTGAATCTAAAAATACACTATGACTATAACTATTTTTAATTGTAGTTTCTTCTTGTGCTGTTAATTCTCTCTTTGATTTTGCACCATTAGTAAGCATATAAGAGAAGCCATCTTTCACATATACATGTGTTTCTTCATCTATAACTACTTTATACATTAATGATTCTATTGAACCATCAGCAGCATAATTGAAAATAGTTTCAGATACCATTTCTTCTGTTCCATCATTGACAGTAACTTTAATTGAACCGTTTTTAGATGAAAGATATTTATCAAGTACCGCAGTTAAAGCTGCTCTTAATTCTGTTACTGTATAATCTTTTTCAGTAACAGTAATCTCAACTGATTCTTCACCTACACCTTCAAGTTTTACTGTAATAGTAACAACTCCAACACTTACACCTGTTACCATACCAACTTGATTTACAGTTGCAACTGCTTCATCGCTTGAAGTGTATTCAAATACTGGGCTTGGTTTATTAGTATCTGCATAAACAATTACTGTACTTCCAACTTGAATAATATCTGTTTCAACTTCAAGTTCAAAACTGTATTCAACAGGATCGTCACAAGCTACCAATAAGAAAGCAAGTACAAAAACCATTAAAAATGTAAATATTTTTTTCATATTTTCCTCACCTTTATAAATTTTAACTCTTTATTATTATACTAAAAAATAGAGCATAAAACAAGTGGAAATTTTTAATAAATAAAGAAGTCTTTTATTATTTTTCTAAATTTAAATACTTTCTTCCATTATTATAAAAAACATCTCTTGCAGTCTTTTCACCATATTTCTTTTGAATGAATTCATACGCTTCTTTCATTGTATTATTTCTAAAAGAATGGATATCACTAGCAACAAAACTAATTAAATTCTTTTTAAATAGTTTGTGAATTTTCGATCTAACATTTTTTGCACTTGCAACAATACTATTACTATTAACTTGCAGTAAAATACCTTCTTCTGCAAATTTTTCAATATCATCAAATGATAAATAGGAATATCTTTCAACATGTGCTATTATAATTTTTAAACCTAAAACTTTGCATGCATAGAGAATTTCTTCGAAATTTTCAGGCATAAAGTTATACGGAAGTTCTAAGAGAATATAATTTGTATCATTCATTGTAAGAACTTCTTTTTTTCTTAACGAAGTTACTAAATGGTTTCGTACAAATATTTCTTGGCCAAGATACAACTTTAGAGGATAATTATCCTCTACCCTTTTTTTAAATTCGTTGAATTTATTTTTTAAATCTACTAGTGTATAGGGGCTAATATCTGTTCTTAATGCATGTGGTGTACAAAATATATGGCTTACACCATTTGTAATTTCCCCTACTATCATTTCTAATGATGCGTTTAGGGAATCACTACCATCATCAATTAGTGGCAAAATATGTGTATGTATATCAACCATGATTTTCCTCTCTTAGTAATATTTTCCATAATGACTATAATTAATATATTTCTTAGAAACATTACTTAGAATAACTCCTGAAACTTTTGCTTTGGAGTTTTCTAATAATTGTAATGCTTCTCTAACATCCGTTTTTTTAGCAACCTTTTGATTTATAACAAAAAGTGTAGTATCTACCTTTTCACTTAAGATCAAACTATCAGTTACTAAAAGTATCGGTGGTGAATCTACAATAATATAATCATATTCTTTTCTTAAAGTATTAAGTAATTCTTGAAACTTTAAACTATTTAACACAACATGTGGGTAAGGTACTGTTTCCCCTGATGTAATTACATCGAAGCCGTATTCTGATTTTTTAATCAATTCATCATAATTAATTTTGTCTACAAGATAATTTGTTAGACCAACATCATTAAGTAGATTTGTTGCACGGTGCACCTTAGGTCTTCTAAGATCACAATCTATTAAAACTACCTTATGCCCAGCCTCACCATAAACAGCAGCTAGGTTAGTTGATGTTGTAGTTTTATATTCTCCAGGCATTGAAGAAGAAATTTGAATAACTCTTGGTTCATTATCAACATTGAAATATCTTAAATTCAATGGGATTTTTCGATAACTTTCTGCATGAGATGAATTAGGTCTTGTCGTAATAAATATTTCATAATGTTCATTATTTTTCTTTTTAAATATATCTAATAATTTACTCACCCTTCTTCACTCCTTCCTGTTCTGGAATTAATGCTATAACCTTTATGTTTGTGAATTTTTCAACTTCTTTTCTTGATTTAAAGAATCTACTAAATTGTTCTTTTAAGATAACAATAACAACTCCAATAATTCCACCCAAAATAACACTAATAGCTAGATTCAACATCTTATTAGGTGATGATGGAGCTTTATTTGGGTTTTCTCTTGGGATATTAACAGGTACTAAGTTTTCAGATGCGAAAGCAAGTGAACCTTCTTGACCCTTAGGAATATTTACTCTATCAGCTGTAGCTTGCGCAAGAGCGATAACAACTTTAGTTGCTCTTATTGGATCTACATCCTCATAAGTTACTCTAACAGCAGAGGCTGAACCAATATCCGAAGAACTAATCCTACTCTTTATTGATTTAATAGCTTGATCAATATCTGTGTATTCAATATCTAGAAGAACAATGACTTCTTCTATAACTTCATCATATTTTACAATTTCTTTCACATTGCTTCTAACTTGTGTAACAGTAGAAACATTTTCGTTAGCAGCATTTGAAATTTGAATATCTATGCTTGATGAATACATTGGCGTAACCATAAACCATGTATAAAAAGCACCTATTCCTACAACAACAATCCCTATCAATAATAATAAAACAATATTCTGTTTTAGCGCATTAAACAAATCAACGAGTGTAATTCCGTCTTCTATATGTTCATGCCCTACGATTTTTTCATCCATTTTGAACTCCTATTTCTAATTTTTTTAAATAAATTATATATTAAATTATAGCATATTTTTTCCAATTTGCAAAGATATTAACATAATTTTCAAATTATCGCAATGTAATGTTACAATACATGTGAGACCAATATTGTATAAAACGACAAAATGATTTATACTTATCGTGAAGAAGATAACTACCAGGAAATATCTTCACGAGAGGAGTAT
>JBAYTA010000020.1:0-25868 GCA_041675865.1 Bacilli bacterium | reverse complement strand
GCAATAGCCAAAGCGGATATGCTAATAAAGGGTGGAAATGCACAAAATATGAAATTTGGCGATACACTAAGTGATGATAAATTTTCTAATTATGAGTTTGATTATATAATTTCTAATCCTCCATTTGGTATTGATTGGAAAGTTGAAGAAAAACAAGTAAAACAAGAGCATTCAAAACTTGGTTTTGAAGGAAGATTTGGGCCAGGACTACCAGCCATTAGTGATGGACAATTATTATTTTTATTGAATGGTGTAAAAAAATTAAAAGAAGGTTCAGGAAGAATGGCTATTATTCAAAATGGATCATCACTATTTACTGGTGATGCAGGAAGTGGACCAAGTGAAATTAGAAGATATCTAATTGAAAGTGATCTATTAGAGGCAATAATACAGTTACCAACTGATCTATTTTATAATACAGGCATATCAACATATATTTGGATTATTTCTAAAAATAAAAATAAAGACCGTTTAGGAAAAGTACAACTCATTGACGCATCTAATTGTTATGTAAAAAGAAGAAGAAACATAGGTAAAAAACGCGTTGATTTAGATGATAATTCAATTAATTTGATTGCCAAGTCCTACTTAGAATTTAAAGATGCAAAATATGAAGAAAATGATTTAGTCGTCGAATCTAAGATTTTTGATAACAATTTTTTCGGATATACAAAAGTAACAGTTGAATCACCAATTACTGATGAAAATGATAAACCAATTCTTAAAAAAGGAAAACTACAAGCTGATTCTAAAAAACGTGATACCGAGATAATTCCATTAAAAGATGATATAGATCAATTCTTTATAGAAAATGTCTCGCCTTATAATAAGGACGCTTGGATGGATAGAAAAAAAGATAAAGTTGGATACGAAATTCCATTCACTAGATTATTTTATAAGTTTGTCCCACCTAAGGCATCATCAGATATATTTAAAGAAATCAAACAACTTGAAGAAGAGGAAGCGGTATTAATGAAGGAGTTGTTTGGAGATGAATAAAATTGAGTGGTTTGGAGAACTTCCATCGACGTGGGATGTTACCCGTTTAAAAAATGTTCTGATTGAAAGAAATGAAAGTAATAAGCCTGTAAAGACTGATTTTATATTATCATTGACTAATGATCGAGGTGTAATTCCTTATTCAGAAAAAGGAGCGGTTGGTAATAATTCTAAAGATGATATAACTGGTTATAAACTAGCTTATCCAAAAGATTTAGTATTAAATAGTATGAACGTTGTTATAGGGTCAGTTGGAATATCTAAATATTTTGGTTGCGTGAGTCCGGTTTACTATATGTTAAGACCTAGAAATCATGAGGACCCAGTAGAGTTTTATAACTACTTATTTCAAACAAATGAAATGCAAAGTGCACTAAAGGGTTATGGCAATGGAATTATGGAAATAAGAATGAGAATTGCAATGTCAAAATTGAATACATTTAACCTTCCAATCCCCAGTAGTCAAGCCCAAAGAAAAATTGTTGATAGAATTAGAGAGTCGGAAAATAGAATAGACCAGCTTATTGCAAATCAGCAGCAACAAATAGAAAAACTCAAAGAATACAAACAATCATTAATTAGTGAGGTTGTTACTAAAGGTTTAGACCCGAATGTTGAGTTTAAAGACAGTGGTATTGAGTGGATTGGTAAAATTCCCAAATACTGGAACTTATCAAGAATTAAAGATTTGCTATCAATTCCCTTATTTTACGGCTCGAACAAAGCCGGAGACCTATTCAATGAAGATTATCCAAGATACATTAGAATTACTGACATACAAGAGGATAGTTTGACAACAGACATTTCAAATATGCAATCATATTTACATAGTGATTATAAAAAATATTTATTACAGGAAAATGATGTTCTGTTTGCACGAAGTGGTGCAACATCGGGAAAAACATACCTAGTTAAACATGAGGATATTAACAATGTATTCGCAGGCTATCTCATTAATGGGCGATTTGATCAAGATAAAATAAACCCTTATTTTTTCAACTATTACACAAAAAGTTCTATTTGGGATATGTGGAAAAATTATATATTTATCCAAGCTACTATTCAAAATATTAGTGCTGAAAAATTTAATTCATTTATATTATCTGTGCCAACCATAGAAGACCAAAATAGAATTGTTGATTTTTTGAATACAAAGATGAACAAATTGGATGAACTAATTAGATTGAAAAAAAATAAAGTAGCAAAACTTGAGAACTTTAAAAAATCTCTTATTTACGAATACGTTACTGGCATGAAAGAAGTATCATAAATGAATGATTTAAAGTCTAGTATTGGTGGTATCATATTACTCATTTTGATTGCTACCGGTATATTTTCAGTTATCCTCGATGTGACAGGTGAATTCATAAAACTCATATTATGGTTGTTCCAATTGAGTTTAACTGATTTTGGATTATCTCCAACTATTGAAATAATTGTAAAATTATCAACATTTGTTCTATCGTATACTATAGTAGGAATTATATTTAACGCAATCGGACTATTTAATTCTAATGTTATGAAGTTTACATATTTTGTTATTTCAACATTGATTGGATTTGCTCTTAGTTACGTAATTATGGTTTTGCAAAAGCATATAATAATAATTTCATGGAGTATATTAGGATTGGCAATAGTGATTGCAACGATGATTTTCGTTATTTATTTACGTCAGAAAAGAAATGATTTAAAGGGGTGAATCTATGCAAGATAATGAAAAAAGATTTGAAGAAGACATTGAATCTCATTTAACCAATAATGGGTATAGAAAATTAACTATGCAAGGATATGATGCTTCTAAAGGCATATATTTGGATATCCTTGTTGAGTTTATTAAAAACACTCAAAGTAACTCATGGAAACGATATGAAAAATATTATGGTGATGATGCACCTAATAAATTATTTCGTAGGTTAGAAGATTCAATTAATCATCACGGTCTACTTCATGTATTAAGAAATGGCATTAAGGATATGGGGATTGATCTTTTTGTCTGTTTCTTTAAACCTGAAACGGAATTAAATCCACTTTTGGTTGAGCGATACGAAGGAAATATTTTAGGTGTTACCAGACAATTTGCTTACTCAACTTTGAACACTAACACAATTGATATGGTTTTATCTATCAATGGTATTCCGCTTGTTGGTATTGAACTAAAGAATCAGTTAAAAGGCCAAGACTATAAAAATGCAATTCATCAATGGCGTTATAATCGTAACCCCAAAGAATTAATTTTTAGATTTAATCATCGTATTTTGGTTTATTTTGCTGTAGACCTGTATGAAACATGGATGACTACAGAACTAAAAGGTGCAGAAACGCACTTTCTACCATTTAACCAAGGATCTAATGGGTCAGGTGTAAGTGGTGGCGCTGGTAATCCACAAAATGAACACGGTTATACGACATCATATCTTTGGGAAAATGTGTTATCGAGGGATACCATTATCGATATACTTCACCGTTTTATTTCAAATCCAAAAGATACTAAAAAAATTATTTTTCCAAGATTTCATCAATTTGATGTTGTTAAGAAAGTTTTAAACGATGTTAAGAACAATGGTGTTGGACAAAAGTACTTAATTGAACATAGTGCAGGATCAGGTAAATCAAATTCAATTGCTTGGATTGCTTACCGATTAGCATCAGTACATGATAAAGACGACAAGCCGATTTTTGATTCAATTATTATTGTTACAGATCGTATAGTTCTTGATTCACAACTTCAAGATACAATTAATGGTTTTGAACATAAAGCGGGATTAGTAGAAGCAATTGATGATAAGAAACGTTCAAAAGGACTTACAGAAGCAATAAATGATAAAAAACGTATAATTATATGTACAATTCAAAAATTCTTATTTGCATATAAAGATTTTGATGAGATGGAAGGTAGAAAGTTTGCTATTATTGTTGATGAAGCGCATCAAGGTCAAACAGGAGCTAGCGCTAAAACATTAAGAAGAGCACTAATTGATAAAAAGTTTGCTATTAAAGAATATGCAGAAATGGAAGAGCTTGCTGAAGATGAAGTAGACGATACCGATGAACTAGTTGCAGAGGTTTTAGCTCAAGGCCAACATAGTAATCAATCATTCTTTGCTTTTACGGCAACGCCGAAAAATAAAACAATTGAACTATTTGGCAGGAAAAATCCATCATCTGGAAAGTATGAACCTTTCCATGTTTATTCGATGAGACAAGCAATCGAAGAGAATTTCATTTTAGATGTGCTCAAATATTATACGACACTTCAAGATCAATTTAAAATAGTAAGAATAACAAGAGATAATCCTGAAGTAGTTGAAGGACAAGCGAAGCGAGTCCTTGTTAGATATTATAAAGAGCACGGATTTACTATTCAAAAGAAAACTGAGTTAATTATGGATAATTTCTTAAATAATGGTCAGTTTAGAATTGATGGTAAAGGTAAAGCAATGGTTGTTGCTGATTCAAGGGCTAATGCTGTAAGATACTATCAAGCAATAAAAGAATATATAAAAAATAATGAGAAAGAAACTTCTAATATTGGAGTTTTAGTTGCTTTTTCAGGTGAAGTTAAATTAGATGGTAAATCATACCGTGAAGTTGAAATGAATATAGATAGAAATGGTCACTATATAAATACTGATAAAAAACTTAGAAAAGCTTTTCGCAGTAGTGATTTTAATATTCTTGTTGTAGCAAACAAATATCAAACTGGATTTGATGAACCGTTACTGCATTCTATGTATGTGGATAAAAAACTTAATGGTATTAATGCAGTTCAAACCCTTTCCAGATTAAACCGTATTTATCCTGGAAAAGTAGACACTTTTATAATGGATTTTGTTAATACACATGAGGAGATAAAAAAATCATTCCAACCATTTTTTGAAACAACTTATCTGGACGGTCAAACCGATTATAATCGCGTGTACGATTTAAGAACGAAGATACGCAATTATATGCTTTATAATGATAATGATGTTGATGTTTTTGCTAAAATAAAAATAGAAGCAGGCAAAAAACAAGATGAAAGAGCACTTGGTCGTGTAACAAGTATATTAAAACCTGTTATTAATCAATATCTTGAATTATCAGAAAAGCAAAAGTATGAATATAGAGATTTATTAAGAAAGTTTAATCACGCATATTCATATATAACTCAAATAATAAGAATTCATGATAAGGAACTATTTAAAGAGTTTATGTTTGTTTCTTATCTTGTTAACCTGTTACCAAAAGATACTTCTGAAAAAATTAGCATTGACGATAAGATTACATTAGAATTTGCTAAACTAAAAGAAACATATAAAGGAAGTATCGAACTTGAAAAAACATCTGTTGATTTAAAGCCAGAACAAACAATCAATCCCAAAAGAAAGCCAAAATCAAAAGACACATTACAAAGTATTATTGATAAAATAAATGAACAGTATATGGGCAAATTCACTGATATTGATAAAGTAATTATCACCGGTATTTTTGATATGTTTATGAATGATCCAGAAGTAAAAAAATACTCACAATATGCGAAAGATAATAATCCTGAGATGTTCATAAAGAGTTTATTTCCAGACAAGTTTAAAGATATTGCACTAAAACTATTTAACGAAAATAACGAATCATTTGAAAAGTTATTTACTGACAAAGCATTTTATGATAAGGTTATGGAAGC
This sequence comes from Bacilli bacterium, assembly GCA_041675865.1. GTDB lineage: Bacteria > Bacillota_I > Bacilli_A > ML615J-28 > CAG-698 > DUVT01. The sequence goes on along the minus strand of JBAYTA010000020.1, from coordinate 20,209 downwards.
TATGGCAAAAGAACTATATAAAAAATTAAGAAAATAGGAATATTAAATTTTAAAAAAACAATTGTTATAATTAAATTAATATTATAGTTTCTTAAAACCACTAAATGATAAAGGAATCAAAAGATTTAAAAAGTTCTATGGAGCCATTTTCTTTAAGGGTGCGTAAAAAAACACAGGGGTGCGTAGATTTTGATAGGGGTGCGTAATTGTATCAATATAGTTCTACAAACCCATTGATTAGATATAACTATGCTATTGACGTTAGATGTACGTTGATAGCATTTTATTTTACTCTTATACATTATATAAAAATATGATTTGGAAGAATTTGTATTTAATTACTGATTTTATGATTGAAAATTCATTTTTCCTCTTAGATACTCACTAGCTGGAGATGTAAAAATTTAACAATACTTTTAGAAAATGATAATCTATTGGTATAAGTTAATCCCCCGATAATGTATGTTACCGGTGATATGAAGATAGTAATTAAGTATTGTTTATTAGAAATTATATGTAAATATTAGTAAATAGAGTAAGGCAAGTAAAATAGGAAATATTGACTTGCTTTTTTAATTATATCACCCTTTGTCTACAAAAATTGGAAAATATATGGTATAATTGAAGAAATGAGAGAAGGTGTGAAATGAAGGTCGATAAAAATGCAGAAAAATGGTCTAATAAAGAATTGTTGTTAAAGACTGTTGCTAGAAATGGCAGATTATTAGAACATGCAAGTAAGGAATTAAAAAATGATGAGGATATAGTTTTGAAAGCAGTAAAGAATGATTATTACTCATTTAAATTTGCAAGTGAAGATTTAAGAAACAATAAAGAATTTGTTTTAAAAGCCTTTAATATAGCATATGGTTCATTTAGCTATGCAAGTGATTTACTAAAGAATGACAAACAATTGGTTTTACATTTAGTTAAAAGATATGGATATATTTTAAAATCTGTTAGTAAAGAATTAAAAAATGATTATGAAGTAGTATTTTCCGCTGTACAAAACCAAGGAGCTGCATTAAGAAATGCGAGTAAAGATTTAAAGAATAATAAAAAGATTGTATTAGAAGCAGTGAAAAATAACGGATCTGCCTTAGATTATGCTAGTGATGAGCTAAAGAATGATGAAGAAATAGTTAGAATAGCATTAAAAACAAGTGGATCATTTGCGTTTGATTATGTTGGAGAAAAATTAAGAAATAATAAAGAATTCGTTTTAGAATTTATTAAAAAGGATTTAATTTTTCTACACAAATTGAATGAAATGTTAAAAAATGATAAAGAAGTAGTTTTAGAAGCAGTAAGAAATTATGGCCGTTGTTTAAAGGATGCAAGTAATGAACTAAAAAATGATAAAGAAGTAGTTTTAGCAGCAATAAAAAGCGACATTAGAGCTTTTGAATTTGTTAATGAAGAATTAAAAAATGATTTAGATGTTATGTTTGAAGCAGTTAAAAAAGATTATAAATATTTTAAACACGCAAGTAATGATTTTTTGAATAATCAGAAGTTAATTTTAGAATTATTAAAAAGCCACAGCATCCCTTTAATTTATATTGGTAATGATTTATTAACAAATAAAGAATTTGTTTTACAAGCAGTGAAGCTTGATCCTTCAATTTTAATATATGTAAATGAGGAATTAAAGGATGATATTGAAGTTGTATTAGAAGCTGTAACAATTAAAGGCGATTTATTATTTTATGCAGGCAGTGAAATTAAAAATAACAAAGAGGTTGTTTTGAAGGCCATAGGAAGTTCTGATGATGCATTCCAACATGCTAGCGATATACTTAAGAATAATAAAGAAGTATTATTAAAAGCAGTAGGTATAAATTATAAATCACTTTTGTATGCTAGTGATAAGTTAAAAAGTGATAAAGATGTTTCATTAGAAGCTCTTAAGAATTCATATAGAGCATTAGAGCACATAAATCATGAATTACTTAATGATAGGAATTTTGTATTCAGTGTTATAAAAAATAATAGCAATTATTTTAAATATATGTCAAATGAATTTAAGAATGATAGTAAGCTAGTATTAGAAGCTGTAAAAAATGATGGTTTAAATTTAGAACATGCGAGTGAAAGATTAAAGAAAGAAAAGGTAATTGTATTAGAAGCTGTAAGTACTAATGGTATGGCTATAAAATATGCCAGTTTTGAATTAAGGGATAATAAAGAAGTCGTGATAGCTGCGGTTAAAAATGATGGTAATTCTTTAGAGTTTGCAAGTGAAGCTTTAAGAAATGATAGAGAAGTTATCATCGAAGCTGTAAAAAATGATGGTAATTCTTTAGAGTTTGCAAGTGAGCAATTAAGGAATGATAGAGAAATTGTGTTGCTAGCGGTAAAAAACTCAGGATATGCTTTAGAATATGCTGATAAGAAATATAGAAATGATAGAGAAATTGTCTTATCAGCAGTAAAAAATCATGGCCAAGTACTAAAACTTGCTAGCGATGAGCTTAGGGATGATGAAGAAGTAGCATTAGAAGCTGTATTGAAAAACTCGAGTTCCTTACTATTTATAAGTGAAAGATTGAAAAATAATAAGAGAATTATAATAGAAGCAGTTAAGGATAATGGTTATCTTTTAGAATATGCAAGTTATGTGTTAAAAAACGATAAAGAAGTATGTATATCTGCAATTGATAGATTAGAGTTTCCAATATACTATATGGGTGAGGAGATAAAAAATAATGGTGGTTTTGTTAAGTATGCTACTACGAGATATCCTAATTCAGTAAAATATTTTGGAGATTATTTTTTAAATAACAAAAGGGAATTATTTGATCTTATTGAGAATGATTTTTCTATAGTAAGATATTTAAACGATAAAATTGTAGATGCTTATAAAGATGAGCTTATTAATAAATTTGTAATAAATAAAAACGATATTTTTAACTTAAATATGAAAACAGTAATTATAGATGGAAATGTTTCTAATGATATTTTTAAAATTAAACGTAAAAATTATAAAACTCAATATGTTACTATAAAGTTTAAAGAATTTAATAGTAATGTAAATTTATTAGGCCTTCGTATTGATGGATATGGTTGGGATGATGATACGTATGTAGGTTCTTTTTGTGTATTTAATAAACAAGGAGATGAAGTAGTAATGTTTGCGTTGTGTGATATTTCGGAAAATAGTTGGAGCAAATTGTACGAATCCGAATTAAAGATAGAGGAATTTAAAGTAATTGATGAAGAACTATATATTTTGATTAGTTTGTTGACAAAAAAACATTCATTTTTTAAAGGAGCTGTATCAAATCTTTTTGAAATATCTTAATTGTTTGATTGTAATATATACAACCTATAAATATGTATCAACGGGTATGTAAGGGTAATGACTAAATATTATTTAAAAGAAATGAAAAGTAATTATAAATAAATAGAAAAATGCTAAAAAAGAGGAAACGACCACAAAATAATTAATCAATTCATTATTTTGTGGTTTTTTATTTTGGCTTATATTATGAATGTATCTAATTAAAAGATAACTCAAAAATTGATATATATCAATTTTCTTTATATATCTTTAATTTGTATAAATTATAGTTTTTCTAAAATGTAGAATTATGGTATAATTTACCTATACACCTTTGATAAACATATGATTGTTAGAATGATTAATATATAAAGAGGAAGGAGTTCATAAAATGAATATTGTAGGAGAAAAAGTTAAGTTAAAGGATGGGAGAACTGGGTTGTTACAAAGGTTGAAAATAACTATATAAATATTATAATTAGTGGACAAGAAAAACAATACAATTATGAAATTGCATTTAAAGTTGGTGGATTAACAGCTATTGATCCAGAAGTACAGAAATCTATTATGGGAACATATAGCAGAAGCTAAAAGACAAGCTGTAGCTAAACCGGAACCGATTCCTCATGTAACTTCAAATGTATATATCTATAATAGGAAAATTAAATAAAAAAGAGAAAAAAGCCCAAAAAAGTAGAAGTGGCCTATAGGAGTGATTATGAGTAAAACAAAAATGATGGGTAAAACGAATTATAAAGCAAATAACATACTATTACACATACCACATACTAACATACATTTTCCTGATGAAATGGGTGAAGTATTAGTGGATCTTGAAACACTTGAAAATTTTTCAAAACAAATTAGTGATTTAAAAATAGATGAGCTTTTCACACACGGTATTGGGAATAAGTATATTGCAACTTTTTCACGTATATATTGTGATGTAGAAAAGTTTTTAGATGATTCAAAAGAAGTAATGAGTAAATATGGACAAGGTGTTTTTTATACAAAAGATTCAAAGGGAAATAAAATTCGACGAGTTAGTCAGGAATATAGGGAACTAGTTACAAATGAATATTACTTTCCTTATCACAAAGGACTAGATGAATTAACCTTATCACTATCAGATAATAGACTTATTATTGTAGATTGCCATTCGTACTCAGAAGAATGTGTATTACAAAATAAAAGTTCATCATATTCGGATATATGTCTTGGCTATGAAGAACAATATTATTCAGAAACACTAGTGGAAGGAGTAAGAAACATTTTCGAAAGTAATGGATATTCTGTATCTTACAATACTCCGTACAAAGGAACGTTAATTCCTAACGCCATTTATGGAAAAAATCTACCTGAAGTATTCTGTATTATGATTGAGATAAATAAACGTGTGTATTTACCAAATAATCAGCTATTTGATAGGTGTAAATCTGCCATTGGTATGGTTTTAGAGTACTTGAAAGATTTTACAAATTAATCACTTATTAATGATTGCATTATATAAGACATTGCTTATTTTAATTTTTTAATACTTATGTCTATATTAATTTAAGAACAACTAAAAAGTGTTAATGTAGGTTGGAGATTATATATTCAATATATTAAAATTGGTGTTTACCATTATAAAAGAATAATTACTTTAATTTAATAAATATGGTTTTATTAAGGCTAAAATGTAGAAAAGTGGTTTAAAATAACCTGCTAAAAGAGAGAACTTCAATAGTTAGTTATTGAATGTCTAATGCAAATGTTTTAAAAATAATTATTCTGATTGAATAGATATAATTTATACAAGAATATCGATAAAGTAAAAATTTTACCTAATGTATCTATTAGTGATAAAATAATAACGACTAAGAATAGGAGGAATAAGATGTTCATTAAAAATATTAAAAAGGATTGGGGAAAAGGGATACCTGAGTACAAGCATGAGGATCTAATGACTGACAATGAGTTATATGATTTTGCTCTAGATATAGTTGCAAAATTTGAGGTTGAAGAGAATGAATATAAGTTAATTGATGCTAATCCAAATAAAGATGGCCTTCCAAGTCTAGTTATTGAGATAGAAGGAAAGATATCATTTGTTTTGGTTGAAGTTTCTGTAGCACCTAATAAAATGCCCAAATTATCATTAGAAAAGAAAGATATGTTATTAGAGCATGCAAAAAAATATAATGCAGAATGCTACTATGCTCCAGTTGGATTTGGCTCTATTGACGGAAATCGTTTTGAAAAGTCTATTGCTTTACGTGGGGATGGTTTTTATGCAAACTATGTAGGAATGTTAAAACTATAGTAAAGGTGCTAATAAGATGTGTAACATGATTATTATATATTGTATATGAAGGGGTAAAGTAGAATTCATCCTAACTCAAAATTTATTGTTACATCTTTAATTAGTGAAAAAGGAAAGAACTTGTAAGTCCTTAATTAACGAAATGAAAGTATGATATGTTTAATATGATTTCTTGTAAGGATACTTGTTCCAAAAACAAAAAAACAAAAGCCTTCTTTTTAAGCAATTAAATTAGAAGAAAAGGACAATCACTTTATTATTATTATTTAGTATACAAATAATACTATTAGAAGGATAAATAATAAAAAAAATTTTATATCGAGGAGTGTATAATAATGCAAAAAATTAGAGATGAATTTGAAGAATACTTAATTAGTCTTGAGTATAGTATAGAGACACCTAGTGGGAACCCAAGTACTGTTACTGATTATTGTAGACGTATTGAAAAGGTTTGCAATGTTGAGGGTATGTCCTGGGATAGTTTGGCAAAGAATATTGAACAAATTGTAAAAGAGTATGATAAAGGCGGAATTAAAGAAGAGGCGGGACGAAAAAGCCACAATGCAGTTATAAATGCATTAAAAAGGTATTGGGATTTTATAGATTACAGTCAAAATAATAAATAGCTAAAATGAGTAATCAAAAACATAATTTAGTTTTTACTAAAAAATATTTAATTAATTATATATTCTAGAATACGAGTATGAGGATGGAAGTTATTATTAAATAAATGTAAAAGCAAACGTGTTGCAAGCCTGAAATTTATAAATAATGCACTTGTTAGTCATATTATTTTCATAAGGGCTTTCTCTTATAAAATAATATAAAATATCAGGATCAATCCAACAAATCAGTATTTAAATTAAATTTATATATTTTCTTTGTTATAAATACACCCGATAATGTATGTTACCGGTGATATGAAGATAGTAATTAAGTATTATTGATTAGAAATTAAAAATAAATATTAGGAAATATAGTAAAGTAAGCCAATTAGGAAATTTATTATATTTTTTGAATTATTTTTATGATGTTTCACTTGGCAACTATTATTGTTTAAGTAAAGGTTATTATTTTTAATATAAGGAGTGTGTTTTATGATAGAAGAATTAATAGTATTTGATACAAATGTATATTTAGATTTATATTCCTATTCTAAAGAAGCAGTAAATGATATTATTGATTCTCTAGAAAAGTTTTCTTTTTTGAAAATGTATATTACACAGCAAATATATGATGAGTTCATGAAAAATTATATAAGAGTTAGGAATAATAACTTAGATTATTATAAATCACAAAAAGGTGAGTTTATAAATAAAACTAATAGAATATCCCCTCTTATTTCAAATCTTTTTTCCGGAAAATATGACAGATATGAAAGTGAAATCAGAAGATTGTGTAATGAAATTGAGAAATTATATATTAATAACTGTAATAAGATAACTTTGGAATTTGACCGATTAATATCAGAAGTGAGTACTAGCTATGATTCAGATGATACCGACTTAATTTTACAATTTGTAAAAAAGTTATATCAAAAAAGTAATCCAGAAGGTTTTACTACTTTAGATAAAATACAATTAAGTATAGAAGCAGAGCAGCGTGCAAAATTAAAATTTGGACCTTGCTATACAGACTTAAAAAAGAATTCGCTTAATGCCTATGCAGATTTCTTTATTTGGAAAGAAATATTAAAGAAAAGTGCAACTAGTAAAAATATAATTTTGGTTCAAAATGAAATGAAAACTGATTGGTGGGAAAAAAAGGATAATAAACTAGTTCCAGCAAGCATTTTGATTGAAGAATGTCCACAATTACAAATGTTTAATTTTCTAAACTTCACAAAAAAATATTTACTTTTAAGTAATAATACTTTTGCTGAAACATCAGAAATTAGTTCTATTTTTTCGTATGTTTTAAGCACGAATGATAAAAAAATATTTTTATGTGATGAAATAAATACATTATTAGAAGAAGGTCTTATAAATTACATTAAAGACGGTTTTCATTCAAACATTAGAATTGAAGATCTATCTTATGAATTTTCGTTGTTTATTATTAACGATAGAAAGTTTTTTAATTTTAACTACATAAAATATCAAATTGATATTGGTATTAAATTCAAAGCCCAAATAATTGAAATTAAAGATGGAAAAGAAACTTATCCTTTTATTACAGGTGAATCACTCTGTCAAATTACTCCTATTTATTCTATTGATAAATATAATATAAATTCCCCTTTAATATTTAAGAACTTAGATAATTTTATTTTTAGTAACATTCGTAAGTCTAAAAGAATCCAAGTAGATTTATTCTAAATTGAGTTTTAACATTTTTTTAATATCAATTATAATAAAAATTATACACCCGATAATATGTGTTAGTGGGTATATAAGGGTAGTAAAACAATGTTGTTTAATGGAAATAATAAGTAAATATAGGAAAATAGAGTAAGGCAAACCATATAGGAAATATTGGTTTGCTTTATTTGTATAATATTTGTCAAAATTTGGTTGTTATTGCGATTTAAAATGTTATAATAAATAATTAGGAGACTATCTACTAGTATTTCAAATTTGACATGAAAATAAAAATACCTTATAATATAAAAGAAAAGGTGACTAAAAAAATCACAGAGTTAGGAGATTTAGTGCTATGAATTTTGTGTTCTGGTTTATCTTATCAATCGATTTTCTAATAATGATTCTTCATTACTTGTACTCATTTGAGATGATTAAAAATCATAAACCTTTTTCTAAAATGAGAGACAGAAATGAAAAACTAAACAAGGATATGGATGAAAGGATACCAAGTAGTGTTCTTGGTAAGGTTATATTTGGAATCCTAACAATCTTATCAGTGCTGATAATTATTGCTTTTCTTACCTCTATATTTTGGCTCCCCATAACAATGTGGTTACTTTTTGATTGGCAATCTGGTGTCATTGCCTTCATGCTCGTTTTAGCATTATTATCTATGTTGATGATCATCATATATATTAAGTTTGTACCTGGATATGTCTTAAAGGAAGGTGCTATTGTTAAAGAAGCAATATATGTATCCTTCTTTATACTTTTGTCAATTTTTATAAGATATGGTTCTCCATTTCCATTAGATGAGTTTGTACAAAGAGTCTATCTTGAATCGAGTAGTTTTAATTCAACATTAAGCGTTCTAATGCCTGTATTGATTATCGGCTTGCTTATAACGAACATTTATCTTTTTATCAATGGTCTTGCTTATATGGCGGATAAATCAAAAAAAATAATCAAAGCACGTACCAAAATGTTAGACATTCTAACAATTTTTACATTCAGTTCATTTTTTGCTCTATTTTTTGTAGTTGATAGAGAGTTATCGTTTTTAACCATAGTAAATTCGACTAGATATTATGAAACTTTGGATATCTTTAAAAACCTATTAGTTGCAGTAATTGTTCCATTGATGCTTTCTCGATTCATCAATCAAAGTAATATGCAAAACAATAATTCTAAATATAGTAAAGATAGTATCCAATTTACACAGGATAGTGTGAAAGTTAATCCCATATTAATTAGAGAAAAAGATGCGGCTGAGGATCATAAAGAGATATAATTCACTTTCTATCGTGTCAAAATAATGGGTGCGTAAGTAACGACAGGAGTGCGTAATTATTTTGTTAATTTTGCTTTTTCATCTAAGACATTTTGAGTTTGATCAAAATCTAGTACATTTAAGGCCATTGATAGAATTCCGGAAAGGTTTCTTGACATTGATTTCTTGATTCTTCGTATACTCCTATTTTCGAGTTTTGGCTTAGATAACTTTAGAATCGATATACTAACGATGTAATAGCTTTTCAACATCCCATTTACCTATAATTGCTTCAACTCTTAAGTCCAAGTCATTCAAACTAACGGACTATTAAAAAATTTAAACCATTTATGATTCGGTTATTCTACTATTCTCATATTAAATATAGATGTATGAATCAATTAATGCTATAAAAGCCGCAAAGATCAAAAAAGTACAAGACAATGGTATCTATTCATAAGGAGTAAAGTAAAAAAATGAATATTATTTTTAAGAAAATTGACTTTGATAAATCTCTACATTATTTTTTAAAAGATAAGAGCTACTATGAACAAACTGATTGTCATGTGAATGCGTATTCTAGATTTTTCGACAAAAACTATGAAGAAGTTGAACGTAGAGAATCACACTTTTCATATGTTACCGGATTGATGCTGTTTACAGACGGTGATCAAAAGTATTGTATTGTTCACTCATGGGTTGAAGATAGAGGCTTGGTGATTGACGTAACAACATTTGCAAATTCCAAACTTGCTTTTGTTAGTTGTCCATCAGAGAAAATGATTTACGAATCTAAAAAGATTATCAACGAACATATCTCATATGTTCCTTATTTTGTTATCAGTAATGTTAACTTAACTAAAAAAACACAAGAGTTATTTATTAAAAGCAAATATAACGAAAGAATATTTCTTAAGGCAATAGAAGATTATTTAAAATCAATTTGTGATAGCGTTGCTAATGATTCTAGGTTTTTATATTCTATACGGGAAAAACATGGATATGAATTTAAACAAGGTGATTTTATTATCGGAATGAACTAATGAAATCTCTTTTTAGTGGCCTAATATTTAGGGAAAAAACAGGTTAATTTAATTTATAAATAAGCGCTTCATATTAAGAAGGGAAAGAAATACACATATCCAAAGTATATTAGGAGTACCTGTTATATTGGTTTTGTTTTTGAATTTCTCAAACACCCGATAATTGGTGTTACCGTTGAATTAAAGATAATATTAATAAGTGACTACTATATGTTTATTTAAAGTTATTGGTAATTCTTATAAGTGAAATAATCGCATAAGAACAAAATATAAGGCCCATTACTGGGCCTGTGTTCGTTTATGATTTCTAGTTTGAATAAGTTAACGTAGTTATAATGAAGCGAACGTGTCGCAAGTTTTAAATTTATGAATAAAGCCCTTGATAGTCTAGATTACTCTCGAGTGCTATTTCTTATATTATAATTACTTTCCAGTTCACTATTGATTCAATTCTACTTTGTTTATGATTTAAAAACTATGAATTACAACACTTCTGATACATATTTTGATTCAAACCTAAATCTAAATCTATATGAAGAAACAAAATCCTTTTATAGGATTTCTTTTTTTAATTACCCTCCTCCCCTATAGAAATAAGAGAAGGCACTAGGGTACCGTACGAGGGAACAATTATTTTATGGAAGGCAAAATTTTTAAAAATATGGAAATACTATTTGAAATTTATACTATTAATTGACAAAATATGATAAAATAATCTATAAATGTTGGTTGGAGGAATGTATATGCTAAATAAGATATCGTCTATATCTATTAAGAGGGGCTTTTTTGATAGTGAAGTGAAATGTGACTTCTTCAAAAAGGAAAATCAAAGACTATCAATAATACATGGTAGAAATGGTTCTGGTAAAAGTACAATTGCTGAAACAATAAATAGATATAAAGAAAACAAATTAGGTCGTGAAGAGAAATTTGTTTTTAAAGACTTTGTTAATAATGATTTAGATATATCAAAAAATCTTGAAAAAATACATGTATATGATGAGGAGTACATTGATAAAAATGTAAGGTTCAATGATGCAGGTGGATTTAAGTCAGTAGTCATGTTTGGTGAACAGTTGAAAATAGATGATCAAATTAAAATACTAGAAAACGATTTGTTAAAAATAGATGATGAAATTAAGAATTATAGTTTAAATGAATTTGAAAAAAATAATGGTGTTTTAAATCCTATGACACATAAAGAAGCATGTATGACAACTCTAAAAAGTGGATGGTCTATAAGAGATAAAGATATAAAAGGTAATAGTAGAGCAACTGCTATCAATGATGTTATATTTTATGAAGTATTAAATAATACTAATAAAGAAGACTTAGATTCTTTAAAAAATGTTTTTACTGAAAAATTAAATAATTATAAAAATGTTAGTGATGGAAATGAGAAAGCTAATATAATATCACCCAAAAAAATTGATTTTGAAGATAAGTTGATTTCTATAATTAATAAAAATATTGAGAGACCGATTTCTAATGAATTAGAGGAAAAAATACTTAAAGTTATAGAAACCTTAGGTAGTAAACAAATAGCAGAAATTACAACTGTAATTTTAAAATCTAATAGTGAATTTTGCCCACTATGTATGCAAGATATAGATGTTAATTATAAACAACAATTAGAATTTGGTATTAAAAATGCTATTAATGAGGACATGGATCATTATCGTATGAATTTAGAATCTTTTTACCTTGCTGATATTAGTTTTGATTTAGAAAATTATTATAATATAGATGATGACTTGCTATCAAAATTAAAAGATAAGATTCAAGGTGTCAATGAAGTTTTACATAAATATAGAATGTTGATCAATGAGAGAATTGATAAAATGTTTGATACTTTTACAGAAAATAAGAAAGGGTATGACATTAAATTTAATGAATTATTAGATGCTATTGGTGAATTTAATAAAAAAATTAATATATATAATACCGATGTGAAATCCAAAAAGCAAATTAAAAATGATTTAGATAAGCTAAACTATAAGATATCGTTTTTAGAGATTCAATCCTCCTATTTACTATATTTAGATACTACTAAGAAGTATAAAGAAATGAAAGAAAAATTAAGTCAAGCTACAAATAAGAGAGATCAGAGTTTAAAAGACATTAAATTATTAAATGCAAGAAAGCAGAATGTAGGAATAGCACTCGATAAAATAAATAATGATTTAGAGTATATTTTTTATGATAAAAACAGATTAACTTTGGAATTAATAAATGATAAGTATCATGTTAAGTCAAATGGTAAAAATATAAACTTAAAAAATTTATCTACTGGAGAGAGAAATGCAATATCATTGTGTTATTTTTTCATAGATATATTGAATAATACTGATAATAGATCAGTATATAAAAATGAAATGCTTGTAATATTAGACGATCCTATATCTAGCTTTGATATAGAAAATAAGATTGGTATATTCTCATATTTGCGTGATATAATTGGCCAAATAACAAGCAACAATGAAAACTCTAAAATTATTATTTTTACACATGAATTAGATTCCTTTTTTAATTTAGTTAAAATTTCTAGAGATTTAAATTTAGAAAAAAAGTCATTTTTTGGACAATTAATAAAAAAATCGATAATTGAGTTTAATATGAATTTAAAAAATGATTATACTAAATTAATAAATGATATATATTCTTTTGCTAAAGGTGACAGAGATGATTTAGAACTTACAATTGGTAATACAATGAGAAAAGTACTAGAAGCATATGCTACTTTTAACTATAGCACAAATATAGAATCTTTATCAATCAAAAAGGATATATTAGATAAATTAGATAATGATGTTTTGAGAAAGTATTTTTCGAATTTAATGTACAGATTAGTGCTACATGGTGATAGTCATATGGAGGATAGAGCATATGGTTTTACTGAAAATAAATTCTATGATTTTATATCATTTGATGAGAAAAAAAGAACTGCTCAGGAGATACTTGTATATCTATATAAATTAGACTCATTACATATTAAAAGCCACATAAAAGATTACAATGAAATTTATAAATGGGATCAACACATTTTTGGTGATTCTTATGCACATGCAAGTGAATTTGTAGATTCTGAAAATAGTATAATCGAAAAATTAGAAGAGAGTAAGGTACATGTGAAAAGTAAATAAATTATAATATATCTAATACAAAAAATTCTATTTGCTAACATATAAATAAATTAATTATTGATTATAAATAACAATATTTAAACAATCAACTGTATTTCTAGAAAATCTAGAGATGATTTAGTAAGTATTAAATCTATATTTCCTTTATAACAATCATCAATCATTTGTTTAAATTGTTCTCTTGCATTAATTGAAGTACCTGAAAATCCTTTTTCGGAATATATACCTGCAAATTCTCATTTAGGAATATCAAGAATTATTTTTGTATATTCATTAATTTGTGTTGAATAACTATTTTATTAATCTAACTCATCAGTTGATACCCGTTCATATACACATACTTTTTTCTTTCTTTGAATTGTATCAGGAAGTTCATTATCAAACTTGTTGTGAGCAGGAATAAAAACTATTTCTTTAGACATTAACCTTCAAAGTAATACCTCCTAATAGTATGAGATATTATAATAAAGAATTAATATAGTAAAGAATAATTGATTTAGTATATAGAAGAAAAGTTAGTTCTTAATAGCTTTTATTTTTATTAATTCTAATACTAAGTTTTAATGTTTTAATTAAATAAACTTAATAAATATATTATAAAGGAATATATATGCATAAAGTTTATATTATCTCTTGCAATAATATGCATTATTATGATAAAATATATTATCTTTACATTAAAATTTATAAATACTTTAATTATTATATAGTTAGCAAAGATTAAAGACGTTAAATATTTATCATAAATGATAATCTTTTGTAAAAATTATATACATTTTTTTCAAACACAAAATATATTAGATAGTTGAGTTAGGATATGTATTTAGATAGAATCAAAATTTATAATGACATCGAAGCATTGAGAAATAGTAAAGTGATTTTTTATGCTACTAGCGATAGAGTTAATGCTGGTACTCAAATAAATCCCGATATTTTAGATTACTTTTTGGAACATTTAGATACTTTTAAAGGTGTTAATAAAATATCACTAATATTATATACACTTGGTGGAAACACATTAGCTGCATGGAATATAGTAAACTTGTTAAAAGAGTTTTGCAATGAATTGGAAATTATTATTCCTAATAAGTGTCGTAGTGCAGGTACATTAATGGCCCTAGGTGCAAATACAATAATTATGACAAAACAAGCTACACTTGGTCCGATAGACCCAAGTCTTACTGGCCCTCTAAATCCAATAATTCCTGGTACAAATCCACCAATCAAAAGTCCTGTAAGCGTAGAATCAGTAAAAGGTTTTTTTGCATTATTACAGGAACAATTTGGTGTTAATAATAATATATCTAAAGGAAATGCATATAATAAATTATGTGATTATGTTAACCCACTTCTTTTAGGTGATGTTTATCGTTCTCAAAAACAAATTAAAATGCTTGCAACAAAGTTATTATCATCTCATATCTCTAAAAAGAGAAGAGTAAAAAGAATAGTAAATTTTTTATGTAGTGATACAGGAAGCCATGATTATACTATAAGTCGCACAGAAGGAAGGCACTTAGGTCTTAATATAGAAAGCCCTAGTGAAAAATTATATGATAATTTAAAATTATTATATAATGATTTTACCGATGAAATGGAAATATTTACTCCTTATGATGCAGTAAAAATATTAGGTAATAATAATTCTATTAATTTCTCTTTTAAAAGAACTTTATTAGAGTCTGTTGAATATGGCCAGAATGTTTATATTTCAGAAGGTAAATTATCAAAGGTTACTAATCCACAAACATTGAAGGTGGATATAAGAAATGATATTACATTTGAAGGATGGAGGCACAATAATGGAAGTTAATCCCATATATTCTAACAAAAATAGCATCTCTGTAGAATATAATGTAGAGATGAATACTGTATTTGATCTTACAAAAAATAGTGTTACAACATATTATGTTGGTGTTTCAATAATTGATTGTAATGAACCTAAAAAACCTAATGAAGTTTTTTTAAATAAGGATTGTGAAATAAACCTATAAAAGTGCCAGAATACTATAATCCAAAAATTTAGCAAATTCAAAAATGCTATTATCGTTCTAATGAACTGATAGCATTTTTTTTTGAATGTAAAAGATTATAACATCATTGCAAAGTCATACCAAAATCAACAACTGTTTGATAGCAAGATATTGACTAAGGCACATTGATTAGATATAACTATGCTACCAGCGTTAGATGTACGTTGATAGCATTTTATTTTACTCTTGCACATTATATAAAAACAGGATTTAGTAAAAATTGTATTAAATAACTGATTTTATCTTATAAAATACAAATTTTATCTTAGATACCCACAAGCCGGAGTTGTAAAAATTTAACAATTCGTTTAGGAAATATTATTCTATCGATCTAAGTTAATCCCCCGATAATGTATGTTACCGGTGATATGAAGATAATAAATGTATAGTTTATAAGAAATTAAAAGTAAATATTAGTAAATAGAGTAAGGCAAGCCAATTAGGAAATATTGGTTTGCTTTTTTTGTTGAGTTTTGTTGTATTATTATTGGGAAATTGATATAATTTATAAAAGAATCAATTCCTGTGATGAATATACGTAGGGGGATCCTAGTTTAAAAATATTTAACCTAATTTATAAATAATGGAGTAAGATAATGAAAAACAAAAAAGATATAGTAAACATTGGTGGGGATAAAGATGATTTCTCATTATATAGATACAGATCCTGTAGTGACCACAATCTAAAAGCTTTTATGTTTGAAGAGATAGTAGCAACAACTCCCGATCAGTTTAATGATAATTACGACAGTTCCTTTAATATTGATAAAACCTTATTGCTAAATTATATGAAAGAAAGTTTTGCCGATATTATTGGAAGAATATCATATTGGTATAATCTATTTGATACTGAAGATTTTAATGATAATGATATTAAGGGTGATTATTTATATGAACAAGCAATTAATCTTTTTTATGAAAAGCTACTTTTATTTTTAAAACGTCAATATTTCATTATTTGTTTTTCAAGAAAGTTCGATAACGATGTAATGTGGTCTCATTATGCTAGTAATGGAAAAGGATATGTTCTTGAGTATAGCAGTGAACAATTAAATGCATTTCACAAACATTATGAAATTAATAAATATATATCTGTATCAAAAGACTCAATATTAACAAAACCAAAGTTACAAAAAGTAAAATATAATAATAATAAATACGATGATACAGATTTTTTTAAAGAGTTTGTAGATTATATTAATAAATATTATAATTCTAGACCTTATGAACATTATGCATCATTAGAAAATATAAGTGAATTATTTATTAGTGATTGCTTAAAAAAAGATAAATTTATACTAAATAAGATGATTAACAAAACCGTTTTTATAAAAAATAAAGAATGGAAATATGAACAGGAATGGAGATTAATAATTCCAAATATATTTAATATTAAGGCAGAACATAAAGCTTTTTCGTGTAAACCTAAAGCAATCTATATTGGGGAGTATATGGATATTTTGCATAAGTTTACTTTAATAAAATTTGCTAATTATCATAATATAAAGATATATAAGATGTATTCAGAAAATAACATCCTAAAGGCAGAACCAATGAATGAAAAGGAATTTGATTATATTTTGAACATTTAAATATAATAATAATTACTAATTCATACACTCGATAATATGTGTTAGCGGTGATATAAAGGTATTAAATTGATATTGTTAGTTATAAATTATAAGTGAATATTAGTATATAGGGTAAATCAATACAAATAGGAGGACAAAAAGGAAAATGATTTTAAAAATAGTAAAAGTTTCAGAAGACTCCAATAGTTTTAATTATGAATACTATTGTACAAAAACAAAAAAGTGTATTTCAAGAACTGATAATAAATTAGTCATTAAAAACGAAGTAGTAGAATTAGGAGAAAAATCCTTTAGTTATTTTAAAAAACCTTTTGATTTAAGAATACCTAATAATGTTATTATCATATCAAAAAACGCCTTTGAAGATTCAATGGTTAAAAAAGTCTGTTTTGATAAAGATGCTAAAGTAACAAAAATCCCTTTAAGCGCATTTTTTGGTGCTGTAAATTTAATTAAAATTAATATTCCTAGTAGAGTAAAGGTCATTGAAAGTACTGCTTTTAAAGGAACTAAGAATCTTAAAGAAGTCATATTTGATAGTAACTCAGAATTAGAAAGAATTAGCGATAGTGCATTTTCTAATGCTGCTAGTTTAGAAAGTATAGTTATACCTAAAAGTGTTGTTTCAATTGGCTCATCAGCTTTTGCTTATAACGAAAGGTTAAGAATTGTCACTTTTGAAAGTGGCTCTAATCCTAAGGCAATAGAAAGTAAAGCGTTTCTTAAAGCAAAAGAATTGGAAAGAATAGTTATTCCATCATCCGTTGAATATATTGGATATGATGCATTTTGTGGTTGTGAACATTTGACAATTTTTTGCGAATTAAAAGATAAGCCATCTGAATGGGATTATGAGTGGAACATTTCCAATAGACCAGTTTACTGGAAAGACTGTTGGCAGTACGATGAAAATGGAAACCCACAAGCCTCTTCCTGAGCAACTGAAGTTAATATAGATAATAATAGATCAATTTTATTATCACTAGAATAAAGGTTTTCTTTTTCAAAGAATATTTCAATTTTATGATTTCTTAATTCTCTTACAATATTTAAACAATCAACTGTATTTCTAGAAAATCTAGAAATGGATTTAGTAAGTATCAAATCTATCTTTCCTTTATAACAATCGTCAATCATTTGTTTAAATTGTTCTCTTGCATTAATTGAAGTACCTGAAAATCCTTTGTCGGCATATATGCCTGCAAATTCCCATTCAGGGTTCTCTTGAATTATTTTTGTGTACTCACTAATTTGTGTTGAATAACTATTTTCTTGATCTAATTCATCAGTTGATACTCGTGCATATACACATACTTTTTTCTTTCTTGTAATTGTGTCTGTAAGCTCATTATCAAACTTTTTATGAGCAGGAATGAAAACTATCTCTTTAGACATTAAAATCACCAGTGATATCTACATAAAATAAATTCAGCAATTTTCTAGTTTCTATAAGAGTATTATAAAATTCATAAATAGTTATATCTTGACTTTTATAAAGTTGGTAAAGTACATCACGTATTTGTTCAAAATATATTAATTCTATTGGTTTCACTGTAATACCTCCTAACAGTATGTGATATTACAATAATAAGTCGATATTGTAAAGGATTTGAAATAAACAATATACTCATTAATATTAAGTGTGCAAGTAAAAGTGTGGACGAAGCAATTATAATCGGAAACAAAAATATAATAAGGCAATTGCCTAATTTATATTAGCCTTAATTTTAATATCAAATATCTGTTTAATATTGGATTTATTGTTGAAGCCTATCTAATTTTATGATATAATTTTTATATTAATAATTTATACAATAAAGTCAAAATATGCATAAAGTAGTCTTAAAAGAGAAAAGAGAACGAAAAATCAGAATCAAAGAAGTAGAACATATTTAGACAAAAAAGTGGATCTATAATGAAAGGGAGAATAAAAATGAATAGAAAACTTATAACGCTAATTTCTCTAGTGTTTATTGCACTAATTCTAGTGGCTTGTGACAAGTCTGAAAAATCTGTAACAATACTAATTACTGATATGGCAGGAGCAGAAGTTGAGGTTCCTAAAAATATTACCAAAGTTGCTGCAGTTTCACCATCAACAGCTGATTTAATGATTGCTTTTGGACTTGGTGATAAAATCGATGGCGTTTATAGAACGGTAAATGATAATGAATGGTCTGCTATTTTATATCCTAATACGGTTAATTATTACAATTATGAATATGATGAGAGTGCAGAATCATATTACTCAAGGGGTGTTGATTTAATATTACTACCGGATCCTAAAACAGTTGAGAGTTTAAGAAATAGTGGACTTACTGTTTTAAATGTTAGACAATTTGCTCCAGATAGTTTTGATGACTATTTATTTTCATTTTCAGAAATATTAAGAAAAATATTTCCAGAAGTATCAGATAAAATAGATGAATGGCAAAGAAGAATGAATAAATCATTTGATGATATTTCAGCGAAGCTTACAATCACAGAAGAAAAACCAAGCCTATATTATATTTATGGTGATAAACTTAATTCAAGAGGTTCACATTTAGCATACACCGATATGCCAAACTCTTTTGTTGGTTCATTACTTAGAAAGTTAAATGTATTTTTTGTTTCTGAAAATTTTACGAGTAACAGACCATCAGTAGAAGAGGTGTTACAAACAAATCCAGACATAATCGTTATCGGCGGTGTATATCAAAAGTTTTTATATGAAGAACTAACAAATGATGAAACATGGAATAAACTAGCTGCTGTTGTTAATGAGCGCGTATATAATATTCCTGTTGGTTATTCACCGTTTGAACAGAACTCGGTTGCTTCACCAATATTTATGTATGATTTAGCAAATAAAATTTATCCAGAACTATTTGATTTTGATATTGAAGCAATGACTATTGAAACATATGAATATTGGTTTAATGTCACATTAACTCAAGAACAAGTAAATTACTTACTAAATGGATTAGGGCCAACAGGTAATCCATTAGTTGTTGTGAAGTAATTATGACAAGCAAAAGAAAAACAGTCCTTTATACATCTGGATTGTTTTTATTACTTTTAGTTTTATTCTTTATTGCTATAAGAGTAGGCAGATATACAATTTCTATAAGTACTTTTTGGAAAATAATTGCTGGTGATCAAAGTGTCCCAACCATTGATCGAAATATTGTTATAAATTTAAGAGTACCTCGAACAATTGTTGCTTTACTGACTGGTATGGCTTTATCAGTTTCT
>JBAYTA010000019.1:0-26978 GCA_041675865.1 Bacilli bacterium | reverse complement strand
ATTTATTAAGTTTCCAAAAGAGACATTAGTATTATTTGATGGAAGACTAGATAAATTTACAAATAATAAAGCAATTAGTAAAATTCGAGAATCGTTTAGAGTTACTCCTGAACAAAAAGAAATGATAAAAGAATATAGAATGAAATAATGCATAGCTAGGCTATGCATCTTTTTTTTTAGAAAAGTTCATCTAATAAAATATAATATCTTATTAAATCCTCATTATATTCAATGTTTAATTCTTCAAATAGTAAATGATTATATTTTGAAGTACCTAAATTATGTTCTAAAGATCTTAGACACAGTGCAATATCATTATATTTATCTGCGATTGTTGCTCTACCTAGATCTATAAAGCCTTTTACTTCATCATTGTCTATAAAAATATTTGGTAAACAAAAATCTCCATGAACAAAAGACTGATTTTTATTATTTGGTTTATTTTTGATTAAATAATCTAATAAATCACTTGGGTCTTTAAAGCTGTTAGGTCCATATGTATTTGGTTCTGCATCAATCATACTTACAAGCTTATTTTCAACTCTTTCTTTTGCTAATTGTAGTTTATAGTCCAAATCGTATCTAAGGGGGCATCCGCTTATGTCGATCTTTTCTAACATTTTAAGTGCTTTCGCTAGGATTTTTATTAGTTTTTTGGGGTTAGATAGATACTTTTTATCACAACTCATATTACCTTTTAATTTAGACATTAAAATATAATTGTAATTATCTTCTGTATGCGTGATATATATTTTTGGAACAGGTAGTCTTCCTTGTAACCATTTAAGAATTATTGATTCATTATCTGATTCAAAATTTTGTTTTTCTATTTTTAGTACTTGTTTATCATAAATTAGAACCTTAGAATCCGTGCAACCAATATCGTCTAATTGATAATTTGTATCATATAATTTGTTTTTAACTATTTCAGGAATGTGTATTTTATTCATTTTTAACCTCTATTATAAGTAATATTATAACATTTCTTATGAATTAAAACAGCAATTAATTCATAAAATAAATTAGCATATTATGCTTGACAGTGCTAATCAAAAAGTGTATAATATATTTAGCATCCACATCTTAAGAGTGCTAAAAGGTGATTTTATGATTTCTGATAGACAAAAATTAATATTAAAAGCAATTGTAGAAGAATTTGTAAGAACTAATGAACCAGTAGGTTCTAAGACGCTTACTGATAATGAACACTTTGCTCTAAATGTCTCGCCTGCAACTATACGTAATGAAATGGCTATTTTAGAAGAAATGGGTTTGATTGTGAAAACACATACTTCTAGTGGAAGAATTCCTTCTGAAGATGGCTATAAGTTATATGTGCAAGGCGTTTTAAATGAAAAGAATAGTGTTGAAAATTTTCCTTTAATTGATGAAATCTTTGAAAAAGACTTAATTAGTCGAGAAGAAGCTATAAAGGAATCTGTTGCATTAGTATCTGATATTACAAATTATGCAGCTTTAGTTCTTGGTGCATCTAGTTATAATGCTAGAATTAAAAAGTTGCAATTTGTTTCACTAACACAGCGTCATGCTGTCATTTTAATTGTTACTGATCAAGGATATGTAGAAAGTAAGAAGATTATTGTTCCTGATGAAGTAAATGTTAGTGAAATGGATAAAATCATAACAATATTGAATGATATATTACATGATTGTCCAATATCAGAAATAGATAAGCGCATTAAAGAACATCTTGAAAAGGATAATATGAGTTCATTCATTGCTTATTATGAGAAGTTTATAAGTGCTTTAACTAGAGTATTTACTGAAATGGTTCAAGATAAATTCTTTTTATCTGGGCAAAGTAATATTTTAAATCAACCTGAATTTCAAAATGTAAGTAAAGCAAAAGAAATACTAAATGTTATTGAAAACCAAGAAATTCTAAAAGCAGTTAATGTAACTAATGCAGGAATATCTGTAAAAATTGGTGGAGACAACCAAATTCATGCAATGAAAGATTGCACAGTTATTACTGTTCCTTATGAATTGGATGATGGAAAAACTGGTGCTATAGCAGTTATTGGTCCAACAAGGATGCATTATCAAAAAGTAATTCCACTTTTAGAATATATAGCAAAAAATATTAAGAAAGTTGTAGATTGATTATGAGATATCGTGAAGAAGAAAAAGATGAAATTTTAGAAAATGAATCTGAAGAAGAAACTGTCGTATTAGATGAATCAAATGAAATAGATGAATCGAATGAAATCGAACTCCTGAAAAGTGAGTTAAAAGATTTTAAAGAAAAATATTTAAGAACATTAGCAGAAGTTGAGAACTTTAAAAAGCGAATTAATGAAGAAAGAATTAGGGAAAGAAAATATTTTAATCAAAGTCTAATAGAAAAATTCGTAAATACATTAGATATTTTTGATAAAACAGTTAATATTAAAACTGATGATGAAAAGCTTAAGAATTTTTTAATTGGTTTTGAAATGATTAACAATAATTTGAAACAAATATTAGCCGATGAAGGTGTAAAACCTATTGAATCAACTGGTAAACAATTTGATCCAGCAGTTCATTATGCAGTTGAGACTGATTATGATGAAACTATAGAGGATGGATTAGTAATTGAAGAGATTCAAAGAGGTTATACATTTAAAGACCGAGTATTAAGACCGGCAACTGTTAAAGTTAATAAAAAAAATAAGGAGGAAAATTAAAAATGGCTAAAATCATAGGTATAGATTTAGGAACAACAAATTCTTGCGTCGCTGTAATGGAAGGTGGCGAAGCAAAAGTTATAACAAATGCGGAAGGGAATAGAACAACTCCATCTGTTGTTGCATTTAAAGATGGAGAAATCCAAGTTGGTGATATTGCGAAAAGACAAGTAATCACTAATCCTCATACAGTATCATCTGTTAAGAGATTAATGGGTTCAAATGAGAAAATTAATGCTAATAATAAAAAGTATACACCACAAGAAATTTCCGCAATGATTCTTCAAAACTTAAAAGCAACTGCAGAATCATATTTAGGTGAAAAAGTTACAGATGCAGTAATTACTGTACCTGCATATTTTAATGATGCACAACGTCAAGCAACTAAAGATGCTGGTGTTATTGCGGGATTAAATGTAAAAAGAATAATTAATGAACCAACTGCAGCTGCACTTGCATATGGTATAGATAAAACAGATAAAGAACAAACAATCTTAGTTTATGACTTAGGTGGAGGAACATTTGACGTTTCTATCCTACAATTAGCTGATGGAACATTTGAAGTTATTTCTACATCTGGTGATAATAAATTAGGTGGAGATGACTTTGATACAGTTGTAATGAATTATCTTGTAGAAGAATTCAAAAAAACTGAAGGTATTGATTTAAGCAAAGATAAAATGGCTATGCAAAGAGTAAGAGATGCTGCTGAAAAAGCTAAGAAAGAATTAAGTGGTGTTACTAAGTCAGAAATTAGTTTACCATTTATTTCTGTAGGTGTAAATGGACCAGTCCATCTTACAAATTCTTTAACTCGTGCTAAATTTGATGAATTAACACATCATTTAGTTGAAAGAACACTAGATCCAGTTAGAAGAGCATTAAGAGATGCGAAAATGACTGCAAAAGATATCGATCAAGTTTTATTAGTAGGTGGATCTACTAGAATTCCTGCAGTGCAAGATTTAGTTAAAAGAGAATTAAACAAAGAACCTAATAAGAGTGTAAACCCTGATGAAGTTGTTGCTATGGGTGCAGCTATTCAAGGTGGAGTTTTAAGTGGAGATGTTAAAGATGTATTATTATTAGATGTTACTCCGTTATCTTTAGGTATTGAAACATTAGGTGGTGTTTTCACAAAATTAATCGAAAGAAACACAACTATTCCTACATCTAAATCACAAGTTTTCTCAACTGCAGCAGATAATCAACCAGCTGTTGATATCCATGTTTTACAAGGTGAAAGACAAATGGCAGCTGATAATAAGACTTTAGGAAGATTCCAATTAGGTGATATTCCACTAGCTCCAAGAGGTGTTCCTCAAATTGAAGTTACATTTGATATTGATGCAAATGGTATTGTTAATGTTAGTGCTAAGGATTTAGGAACTAATAAGAGTCAATCTATTACAATTCAAAACGGTAGTGGTTTATCAGAAGCTGAAATTGAAAGAATGGTTCGTGAAGCTGAAGAAAATGCAGAAGCAGATAAATTAAAGAAAGAAGAAGCTGATTTAAGAAATGAAAGTGAACAAATCATCTTCCAAGTAAGAAAATCTGTTACTGATTTAGGTGATGAGGTTACAGAACAAGAAAAATCTGATATTGAAGCTAAATCAAAAGATTTAGAAGAAGCTCTTAAGGGATCAGATTTAGAATTAATAAAATCAAAGAAAGAAGAGTTATTAAAAGTTAGTCAAAATATTGCTATGAGAGCATACCAAAAAACTCAAGGTAATCAAGATGCTAACACAAATACTGAAGATAACGACACAAGCGAAAAAGTAGTAGATGCAGAATTCGAAGATGTGGATTAATTGCTAGAAAGAGATAATTATGGCCAAAAGAGATTATTATGAAGTATTAGGGGTTTCTAAAACTGCTAGTGAAGATGAAATAAAAAGAGCATATCGTACTCTTGCAAAAAAATATCATCCCGATGTTAGCAAGGAAGAGAATGCTGCTGAAAAATTTAAGGAAGTTCAAGAAGCTTACGAAGTTTTAAGTGATCCAACTAAACGTGAACAATATAACCAGTTTGGCCATCAAGGTGCAAATTTTGGCGGGGGTTCAGGTTTTGAAGGGTTTAACTTCGGTGGCTTTGGTGGATTTGAAGATATTCTTTCATCAATGTTTGGTGGTGGAGGTAGTAGAACAAGCGGAAGAAACAATCGAGGTTCAGATTTAAGAGCAAATATTTCTATTAGTTTTGAAGAAGCTGCTTTTGGAGTTGAAAAAGAACTTTCTATTAATAAGCATGATACTTGTACAGCCTGTAGCGGTCTAGGTGCAGAGAGTAAAAATGATGTAACTGTTTGTTCAACTTGCCGCGGTAGAGGTAGAGTAATCATTGAACAAAATACAATCTTTGGAAGAGTTCAAACTGAAACTACATGTTCTACATGTAATGGTAGTGGAGAAATAATTAAAAATAAATGTAAAGTTTGTTCTGGAGAAGGTAGAGTTAAGAAAACATCTAAGATTAAAATTAAAATTCCATCAGGTATTGATGATGGTCAAGGATTTAAATTATCAGGATATGGTGAAGCTGGTAAAAAAGGTGGTTCTCATGGTGATTTATATGTAAATGTTACAGTTAAACCACATGAAATATTTACTAGAGATGGACTAAATGTCTTTATGGATTTACCAATTACATTCTCACAAGCAGCACTTGGCGATAATGTTGAAGTGCCAACATTAACTGGTAATGTAAATTTAAAAATACCTGCTGGTACACAAAGTGGAACAAAGTTCAAATTAACTAATAAGGGAATATTTAATGCAAGAACATCAAGACAAGGAAGTCAATATGTAAGTGTTAATATTATTACTCCTACTAAGCTTACAAATGAACAAAAAGAACTATTTAAAAAACTTTCAAAAACAAATGAACGAAACGATTCAGTATTTGAAAAAATAAAAAAATTCTTTAAAAATTAAAATAAATGTCGCTTTTCTATAATTGAAAAGCGACTTATTATTATTTTAACTTGCTTTACTTAAAATGCTAAATATAGTATAATAAATAATATATAAGATTATAAATAGGTAATAAATATGCAAAGATATTTTATACAAAGTGAACAAATTAATGGTAACTTAATAGTAATAGTTGATCAAGATTACCATCATATAAAAAATGTTATGAGAATGAGAATTGCTGAAAAGGTAGAAGTTTGTGATGAAAATCAAAACTTATTTTTATGTGTAATAAAAGAAATAAATAAAAATAATGTTGTCTTAGAAACTCTAGAAAAATTAAAATCAGATGTTGAACTACCTACATCAATTACTATTGCTTTAGGCCTTACTAGAGGTTCTAAACTTGAAGAAGTTTTAAGAAGGATTACAGAACTTGGAGCTGATGGGTTTATTCCTGTTGAAATGAAAAGATCTGTGGTTAGAATTAAAGATGAAAAAAATTCTAAACTTGAACGTATGAATACGATTGTGAAAGAAGCATCTGAACAAAGTAAAAGGACAAAACTCTTAAGTGTAGCAAATCCTTTAAAACTAGATAAATTACTAGATAATCTTGATCAATTCGATATACTTGTTTATGCTTATGAGGATTTAAAAACAAATTCTTTAAATAAATTTAAAAATATTATTCCTTTATTTAAGGGAAAAAGAGTTTTAATTATAGTTGGACCTGAAGGAGGATTTGATCCTTTAGAAGTAGAACTATTAAATAATAAAGGTTTTATACCGATCGGACTAGGACCTAGAATATTAAGACTAGAAACAGCACCATTATATATTATGAGTGCGATTAGTTATGAATTGGAGTTATAGAATGAAAGTAAGTTATTATTCACTAGGATGTAAAGTTAATGAATATGAATCAGTAGCAATAATAAATGAATTTATGGATAATGGTTTTGAATTGGTAGGGTTCCAAGAAAAAGCAGATGTTGCAATTATTAATACATGCACAGTTACTAACACATCGGATTCAAAAAGTAGAAAAATAATACGTCAAGCTGTTAAAAATAATCAAAATGGTGTTGTTGCTGTAATGGGTTGTTTTGCACAGTTAAATCCACTTCAAGTAAAAGAAATTGAAGGTGTAGATATTATTCTTGGAACTAAGAATCGCCATTTACTTTATTCTTTAGCAATTGATGCATTAAAAACAAAAAATCCTAAGTTTATTATTGAAGATATAAGTAAAAATAGAGATTATGAAGAAATAAAAATAAATCGTTATAATAACCATACTAGAGGTTTTATAAAAATTGAGGATGGTTGTGATAACTTTTGTAGCTATTGCGCAATCCCCTATGCTAGAGGAAGAGTTAGAAGTAGATTACCAGAAGATGTTATAAATGAAATTAGTCATTTATCACAAAATGGTATGAAAGAAGTTGTATTAACAGGGATCAATACTGGAGCATATGGTAAAGATTTAAATGGTTATTCCTTTGAAAATTTATTGTCTGATTTAGTAAGTAGAGTTGATAACCTACCTAGAATCAGGATTTCAAGTTTAGAAATGACTGAAATAACTGATGGTTTACTTAATATAATCAACGTGCATAAAGATAAATTCTGTAATCATTTCCATATTCCCCTACAAGGTGGAGCAAATAATACATTGAAGAGAATGAATAGAAAATATACAACTGAAGAATATAAAGAAAAAATAAATAAAATTAGAAATGTATTCCCAGATGCAAATATAACAACAGATGTTATGGTTGGTTTTCCTGGGGAAACTGCTAGTGACTTTGAAGAAACAAAAAAATTTATTGATTCTATAAATTATGGAGAAATGCATGTTTTCCCATATTCAAGAAGACCAAATACTAGAGCATATGATTTTGTTGATCAAGTTGATGATATTACAAAAAAATTTAGAACAAATGAGCTTTTAAATTTAAGTAGAGAGAAAGCTATTGAATTCAGAAAACAATTTGTGGGCAAAAGAGTTGAAGTATTAGTAGAAAAGGTACAAAATGGGATTTGCTATGGTCATTCTTCAAATTATTTGAATGTGAAATTTGAAAGTATAACTGCAAAAAATAATGATTTAGTTTTAGTTGAACTAACTGATTATAACTATCCGATTTCTTCAGGAAAGGAAATTATTAATGTTTAAAAAATATAAGTTCAAGCCGTTTATTAATGAGGCTCTAATAGATCTTGGTTTTAGGGAACCTACAAATGTACAAAAAGAAGTTATTCCTAAAGTACTAAATAATGAGAATGTAATTGCTCAAAGTCAAACCGGTACAGGAAAAACTCATGCATTTTTACTTCCTTTATTAAACAATTTAGATAATGTTGAAGAAGTTCAATATGTAATTATTGTACCAACAAGAGAATTAGCGTATCAAATAAGCGATGAAATTAATAAAATAATTAAGTTTTCTAATTCTTTAATAGATGTTAGAACTTATGTAGGTGGAACTAATAGAGAAAGTGAAATTGAAAGATTAAAAATATCTCAACCTCAAATAGTTATTGGAACTATTGGTAAAGTAAAAGATCTTGCTATTAGCACGAATCTATTAAAAATTCATACTGCAAAAGCTGTTGTTGTTGATGAAGCAGATATGGTTTTTGAATCATCTGAAATAGAAGATATCGATACTATATTTGCAAGATTTGTTGATGATATTCAAGTTCTAGTATTTAGTGCAACAGTATTTAATGATTTAATTGTTTTCTTAAATAAATATTTATCTAAATTTGAACTAGTTGATCTTACAAATAAAAACATTGCTCATGAAAATATAAAGCATATATTTATTCCAACAAAAAATAAAAATAAGTTCACATTATTAGTGAACTTACTTAATACTTTTCATCCATACTTAGTTTTAATTTTCGCAAATACAAAAACAACTGTAGATGATATCGCAAATCATTTAGGTGAAAATGGATTCAAAGTTGGTAAACTTACCGGTGACTTAGAAGCTAGGGAAAGAAAACAAATTTTAAGAAGAATTAAAGATGCAGATTTTCAATATGTAGTTGCTAGTGATATTGCTTCGCGTGGAATTGATATTACTGGAGTTAGCCATGTAATCAATTTTGAACTACCAAATGATATTGAGTTTTTTATCCATAGAACTGGTAGAACTGGAAGAATTGATAATGATGGTATATCTATTTCTTTTTATGATTATGAAGATGATAGTTATATAAATAAGTTAGAAGCTAAAGGTTTAAGTTGTACATATATGGCATTGAAAAATAATGAATTAGTGCCAACCAAGGAAAGAAATGCTAGAAGTAAAAGAGTTAATAAAATGACTACTTTAGAAGAATCTATTCATAGAGCTATTCCTGTTCCTAAAAAGGTTAAACCAGGATATAAAAAGAAGAGAAATGAAAAGATTCAAAAAGAGTTAAGAAAAGCAAAGAGAAATAAAATCGAAGATATATATCGTAGAAAGGCAAGAAAAGAAGAATGAAAATAGGTTGTCATGTTGGAAATAGTGGAGATAAAATGTTAGTAGGTAGTGTTACAGAAGCACTAAGTTATAATGCTAATTGCTTTATGGTCTACCTTGGAGCACCACAAAATACTTATCGTAAGGAAATAGAGAGATTAAACATTCCTGAGATGACTGAAATAATTAAAGAAAACAATATAAAAGCAAAGGATATTATTGTCCATGCACCATATATTGTAAATTTAGCACAAAGCGATGAAGTTAAAAGATCGTTTGCAGTTGAATTTATATCTAAAGAAATTATTGCAACTGATAAAGTTGGTGCTAAATATATAGTTCTTCATCCTGGAGCACATGTGAAAATGGGTGAAGAAGTAGGGCTAGATAATATTGTGAGAAGTTTAAAAGAGATTTTAGAGATTACTAAAGATACAGATGTTTCTATAGCTCTTGAAACTATGGCAGGTAAAGGTACAGAACTATGCTATAAATTTGAACATCTTAAATACTTGATTGACGAAGTTAAATCAGATAGATTAGTTGTATGTTTTGATACTTGTCATACTAATGATGCGGGATATGACATTATAAATGATTATGATGGTGTTTTAAATGAGTTTGATAAACTTATCGGTTTAGATAAAATAAAAGTAATTCATTTAAATGACTCAAAAAATATTACTGGTGCAAGAAAAGACCGTCATGAGAATTTTGGATTTGGTACTATTGGTTTTGAAACTCTAATGAAGTTTGTAAATGATAAAAGATTTAAAGACATTCCAAAAATATTAGAAACACCTTATGTGAAAGATGGAAAAGGAGATTTTCCACCTTATAAGTATGAAATAGAAATGATTAGAAATGGAGTTTTTGATCAAGAGTTAATTGAAAAAATAGTGAAGGGAGAATAAAATGGAATTACATGATTGGATAATCATCGGACTATTAACTGTTTTGTTAGTTTTAGTAGTATTTAGCCTTGTATTAAGTTTTAAGAAAAAAGAAGTTAATAATATAGAAGATAACTTAAAAGAGAATACAAATCAAATAGTAGGCAATTTAAAAAGTGAAGTAACTGCACTATCTAATTCATTTGTGAATATGTTCACTCTTTTCACAAGTTCACAAAGTGAAGCAAATAAGTCATTTGTACAAAATGTAGAAAGTCAAATTAAGCTTGCAAATGATGGTCAAAGTAAAGCGAATCTTGAAATTGAACAAAAACTAGAGAACATAAGAAATTCTGTAGAAAAATCAATTAATACATTAAAAGAAAATACAGATAAAAGATTAGAAAATGTTCGTGAACAAATTGAAAAATCTCTTACCTCAATTCAACTTGAGAACTCAAAGAAATTAGAAGAAATGCGTCAAACAGTTGATGAAAAACTTCAATCTACATTAAATGCAAGAATAACTGAATCATTTAAGACTGTAAGTGACAGTTTGGAAAAGGTTACTAAAGGTTTAGGTGAAATGCAAACTCTTGCTACTGGTGTTGGTGACTTAAAGAAAGTATTAAGTAATGTGAAAACTAGAGGTATTTTAGGGGAAATTCAATTAAGTAATATCCTTGAAGAGATTTTAATTGCAGAACAATACGAAACAAATGTAATTACAAAAAGAGGAAGTAATGATAGAGTAGAGTTTGCTATTAAACTTCCTGGTGATGGTAATCCAGTCTACTTACCAATTGATTCTAAATTTCCAATTGAAGATTATTCAAGACTTTTAGATGCATATGAAACAGCTGATAGTAAATTAGTTGAAAAACATCAAAAAGATCTTGCAGCAAAAATTAAAACCTTTGCAAAAGATATAAGTTCAAAATATATTGATGTTCCAAATACAACAGAGTTTGCAATAATGTTCCTACCAATAGAAGGATTATATGCTGAAGTTGTAAGACTTGGACTTGTTGAAGATTTACAAAGAACTTATAAAATAAATATTGCGGGTCCAACAACAATGGCTGCACTCCTTAACTCAATTCAAATGGGCTTTAAGAGCCTAGCTATCCAACAAAGAAGTAGTGAAGTTTGGGAAACATTAGCTGCAGTTAAGACTGAATTTGAAAAGTTTAGTGATGTTTTAAAATCAGCTCAAACAAAACTAGATCAAGCTAATAATGAACTTCACAAATTAGTTGGAACTAGAACTAGACAAATTCAAAGAAGATTAAGAGATGTTTCATCATTTAATGATTATGAAACGAAAGTTTTAATTCCTGTAAATCAAGATTTAGATGATGAATAACGCATATTCTTAAATAAATATTTAAATTTTTGATACAATATTAATGGAGGTACTTTATGAAAAAAACATTATATATTGAAGGAATGAGTTGTGCTCATTGCTCAGCTAGAGTTGAAAAAGCATTAAACAAAATTGATGGAGTAAAGGCTAAAGTCGATTTAAGCAATAATTTAGCTAATCTAACATTAAAAAATGAAATCGATGATAAAGTATTAATAGATGCTGTAGAAGACGCAGGTTATTCTGTGAGTTCAGTAAAATAGAGTCACTAATAGTGATTCTTTTTTTGCATCATTCTTGCTTGATGGTTAAGTAAGTTAACTTGTGGTTATATTGTATTTTACTATCAATCTGTGGATTTTATAAAATTTCAGTGTATAATGGAAGTGTAAGTAAAGGAGATTAATATATGAAACTAAATTTAAGTGAAAATATTAAGAAATTTCGTAAAGCAAAAGGAATGACCCAAGAGGGTTTAGCTGATTTATTAAATATTTCTAGTGCTGCAATAAGCAAATGGGAATCTAATGATACTTACCCAGATATTACAATGCTTTTTCCACTAGCAAGAATATTTGATGTTAGTGTTGATGAGTTAATGGGCTATGATACAGCAAAGATTGAATCTGACATAAAAGATGTAATAGAACAATACTGGGAAATGTATTATCAAGGAAAAATGCAAGAGGCAACAGAATTAATTAAAAGAGCTAGAAAGAAATATCCAAACGATTATAAAATAATGCTTATCTATATGTGGTGTATTGCAGGTGGTGCTGCAGATAATGATCCTAATATTTTAAAAGAAAATTATGATGAATTCATGAATATTTGCAATACTGTTTTAAATAATTGTACAGATGATTTATTGAGGCTTGATGCACTAAATATGAAAGCAAAACTATTTCATGCACTAGATAATACTGAAGAAGCACTAGATATTATAAATAAGTTCCCAAATTGGTATCACACAGCTGAACAAAAAACTGAACAACTTTTTGCTAAAGATACTGCTGAATTTAAATACTGGATCTTAAAGAACCAATATGAACTTTTTGATTTTGCTTTTAATAAACTTATTAAATCAATTTGGTACGTAGAAGATATATCTCTTGAAGAAAAAATTAGTAAAGTTAATAACTTTATAAACTCAACTTCCAAACTAGCTAATAATAAAGGATTTGAATATTTTTCTTATTTTGCTAGTAAGGCATGTGGTGAGTTTTGTGGTAAACTTGCATATTTAGAAAATACTGAAGAATATATAATTAATTTTAGAGAAAAACAGTTAGAATTTGCAAAGAAAGCAGCAATGTCTATGAAAAATGATAAAGTACTTGCAGAATATGCAATGGTTCAAACAAATGGAGATTACTTAAAATGGTTAGTAAACTATTTTAAAAATTCTGAGTTCAAAACACTAAAGAAACTAAGAGAAAATAAAAGATTTATAGAATTATTAGAAAAATACTCATAAAAAAAGCCGGTTCATTTTCGAACTGGCTTATTTTATCATTTCTAATATTTCTTGTTTTAAAACTTGAACAATTTCTTTTTCTTCAATTCGTTTAATTATTTCACCTTTTTTAAATAAAAGCGCTCCATTTCTACCACCTGCTATTCCTATATCTGCATCTTTTGCTTCTCCTGGGCCATTAACTGCACAACCCATAATAGCAACTTTTATTTTCGGGTTATTTAAACTGTCTAGAAAAGATTCAATTTCATCAACTATTTCAAGCATATTATACTGAATTCTCCCACATGTAGGACAAGATACTAAGGTTGGCTTATCATACAAACCAAATGTAGATAAGATTTCTTTTGCAACTTTAATTTCTTCAGTAGAATTTGTACTTAATGAAACTCTTAATGTATCTCCGATACCTTGGTAAAGAAGAACTCCTAACCCTATTGCAGATTTAATTGTTCCTGAAAATTTTGATCCAGCTTCAGTAATTCCTATATGTAGTGGATAGGGAAATACTTCACTTGCTTGTAAATAAGCACTGATAGCAGTATTTACATCCGATGCTTTAAGGGATATTACAATTTCATAGAAATCTAAATCTTCTAATATTTGTACATGTCTTTTTGCACTTTCTACTAATGCACTTGCAATATCATCGTTATATTTATCTTGAAGATCTTTTTCAATAGAACCAGAATTAACTCCAATTCTAATTGGTATATTTTTTTCCTTACAAGCATTAACTACAGCTTTGATTCGCTCGATATCACCTATATTTCCTGGATTAATTCTTAATTTATCAACACCAGATTCAATAGCGATTAGGGCTAGTCGATAGTCAAAATGAATATCTGCAACAAGAGGAATGCTTATTTTTGCTTTGATTTCTTTTATTGCTCTAGCATCGGCTTCATCCAAAACAGCAACTCTAATTATTTCGCAACCACATTTTTCTAACTCATGAATTTGGTTTACAGTTGCATCAACATCTTTAGTTTTAGTATTTGTCATGCTTTGAATAGCAATTTTTTCATTACCACCAATTAATACATTACCAATTCGAACAACTCTAGTTTCTTTTCTTTTCATTTGTTATTTTTTGACCGTTTCTTTAACTTGGGTTGGAGTAGTTTTCTTTCTTTTGACTTTCTTTCTTTGCGGAGAACGAATTCTATTTTCTCTTAAGATATTATAGATAGTACTTCTAGATAAATCATATCCTCGCTCTTGCATAATACGTGCAAATTCTGTAAAGTTTGTTCCTCTAAACTCTGCTCTGTATGTTTTCGCAATTGTTTTTCTTATATCTGTTTCATATGTATTGACTGGTTTATAATATCTATTTTTATGAATAACACCAGCTTCACCTTCGTTTAAAACTTGACGTTTAAGATTTCTTACTTGTCTTGTTGTAATCTTAAGTAGTTTTGCAGCCTTTGGCCCATTAATTTCTCCCGCAATTAGACGATTAATAACTCTCAATTTTTTCTTTTCTAATTTTTTTAGTTTTAATGGTTTTTCTTCGCTGCTTTCATCTGTTTCAATTGCAGCTTTTTTCATTCGCTTTTTCGCAATCTTCTCAATTGGTTCAGTATCAAACTCGATTTTGATATCCTTTTGTAGTTCTAAAACATCACTAATAATGTTAACTTCAGGGATATCAACATCTGCTACAACTATATCATCATTATCGAAATGAAGCAAACCTTCAATTTCTTCAGTAACAGTTGTATCTTTTTGTTTATTCTCTTTATTATCTGACTTCATAATGTCCTCCGTTATTTGATAAATATTTCCTATTTATATTAACACATAAACAGAATATATTCAAGAAATATGTGTTTTCAAAATAAAAACACCAATCAACTTGGCGTTTATTAGCTATTTTTTCGCTTTTTCTTTGTGTAAAGTTTGTTTACGACATTTAGGGCAAAACTTCATTTGCTCAATTCTGTCGGGAGTGTTCTTTTTATTTTTTTCAGTTAAATAATTTTCTTCGTTACAAACTGAACATCTCATTAAAAATGTTACTCGCATGATGACCTCCTAACAATATATCTCTTATGTATTATACTATAATTATCTTCATAATGCAAGAAAATTATATTTAATATTTATAAAGATTAATTTTCATATAATTTAGATTACTTCCCTATAATTTTCCTTTTTTCACCAAACTTTTATTATATAATAACAATAATGAGGTTAATATATTATGGCGAAGGACAAAAAGAGAAATATTGATGATAAGAAGGAAGAAACTCTTTTTTATCATGAATTAATTGGTATTATATTTATAATCTTTTCAATATCTATTTTGGGACAACTTGGTAAAATTGGATCATTCCTCACAAATATCTTTAAAGTTACATTTGGTGATTGGTACTGGATTGTGATATTATTTTTACTATTTTTTGGAATTGTAAATTTATTTACACATAAAAACTTTGATTTTAAAAATCAAAGATTTATTGGTTTCTTATTTATTTGTTTTGGTTTATTAATATTTGCTCATTTCCCACTTCATAATTATATTGAACAATCTTCAAATTCCTATTTTTCAGAAACTTGGAAAATATATAAAACATATTTAGATACTGAGGCTAATATGTATTTAGGTGGTGGTCTAGTTGGTTCTGTAATGTTTTATATAATTTTTTATTTATTTGGAGCTATAGGTGTAGTATTAATTGCTTTACTTATTATGCTACTTGGCTTATCATTAATAATTAAAATGCCTATTATTGATATGTTTAGAAATTTAGGAAGTAAAACTAAAAAGCTTACAAGATATACTGGTAATTTCTCAAGATTTTTTAAATATAATTTAGGTTCTAATGAAGAAAAAGAAATAGCAACAAAGAAAAATATATTTTCAAAACAACAACAAGTACCACTAAAAATTTTTGAAGAAATTCCTAATGTAATGAATTATAATTTTCAAGATAAATTATCATTAGAAACTAGAAGTTTGATTCATTCTGTTTTTAATAATTTACACATTGAGTATAAAGATTTAAGTTATACAATTACTTACCAAGTAACTTCATTTAAATTTAGAGTATTTTCAGAATTCAATATGGAACATTTAATTGAAAGACTAAATAATGTTATCGAAGATAATATCTTAATTGGTTATGAGGGAAGTAGTTTAATGATTCAAATTGTTAATAAATACCCACAGATATTAACTATCAGAGAAATATTATTAAAACAAAGTAATTTATATGATAATTATATTATTCCACTTGGCTTAACTTATGAAAATAAATTATGCGAAATTGATTTAGTTGGTAATTCAAATTTATTATTAATTGGTAGTAAAGGAACAGGATTAAAGAATTTTATATCTTATTATATTTGTTGTTTATTTGTGAAAATGAATTTAATTAATTATGAAATTGAAATATTTGATGCCAATAATGAGTTTGGTTATTTAAGCAATATAATTGATGTTGTTAGTGATGTTGCAATTAATGATTATTTAAATAAAATAATAGCTTTAATTGATGGTAAACTTGAACTCATTAATAATGCAAAAACAACTTCATTAGATGATTATAATAAAAAAATAGATATTAATAACGATTCAAGTGAAAAATTAAAAAGAAAAGTTATTGTAATAAATAATTTAGATGTTGATAAAGAAACCTATGCATATTTTGAAAATAAAATAATGTATGTAACACAGTTAGGTGAAAAAGCTGGGGTCACTGTTATATATTTAATTAGAGATGAACTTAATTATACAACAATTCTATCATCGCTTTTTAATCATAAATTAGTATTTAAAATGAGTTCGCAATCTTTTTCTAATAGAGTAATGAATAATAATAATGCTCTTTATTTACAAAAAAATGGTGATGCTTTTTATTTAAGTCAAATAAAAGCAAGAAGAATTCAAACTCCATTAGTTTCAAATAAAGATTTAGAAAAGGTGTATGAATATTTAAAATAGAAACTCGTTAATTGAGTTTCTATTTTTTCTTTCTTGCTCTTTTGATAGCATCATATCTTTCTTTTAAAGCAATTTCGTATTTGCTTGATTCTTTTGGATAATAATATTGTCTATCTTTGATTGGATCGGGTAAATATTGTTGGTCTACCCATGAACCTGGATAATCATGTGGATATTTATAAGCTGTTTGATTTGGATCAAAGGAATATTGATTTTTTAAATGGAGTGGTAGAGTTCCACTTTTACCAGCTTCGATATCATTTAATGCACTATCAAGGGCTAAATAAGCTGTATTTGATTTTGGTGATAAAGCCATATCTACAACAATTGCCGCAAGTGGAAGCCTTGCTTCTGGAAAACCAAGCTCAAGTGCTGTTTCGCAAGCTGCTTTTACTTTTGGTCCCATTGCAGGGTTTGCTAGACCAATATCTTCATAACAAATACAATATAATCTTCTAATTAGTGGCAGTAAATCTTCAGCACTTAAGAGTTTGCCTAAGTAATGTAAACTTGCATCTACATCACTCCCCCTAATTGATTTATGAAGCCCACTTAAAGTATCAAAGAAATTATCTTCAGATCCATCGATACTTATGCTTGGTTTTTGAATAATTTGTTTTGCTAAATCTAAGTCTATATTTAGATTTTCATTTAAAACAAAGAAAATAGCTTCGAGCATATTTATAATTATTCTTACTTCGCCATTAGCCATATTGACTAAATAACTTCTAGCATCATTATCTATCTTGATGTTTGGATTGTAATTTATAATTGCTTTATCAATTGCAAGTGATAATTCATCATTTGTTAATGAGTTTAATTTATAAATCATACAACGAGAACGAATAGCAGGATTAACAGAATGATATGGATTAATGGTTGTTAAACCTAAGATAGTAATACTTCCTTTTTCTACATAAGGTAGTAAGAAATCTTGAATATCTTTTTTCATTCTGTGAATTTCATCAATAATTACTAAAGTTGATTGATTTGTTTCTGCTGATGCAATAATATCTTTTAAAGCTGCTTTATTATCAGTAGATGCATTAAAAGTAAAATAAGGAAGATCTAATTCGTTACAAATTGCAAGTGCAAGTGTAGTTTTTCCAATTCCTGGAACACCATAAAATATTAAAGATGGTATTTTTTTATTTTTAAGCATTTTTCTGATTACACCATTTGAGCCAACTAAATGTGCTTGGCCAAAGATATCATCAATTTTTTGTGGTCGCATTCTATATGCTAATGGTTCCATATAATCACCTTAGATTATTTTAACACAAAGCAAAATTTAAGTAAAGAAAAAGGGCAAACCTTAGTCGTATTTTCTACCCATTATAGGTCTAAAATTAACACCTAAGATTCCCCCTAAAGATGCTGAAGTTATGTAAGAAACAGTCTTTACAAAACTTCTTGCTATGAATGGAACTTGAACAAAAAAGTTGATAATTAAAGTCAGTAATATAATAATAGTTGCAGCTATTAAACCTTCCAACAAGCCATTTTTCTGTGCTGTATTTCCTGCTAGAAGTCCCAAAATAAAGAAAGATAAGACCCCCACAACAAATGTTATCGTATTAAATGAGGTAACTCTTGAACTAGCTTTGTTTAAGTATATCAAGAGTGCATAAATTGAAGCAAAAATGCTAAGAATAAGTAAAAAGACAATATAAGCAAACATTTTCATTTTAATAGTATTTTTCATTTTATCACCACTTAATTATATTAAGTTTATGAAAAGTTTAGAACAGGAGTAAGTTTATGGATTATTTAGTTTTATTAAAAATTATTGCAATATATTTTATTATTTTACTCATTATGAAATTTATGGGAAAGCGAGAAATTGGCCAGCTCAGTTTATTTGATTTTGCAGTAATTTTAATTATAGCAGATATTGCAGTTTCAGGTTTAGGAAAAGAAAATGAGTTTTTAATTTATATAGCAGGAATTTTAATATTAGGTTTTATTCAAAAAATACTTGCTTATATAAGTTTAAAGTTTTCAATTTTTAGAAGTTTCCTTGATGGTAAACAAAGCATTATTATTATCGATGGTAAGTTAAATATTAAAGAAATGAAAAAGCAAAAGTACAATATGGATGATTTAATTATTCAAATGCGCTTAAAAAATATTCGATCTATATCAGAAGTTAGATATTTAATCTTAGAATCAAATGGCGAGATTTCCACATTCCTCTTTGATGAATTTTCAGAAACAGATAATCCATCTACACCAGTTGCATCGAAAACACAAAATGTGGTAGCTAGTAATACAATAGGAGAAGCAGAAACTGCAAAAGAAGCAAAAGCTATTTATCCTTTTCCAGTAATTTTAAGCGGTAAAATTATTGAGGAAAACTTAAAAATATTAAATCTTACTACTGATTTTGTCTATCAAGAAATAAAGAAACAAGGATATAATGAAGTAGCAGATATTTATTATGCTAACTATGAATACGGAGGTTTATTTATTGCGAAAACTTGTGATTTTTAAAATCTTTGCATAAATTATAAATAATATTGATAATATAAATGAATTAAGCAGGTAATTTTTTATGCCTGCTTTTAAAATAATCAGGCTTAAAATTGTTAAAACAGTAAGGAGAATAAAATTAAAATTTTCATTAAAGAAGAATTTAAATTTATATGTGTTTTTAAGATAAAAGAAAATATACATAGTTGAGATAATTGTAACTAATAAAGTTGCTAGAATTAAACTATTAAAGGATATGAAATTAATAAATGAAAGACCAAAAATAAGAATTAATTTTATAATGCTAATAATTATATTAAACTTAAATAAAAACTTTTGCCTACCTAGAGCTTGCATTATTGCCATTAAAGGAGAATGAATATAGTAAACTATAAAAAGTGCTCCTAAACTAGTAACATAATTTGCCCCTATATCAGTATTATAAACTAAACTCATATATTCATATCCATACACTGTAATTAGTATAGACACCAATATTCCAGGTATTATTGATAAAATACATGACTTCTTAATATAATAATTTATTTCATTTGTATTATTACTTGCATTCGCTTTACTTATATTGGGTATTACTGCAGTTGCAATTGATTGTGAAATAAATGAACAAAGTGTTATTAAAGGAATTGCATATGCAGTTACTGCACTGTATTTATATAAAATATCATCACTTGAAAATGCTAAGATGCTTAATGCTAATGTATAAATAATTGGTTCTAAAAATAAACTGAAGTTACCAACTAATCTAGAAAGTGTTGTTGGAAGCCCAATTCTAATTATATCTTTTTTAGGAGAAATATCGTTTATTTTTGAAATTACATCAACTTTTTTTCTCTTTAATATAACTAAACTATATATTAAGGAAATAAACTCACCTATTCCCATTGCAATTATTGCCATTGTTACAGATATAATCAAACCATATGGTAAAAATATATATAAAAATAAAGTTCCAACTAAAATCCTACTCACTTGTTCAATTAGATTTGCATAAGCAGAAATATTAATTTGATTTTTACCATTATAGTATCCTCTTATAATATTGTTAAGAGCAACAAGTGGTAAAAATATAATACACGATAAAATTGGGTAAAATGTTTTTTCTTGTTTTAATCCAACATAAACTAAAGGTTTTATTACAATAATCAAAATTAAAGCTGTTATCAATGATGTAACAAAGCCAATTAATATAGCATTTTTTAATATTGCTTTATCACTATATTTTTTTGTTACTTGATTTTCTGAAACAATTTTAGAAAGAACTAAATTAAGTGAAAACCCTGCTATTGACATAAACAGCATTATAGATGGTAAACTTATAACATAAAGGGATATTCCTTCATTACCTAAAAGTCTTGTAAGAACAATTCTGTTAAATAAACTAAGTAATCTAACGATTAGACTTGTTATTATTAAAATTAAAGTATTTTTAACTAAAGTATTTTTCATAAGTTTTCTCTTCTTTCTTTAAAACTTATGAAAGAATAAAAAAAATATGAATTAAATTGATTTTGTAATTTTTAAGATTTTTAGTGGAGATTTATCAAAATATTTGGTATAATATATAATATCTAATAAAAGGAGAAATGAAAATGGATTTTAAAAAATATATTGCGAATGTAGAAAATTTTCCAATTGAAGGAATATTATTTAGAGATATTACACCTTTAATGGGAGATGGGGAAGCTTTTAAAAAGGCTTGTGATGAATTGATTGAATTCGCAAAAGAGAAAGAAGCGGAAGTTATCGTTGGACCAGAATCTAGAGGGTTTATTTTTGGTTGCCCTATTGCTTATAATTTAGGGATTGGTTTTGTTCCAGTTAGAAAACCAAATAAATTACCTAGAGAAACTATTTCAACTTCTTACCAACTAGAGTATGGTTCAAATACATTATGTATGCATAAAGATGCAATTAAACCAGGCCAAAGGGTTGTTATTATTGATGACTTACTAGCAACTGGAGGCACTATTAAAGCTGCAATTGACTTGGTTGAAAAATTAGGTGGTGTAGTTGTAGGAATAGGTTTCTTAATTGAATTAGATGATTTAAACGGAAGAGATTTAATTCAAAACTATCCAATTAAAGTGTTAGAAAAATATTAAAAAATAATTTAAGATATAATATTTAAAAGCATATAAAAATAAAGAGAAAAGGAGGAATGAATATGAATAGATCAGTAACAATTGAAGATGTAATTAAAAAAGCTAGTGAATATTTAAAGAAACAAAAGAATATTGATCTTATAATGGAAGCTTATGAAGTTGCTAAAGAAAAGCATGAAGGCCAATTTAGAAAATCAAAAGATCCATATATTCAACATCCTCTTGAAGTAGCTTATATGCTTGCGGAAATACATTCTTCACCTTCAACTATTGCAGCTGGTTTTCTTCATGATATTTTAGAAGATACTGATGTTACAAAAGAAGAACTTACTGCAAAGTTTGGAACTGATGTGGTAACTATCGTTGATGGTGTTACAAAAATCGGTCAATTAAAATATATGACCAAAGAAAAGACATTAGCTAAAACTCATCAAAAGATTTTATTAGCTATGGCTAAAGATATTCGAGTTGTTTTAGTAAAACTACTTGATAGAGTTCATAATATGAGAACACTAGAATATCAGACTCCAGAAAAGCAAGTTAAGATTGCGCAAGAAACAATGGATTTATATGCTCCTTTAGCTCATAGATTAGGTATGTATAGAATTAAGGCAGAATTAGAAGATACTGCATTTAAATACATACATCCTGA
The DNA here is from genome assembly GCA_041675865.1 of Bacilli bacterium. Taxonomy (GTDB): domain Bacteria; phylum Bacillota_I; class Bacilli_A; order ML615J-28; family CAG-698; genus DUVT01. The sequence continues at coordinate 4,952 of JBAYTA010000019.1, read as the reverse complement.
AGAGTATCGGGATTTAGTTAAGCAAATTAAAGAGCAAAAAGCCGTTCGTGAAGAAGATATTAGTAGAATGCAAAATAGAATCGAAGAGCTTTTAAGAAATAATCATCTAAATAATTTTGAAATAAAGGGTAGAATTAAAAACATTTATAGTGTCTATAAAAAGATGTCGCAAAAAGATTTAGAGTTTGATCAAATATATGATTTGATGGCTTTAAGAGTTTTAGTTCCTTCTATTGAATCGTGTTATTCTGTTTTAGGATTAATTCATGGTTCGTGGACCCCAATTCCAAGAAGATTTAAAGATTATATTGCAACACCAAAGCCAAATCTTTACCAATCACTCCACACTACAATAGTTGGGTCTGGTGGAAAGATCTATGAGGTTCAAATTAGAACTAAAGAGATGGATGAAATTGCAGAATATGGGGTTGCAGCTCACTGGGCATATAAAGAAGATAATAAGAGTTATACCCCTGAAAAGGAACAAAATGAAATATCTGCAAAATTAAAATGGTATAAAGAATTATTATCTTATGTGGAAATGAATGATAATGAAGATGTAGATCCATTAGAAAATATAAAAGAAGACATTTTCAGTGCGAATGTTTATGTGTTTACACCAAAAGGAGATGTTCTAGATTTTCCAACTGGTGCAACACCTCTAGATTTTGCTTATAGAATCCATACTGAAGTAGGAAATACAACAGTAGGTGCAATAGTAAATAATAAAATAGTACCTTTATCATATAAACTAAAAACCGGTGATGTAATTGAAATTAAAACTTCAAAAAATTTTAATGGACCAAGCGAAGCATGGGTTAGATTAGTTAAAACATCTCATGCGAAACATAAAATTGTTTCTATATTAAATAAAAGAAAACGCGATGAGTTAATTGAAAAAGGTAAAGAAGAATACGAAAAAACATGTAAAACTGAAAATATTAGTCTAAAGCTTGATGATAAATTAGTTTCCACATATTTTTCTAAATATGGTGTAAATAGTTTAGATGATTTTTATGTAGAAATAGGTAAGGGTAGAATCTCTGCAAAATCTTCATTGAATAAGATTAGTGGAAAAGTAGAAAAGTTTGATGAACAAACAATCATCAAACAATTAACTGAAGCTTTTGAAACTAACAAGATTAAAAAGTCTTCTAATGAATGGGGTGTATTAGTACCTGGCCTAGATAAAGCACAAATTAAACTAGCTAACTGTTGTCACCCAGTTTATAATGATAATATTGTAGGCTATGTTACTAAAGGACACGGAATAGTTGTCCATCGTCTTGAATGCAATAATGCGAAAAACACTGCAAATGAAAGATATATTGATGTAGTATGGGATGATGAAGCACCGAAAAAGCCATATGAAACTATGATTAGTGTGTTATCTTTTGATAGAAGAAATATAGTTGCTGATTTAATAAATATGATGAATAGTTTTACTGTTCATTTACTTGGAATATCTTCAAGTGTAAATAAAGATGGCGACTTACTTACGAAAATTAAGTTCACTGTTTCTAATACAGATATTTTAAATAATGTAGTAACTAATCTTTATAAAGTTTCTGATGTATATAGTATTGATAGGGTTATAAAATGAGAGTAGTAATTCAAAGAGTTAAAAGTGCATCTTGTTTAGTTGATGGACAATTAGTTTCTAAAATAAATCACGGGTATTTATTACTAGTTGGTTTTACTCATGATGATACGCTAGAAAATATAAAAAAGATGGCTAAAAAAATAATAAATTTAAGAATTTTTGAAGATGAAAATCAAAAAATGAATTTAAATATATTAAAAGTTAATGGAGAAATTTTATCTATTTCGCAGTTTACATTATACGCAAATACAAAAGATGGTAATAGACCTTCGTTTATAGAAAGCATGAATCCAGAAGATGCAAATCAATTATATAAAATATTCAATGATGAATTAAGAACATATAATATTGATGTATTTGAAGGAGTTTTTGGTGCTAGTATGCAAATTGAACTAATTAATGATGGTCCTGTTACAATTAATTTAGAATTTTAAGAAGAGAAAAGTTTATTTTTTTCTCTTTTTTTCTTTATTATTAGAAAAATAATTACAAACTTTCCTATTTATGGTATAATATAAATATAGAACTATTATGGGGTGGAGTAATGAATATTAAAAATGTTTATAACGAGCTATCAACTAAAGAACTAAAACTATCAGATTTTGATGAAATATTAGAGTTGAAAAATCAATGTAAAATTGAAATGAATCAAGAATATTTATATTTATCTGATATATTAATCATTGATCTTTATATTAATGAAGGCTTGTATGATGATGCACTAACAATAGCAAATAAAGTAATTCACTCAATAGATAATGTTGTATTCCAAAGGATATATGTATCTTTGCTTGAAAGGTTTATTTATATATTTATCCAAAAGAAAAACTTTAAGAGTGCATACCGTTATGCATTTATGAAGAGAAACTATATTGATTTAGATAATATAGATGAAATAAATCGCTGGTATTTAGAAATGGCATATATATATGCGGAGTTAAACCAAAAGGATAAAGCATTATTAAATCTAAAAGCCATCCTTTCAAATTATCCTGATGATTCTTTAAAAGCACTTACTCTAAGCAATATGACCAAACTTTATATAGATGAAAATCAAGTAGAAGAAGCGAAAAAGACATTAAACGATTGTATTTCATTAGTCTATAAACTTGGAGATGAAGAGGGTATTTTATACTGCAATTATTTGAATGCGAAATTATCAATTTTAGAAAAAAATTATAGGCATGCAAAACATAGTTTTCAAGATATATTTAAAAATTTGCATACTGTAACTGATGATTATTTAGCTATTGCAAATGAATATGTTTCTTTATTAATCGAAATGGATTTATATGATGAAGCTTATAGAATGTGTGTTAGATATTTAAAAAATATTGAAAAAACTAATAATTTAGAAATCAAGAAAGATTTCTATACAAATTATTTAAAGATTCATGTTCTAAAAAATAAAAATATCCGCGATGATGTTAGAGGCTTATTGCAAGCAATTGAAGTTCTTCAAAAAGAGATTGATAAGAATGAAGATAATATTATTAATGAATCAAATGAAGATGAAAAGAAAATTGAGATTGAAGATCAATTAAATAAATTAATTCAAAAAATTGAAAAGACTTTAAATATAACTTTAATAAGTTTAGAAAATGATGGTATTAGAAATGCACTAATGCAATATTCTAAACAACTAGAAGAACATATCAGTTTTGATGAAGCTACTTATGTAATTTTTCCAATAGAAGCACTAGAAGCTATTTCTGAAGTGAATGAGAATTATAATAAAGTACTTACTTTTAATTACAAAAAGGAAAGATTATATGAAAGAGAAATTTCTTATAATGCTTTAAAAGGCAGTATTGTTGAAATGATAATTTCTCAAAACCATCAAATAATGGTTGATTTTAAAGATTCATATTTGGATGTAAAAGACATCATTACTGGGAAAAGTTATATTGATGCTGGTGTTAAATCCTTGATTGCACTTCCCTTATTTAATCGTAATGAGGTATATGGATGTGCTATTTATACATCAAACTCTTCATCATTCATTAATAATGATTTAATGACTAACTTAAGAGTTGCTACTAAAATACTTGAACCAAAGTTAATAAATATTTATTTTGAAGAAAATATTAGAACATTAAAAATGATTAATAATAACATTGTAAATAATGTTAATAAAGGTGTATTCTATTATAATCCTGAAAACAAAATGTTCACTTTTTCAAATAATTTACATAGTTTTTTAGGCATAGAAAGTAGGAAATTATCACTTGATGAATTTCTTGGTTTTATCAAGAAAGATGACCTACCAATTAGAGATATAATTAATAAAAATATTGAAACTGTAGAAGATTATGTATCTGAATATCGAATTATCGTTAATGATAAAGAGTATTTAATTAGTGAATCTGCTAAGCCTTATATTTCTAGAGATGGTGTTTTAAAGTTTTATTTTGGTATTATTAGTGTACTTAAAGATGCGATTGAAATTGAAAATGAAATCTATAAACGCTATGATGAAGAAGACTTTCATAAAGAATTTCATGAAATCTCTGAAAAGTCTAAAACATTAGATTATAAATGCAGTTTTATTTTATTTAGAGTAAATGATATTGAAAAATATAAAGCTAATGTTCAGCTTAGGGTTTTTGATTATGTTTATTCTAGAATACAAAAAGATATTTCTGTAAAATCTTTTTACTTAAATAATAATGATGTTATATCTATTATTGAAAATAGTGATATAAAAGAAATTGAGAAAAATATAAAAAGTTTATTAAGTATTCTTGATAAAGGATTAATTAATGATGATCAATTATTATATTTTAATACGAAAGCAGGGATGGTAAAATATCCAACTGACACGTATAATATTAAAGAGATTATTGAATATCTAGATATCGCAATTTCTTCACCAGAAGTTTTCCAACCATTTAATGAAAAAATCAGAAAATTATATATAAAGAAAAAAAGCATTACTGCTTGTGTTAATGAACATATAATTAAAAATAATATTGAATTATTATATTCACCATTATTATGGAAAGCAGAAGAGAGTGGATCTTTAATAAGATATAATATCAATGGTCTTGAAAATAATGAAAATATTTCTAAATATTTAGATGATGATATTTATATTAATTTACAAAAAATTATTTTTAGTAAGGTATTATTATCTATAAAAGCTAATCAGATTAATAAAATTTATTTAAATATGTCTATAAAAACCTTAGAATTTCTATTAAAAGAAAAATTCTTTATTAAAGATAATATAGATAAGTATCGCAATATTGTATTGATAATGGAAAATAAAAATGTTAATATTAATAAGGTAAAGAAGGATTTAAAAAGATATGAATTCAGATTGATGTTAAATTATGAGACTTTCAAT